>JAAUQL010000123.1 GCA_012033595.1 Cyclobacteriaceae bacterium | reverse complement strand
TATGGTTTCTGAATCCTTACCTGGAAATGGTGAAACCAAAACCTGAAGGATCTTCAATGCCGAAATGGCAAAAAGCACCACTGTGGTACCCAGCGCTATAGCCAAAGCTTTGTAACTGAGAAATTGATAAGACTCCAAATTTAAAAGTGTATGGAAAAAATTTACATACAATTCATGCGTATGCCCATGCCATGCATATATCAACCAACAAAGTATAAAAGGGATAACCACCCCATACACCAATAGCAAATAACGGCGAAGCACCGTATTGGTGAAGACCATAAGCCCGAGCACATGCACAAATACCATCAGAAAATATGGTAGAAAAACAGTGAGGCTATACCGATATAAAGACCGATATTGAGCAGGTTGCCATCGGTTTTGTTTCTTGTCTCTATATGGTTGAAGAGGCTATTGAGGGAAAGCAATACGAAGGTCAAACCGAGGAGCTGCGGTGACAGCATAATGATATTGAAAAAAAGAAGACCCAGGATGCCATAAAAAAGCGCAGGCAAGTAGTTGTTTTCATTGTACATCTTATGCTTGAGTGCAATGTAATTCATATAAAAAACCTGGAAAAAGTAGATCAGCAAACCCAGTATCTGAAAACTGAGATGCGAACGCCCAAAGACGAAGTCCGTTAGCCTATACGCAATGGCAGAAAGTGGCCCAAGGTCGTCCCATATACCCACATAAAGCAGCGCCCCTTCATTGAGTCGCTCCCCCACGATCATCCAGCTCAGTTCGGGAATGGTTTGCCAGTCGGGCGAGATCAGAAAAGGCAGCCTGAAGAGCGTGAGCACTATAAAAATGATCAGCAATCGGTATGGATCATTTATTCTAAAATAGCCTAACAATAGTATATTTGTTGATTAATAAGTAATATGCGACAATATAGATATACTCGTTTATTTACTAAATAATGAACAGCATAAATATTTGAAAATTATGACGAGTACACGCCAGTTGAAATTTTCCAAGCTCATTCAAAAGGAATTGAGCGAGGTCTTTCAGAAAGATCAAAAAAGTATTTTCACAGGAAATATCATATCCGTGACCCAGGTAGAAATGACCCCCGATCTCAGTGTGGCCCATGTGCACCTGGGGCTGTTGCTCGATGGCGACAAAGAAAAAATGCTGGAAGTCGTCCAGCAACACAAAGGGGAAATAAAACGGTCGCTTTCCAGGAGTATAGGCAACAAGTACGTAAAATACCGGAACTCATTTTTCATCTCGATCAGGGCGCCGAACATGCACAAAAGATGGATGCCCTACTCAAAAATCTCCATATTCCCCCGGCAGAACCAGACCAAGAATAGATATTAATTCACCAAGTCCATTGAATCTACCCCTCTTCATAGCGCGCAAGTATTTTCTTTCCAAAAAAAAGAAAAACTTCATCAATGTGATATCTGTCATTTCTATGGCGGGGGTCGCGATCGGAACCGCCGCTCTGGTCATCGTGTTGTCGGTGTTCAATGGCCTGGAAGACCTGATCCGGAGCTTAAATAAGAGTTTTGACCCGGAACTGAAAATAGAAGCTGCCCTGGGTAAAAGCTTTGAACTGCAACAGGATTTTCTGGAAGGAATAAAGCGCATCGAAGGCGTGGAAATCGTGACTCAGGTGGTAGAAGACAACGCCTATGCCAGGTACAAAAACGATGAAATGGTCGTGAAACTAAAGGGGGTTGAGGATAATTTCGTAGACCACCACCGCCTCGACAGTAATATAATCTATGGCAAAATGTTGCTCAAAGAAGATGGCGTAAACTATGCCGTGATTGCTCGTGGCGTGCAAAAGTCCCTCTCGATCAACAAACTCAACAATATGTACACCATGCAGTTTTTCTATCCTAAACGAGGAAAAACCAGTGGGCTCAACCCGAATAATCTGACCAATCAGAGGGTGATATTGCCGGCAGGCGTATATGCCATCGAAAAGCAATATGACATGAACTATGTGTTTGTTCCGCTCGAATTCGCAGTGGATTTGCTCGACTATGGGCAAAGGCGGACATCGCTGGAAATAAAGGTAGCTGCCGGGGCAAATATTGACCAGGTGAAATCAAGGATAAAAAAATTTGCCGGAGACGATTTTAAGGTATTGACAAGCGACGAAATCCACGCCGATTTTTTTAAGGTTTTGCAAATAGAAAAGCTTTTTGTCTTTATCATATTCTCTTTTATTTTGGCTATAGCCTCCTTCAATATCTTCTTTTCCCTCACCATGCTGGCCATCGACAAAAAGAAGGATATTTCTATTTTGGCCGCTTTGGGGTCGGGCAAAAAGCTGATTAAGCGCATATTCCTGGCCGAAGGTGCCATCATATCTTTTATGGGAGCTTTTTTGGGTTTGTTTTTGGGAATGACCATATGCCTGGTTCAACAGCATTTTGGCCTCGTTTCTATGGGTATGCAAACCGCTGTAATCGATGCATATCCTGTCAAAATGCAGTTCCCCGACTTCTTATATACCGGCATCAGCATTATTATCATCACGTTACTTGCATCTTATCGGCCGGCTGTTATTGCTTCACGTACCACTATGCGAGATCACATTTAGCGTCTGACCTCAGAGAAGCACATTGTACAAAAACCTGATGGCAAGATGAAAAGCCCGACTATGAGTACATACAGACTAAACTAAAAATCAATGCATTTTTCATGATCAATCGTTTGCAACCGGCCATACAACGCTTGCCAAGGGATCAGATCTGAGATTTAAAAAATGTGAAATAACCATGAATGTGCATTGTTAAGCCATTATTATCTTGGAATAATTATAAAATATAAAGGGAAAGAAATACTTTTGTGACGCAACTTTATTAACTAACCATAAAATTGTCGAAATGAAAATTGCTGTAATAGGAACAGGATATGTTGGTCTCGTTACAGGCACTTGTTTTTCTGAGTTGGGAAACCACGTTACCTGCGTGGATATTAACGAACAAAAAATCAAAGACCTGAAGAACCAGAAAATTCCGATCTACGAACCCGGTCTCGATGTGCTTTTCGAACGCAATGTGAAGCATGGCAGATTGAACTTTACCACCGAAATAGCCGAAGGCGTGAAAGATGCCAAAGTGATCTTTTTGGCATTACCGACGCCGCCTGGCGAAGATGGTTCTGCCGATCTGCAATACATACTGAAAGTCGCTGACGACCTCGGCCCCTTGCTCGAAGAATATGCCGTGGTGGTGGACAAAAGCACCGTGCCTGTAGGTACAGCGGAGAAGGTGCGGGAGCGCATCGCCAAAAATTGCAAGGTTCATTTTGATGTGGTTTCCAATCCGGAATTTCTACGCGAAGGGGTGGCGGTGGATGATTTCATGAAGCCAGACCGTGTGGTAGTGGGTACCAATTCGCTCAAGGCCATTTCCATTATGGATGCGCTATATGCTCCATTGGTGAGACAGGGCAATCCGATCGTTTTTATGGATGAGGCTTCGGCCGAACTGACCAAATATGCCGCCAATGCTTTTTTGGCTACTAAAATCACCTTTATGAACGAAATCGCAAACTTGTGCGAAAAGCTGGGCGCCAATGTGGACGATGTACGCAAAGGTATAGGCCTGGACTCCAGGATTGGCAAGCGCTTTTTGTTTGCGGGAATAGGATATGGAGGCAGTTGCTTCCCCAAAGATGTGCAGGCATTAGCCAAATCGGCCAGAGATGTAAATTACGATTTCGAAATACTAAATTCGGTGATGGACATCAATCACAAGCAGAAACTAAAGCTATTCTATAAAATGAAAGATTACTTTGGTGAACTGCAAGGCAAGACCATCGCTATTTGGGGGCTGGCGTTTAAACCCTATACCGATGATATCCGCGAAGCACCGGCGCTTTACAATATTGATGAACTGCTGGCTGCGGGAGCCAGGGTGCAGGCTTACGATCCGGAAGCCATGGAAAACATCAGAAAGATATACGGGGACAAAATCCAACTGTTTGAAGACGAATACAATGCCCTGGAAGGCGCCGATGCCCTGCTGATCATTACAGAATGGCCCGTATTTCGTCAGCCGGAATTTGAGCTGATGGCTAATAATCTAAAACAAAAAGTTATTTTTGATGGTCGAAACCTGTATCCGACACAGCAAATGAAGGATCTGGGCTTTACATATATCAGCATAGGTAGAAACGAAATAAATGTCTAAGAAAAGAATATTGATCACAGGTGCGGCAGGCTTTCTTGGCTCGCACCTCTGCGACCGGTTTATTGCCGAAGACATGGAAGTATTGGCGATGGACAACCTCATCACCGGCGACCTCAAGAATATAGAGCATTTGTTCAAATTGCCACAGTTCAGTTTTTATGAACATGACGTGTCAAACTTTGTGCATGTGTCGGGCAATCTGGATTATATCCTGCATTTTGCTTCCCCAGCCAGCCCCATCGATTACCTCAAAATCCCCATTCAAACCTTAAAGGTAGGGTCACTGGGCACCCATCATTTGCTTGGGTTAGCCAAAGACAAAAAAGCAAGGATATTGGTTGCCTCCACTTCAGAGGTTTATGGCGATCCGCATGTGCATCCGCAAACAGAAGACTATTGGGGGAATGTAAACCCGGTAGGGCCGCGGGGAGTGTACGACGAAGCCAAAAGATTTCAGGAAGCCATTACCATGGCCTACCATACCTATCACCAGGTACAAACCCGGATTATCCGTATTTTCAATACGTATGGCCCAAGAATGCGGCTCAATGATGGGCGTGTGCTTCCGGCCTTTATTGGCCAGGCCCTGCGTGGAGAAGACCTAACCATATTTGGCGATGGGTCGCAAACCCGGTCTTTCTGCTATGTCGATGATCTGGTGGAAGGCATCTATCGCCTGCTCATGAGCGACTATGCCAGCCCCGTAAACATCGGCAACCCTGATGAAATCACCATTAAGGATTTTGCAGAAGAAATCATAAAACTGACTGGCACCAACCAGAAGATCGTCTATAAGCCACTACCCACCGATGATCCCACCCAAAGGCAGCCAGACATCACACTCGCCAGAAAATTATTGGGTTGGGAACCAAAAATTTCCAGATCAGAAGGGCTCAAGATCACTTACGAATACTTCAAATCTCTGCCACAAGAAAGCTTGTATAAAAAAGAACACAACGATTTTGAGCGGTACATAAAAAAATAGCAACTTCGCAACATGAAAAAAATATTGATTACCGGCGGAGCGGGGTTCATTGGTTCGCACGTGGTGCGGCTTTTTGTTAAAATGTACAAAGAATACCAGATCTTTAACCTGGACAAACTGACCTATGCAGGTAATCTGGAAAACCTAACGGATATAGAGTCAGAGCCGAATTATACCTTTTGCAAGGGCGATATTGTAGATGGTGATTATATCCGGGAGCTGTTTGAAACGCATCGCTTCGATGCGGTCATCCACCTGGCCGCCGAGTCTCACGTCGATAGATCCATTACCAACCCCATGGAGTTTATTCAGACCAACGTGGTGGGTACAGTCAATTTGCTCAACGCGGCAAAACATTTTTGGAAAGATGATTTTAGCGACAAGCTGTTTTACCACGTATCCACAGACGAAGTGTATGGATCGCTGCACGATGGCGGCTTTTTTTTGGAAACCACACCCTACGACCCGCAATCTCCCTACTCTGCCTCCAAGGCCAGCAGCGACCATTTTGTGCGGGCATATCAAAATACCTATGGCCTGCCTGTAGTTATTTCCAATTGTTCTAATAATTATGGCCCCAACCAGTTTCCCGAAAAGTTGATACCTCTTTTTATCAACAATATTTTAAACAATAAACCCCTGCCAGTATATGGCAAAGGAGAAAATGTGCGAGATTGGCTATATGTGGTTGACCATGCACGGGCTATCGATGTGATTTTCCATAAAGGGAAGATTGGCGAAACCTACAACATTGGCGGATTTAACGAATGGAAAAACCTGGACCTGATCAAGGTGCTTTGCAAAACCGTCGATGCCAAAATTGGCCGACCCGAAGGCACCTCGCTGTCGTTGATCACTTACGTGAAAGACCGCGCCGGACACGATCTCCGCTATGCCATTGATGCTTCCAAAATTATGCACGAACTGGGATGGGAGCCCTCGTTGCAATTTGAAGAAGGCATAGGGAAAACAGTGGATTGGTATTTGGAAAATAAAGAATGGCTTAACAATGTGACGAGCGGAGCTTACCTTCAATACTACAGCGATCAATATCAAAACCGATAACATGAAAGGAATAATACTGGCTGGTGGCTCTGGCACCCGGCTGCACCCACTCACCCTGGCCGTGAGCAAGCAATTGATGCCGGTCTATGACAAGCCGATGATCTACTATCCGCTTTCCACCCTAATGCTCGCCGGAATCCGTGAGATTCTCGTGATCTCCACCCCACATGATCTGCCCATGTTCGAAAAGCTGCTGGGCGATGGCAAAAAGTATGGGTGCGAATTTAGCTACGCAGCTCAGGAAGTTCCCAATGGCCTGGCACAGGCCTTTGTGATCGGCGAAAAGTTTATTGGCCGCGATAAGGCCGCCTTGATTTTAGGCGACAATATTTTCTATGGCAGTGGTATGTCCAAACTATTACAGTCCAACAACGACCCCGACGGCGGGGTGGTATTTGCCTATCATGTGCAAGATCCCGAACGCTATGGTGTAGTCGATTTTGATGAAAATTTACAAGCCGTTTCCATCGAGGAAAAGCCCGAGAAACCCAGGTCAAACTTTGCTGTGCCGGGCTTGTACTTTTATGACAATGAGGTAGTGAAAATAGCCAGGGAGCTGAAACCGAGCAAAAGGGGCGAATATGAGATCACTGATGTAAATAAGGAATACCTCAGGCAGGGCAAGCTCAAAGTGGGCATCCTCGACCGGGGCACAGCCTGGCTCGATACGGGCACATTCAACTCTTTGATGCAGGCAGGTACTTTTGTTCAGGTAATCGAAGAACGGCAGGGATTGAAAATCGGCAGCATCGAAGAGACCGCCTATCGCATGAAGTTTATTGACAAAGCCAAACTGGAACAATTGGCCACACCCCTCATCAAAAGTGGATATGGTGAATATCTGATGAGTTTGATCAGGTAAAAAGGCGCTATTTTGCCGGCAATGTGATCATAAATGTGGAACCGGCATCTTCTTTTCTGATCAGAGAAATACCTCCTCCAAGTTTTTGAAGAAAATAGGTGGTATTGTACAGACCCAATCCAAGGCACCCTTCACCTCCTGAAGCCACGTTCGAAAGTTTTTTGAACTTTTGAAATAGCAAATATTCTTCTTCTACTTTTATGCCTTCACCGGCATCTTCCACATATATTTCTACCCCTTTATCCGTTTTAAGTAGTTCCACATGCACTTTCTTGCCCAACCTGGAAAACTTCACCGCATTGCTCAAGACATTTTCTATCACCCGTTGTACATAGAATTCATCCGATAAAATAATGATTTCATCATCGCTGGCTTTTATCTCAATAGTTATCTTTTTGAGCTCCATTTGCTTTGAAAAAGTCCGCATGCACCTGTGCAATAGTGGCAAAATATCCAGCTCGGTTTTTTCCACTACTACATTGCCAGCGTCTATTTCACGCATATCCCGCAGGTTGGTGATCATTTCAAGTCCACTGAGAATAGACAAAATCATAGAATCCAAATAAGCTCTTTGCTGTCCTGAAATATCGGTAGCTTCCATTTCGAAAAGTTGCAAGAGTGCAAATATGCGGTTGAAAGGCGACCTGATATCATGGTTGACCAGTTTCAACAATTGGTATTTCTCTTCTTTTAATGCTGAAATTTGAGCTTGCAGGTCGGCTAAATCCATGATCATACGATTTTAAAAATGTACTTATTGCAGATATTTTTGTGATAAATCAAGGCAAAGCCCAATAATACCTCAAATTTGTTAAATCACAAAAATTAGATAGTTTTGTTTCCTTTTTTGAGGCACAGCCCATAATATTTTCACTATGCACGATAAAACCTTAGATGATTTACGCAAAAAGATCGACCAGATAGACAATCAATTGATCGAAGTGCTCAATGCCCGGATGGCCATAATCAAAGAAGTAGGAGCGTTGAAGCGTACACATCAAACCGCTGTATATCGTCCGGAAAGAGAAAAAAGCATCATCGACAGGCTCTATACCACACACAAAGGCCACTTGAGCCGCTCTGCCATAGAGGCCATATTCATGGAAATTTTTGCAATAAGCCGCAATTTTGAACTTCCAGAGCTGGTAGCCTATCTTGGCCCTGAGGGCAGTTTTACCCACCAGGCCGCCGAAAGCCGCTTTGGCGCCATGAGCAAATATTTGGCACTGGATTCCATCCGATCGGTCTTTGAGGCAGTGGATACGGAGCGCGCACGATTTGGCGTAGTGCCCTTGGAAAACAACCAGGAAGGCGTAGTAAGCGAGACCATAGACCTGCTGGGCGCCACTGAGCTGCACATCACCGCAGAGGTGCCACTGCCTATCCACTTCGCCTTTGCCACCCGATGTGAAAACCTGCAGGATGTGAAAAAAATCTATTCCAAAGATATCGGTTTTATGCAGTGTAAGAAATTCCTTAGCGAGTCATTCAATGGCTCCAAGGTGGAATATATCCCGGTAAATTCCACCTCGAAGGCGGCCAAAATCGCCCTGACAGAAGATGGCAGTGCCGCCATGTGCTCGCATATAGCCGCACGTATGCACAAGGTGCCCATCATGTTCGACAATATCGAAGATTCTACAGACAACTTTACGCGATTCCTCATCATCAGCAAAGACATACGAAACCAACGTAGTGATAATGACAAAACCAGTTTGTTGGCCAAAACTTCTGACAAACCGGGAAGTCTGATGATGCTCTTACAGGATTTTTACAACGCCGGCATCAATATGTCGAAGCTCGAAAGCCGACCTGCCAAAAAAGGCAAAACATTCAAATACTATTTTTACATCGACATAGACGGCCACATCGACGACGAACATATTGCCAAAGTGTTTGATAAACATAAAAAAGACATCAAGTGGCTGGGCAGCTATGTAAAGATGTGTTGATCATTCCGCTGGGTCAATCACCTCATTCCTGCCTTTCTTTTCTCCAATAAACGGCATGCGCTTAAAGGGTCGCGACTGATCGAACAGATACCGATAGGTCTTGTGTATTTTGCCACGTTCGCCACCTACCTGCTCTGCCACATGGATCATGCGTACATTAAAGTCTCCGATCCAGTTCATCTCAAAGTCCTCATATCGTTGGTAGTCACCTTGTACCCGAAGCCGCACTGCTTCTATTATGGCACCCTCCACCCCTTTGCCCTGGTGCTCGGGTACTATGCCGAATATCATGCCCACCATCTTCTTGTTGGTTTTTAGCCAGGTATGCCACGCAAATTTCAGCTTGCCAATCAGATCAAGCTTACCATTTACATACCTGAAAATCTGGTTTACTTCCGGTAAGGTGATAAAAAAAGCAATGGGCTTGTCTTCATAAAAACCAAAATACATGATCTTTTCATCTATAATGGGCTTCATTTGCTTCATCAGGTGCCTGGCCATAGATAGTGTCAGCTGCGGCACGCCCTTGTGGCTGGCCCAGGCTGCATTGTACACTTCATGAAAATATACGGTGTACTTGTCGATTTCTTTGAGCCGGATATGACGAAAAGAGTATTTGGGGTTTTGGAAAATCCTTTGGGCCTTTTCTTGCAATGTGGGATCGAGCGGATCTGCCACCTTGCGCACAAAAGTGATTTGTTCAAAATAGGTCTTAAATCCATAAGACTCAAAAAGCTCCTGATAATATGGAAAATTATAATTGCAATTGAAATTGGGATCGAGTTCGAAGCCTTTTACCAGACAGCCCCACCATTGTCGCGATCGCCAAAATTGATGGGCCCATCCATGGCTTCCATGCCGCGAGCCGAGAGCCAGTCTTTACAAGCATCAAATAGCATGAAGGCTGCTTTTTTGTCGTTGATACAGTCAAAAAAACCCATCCCACCTGTGGGTTGCTCATTGTCCTTTTTTACCGTCCGTTGGTTGATGAAGGCAGCGACACGACCAACAACCTCTCCCTGCTCGTTTTTCAATATCCACCTGATCAGTTCGCCATTGCGGAAATATTTATTTTTATCTGGGTCAAATACCTGGTGTATGTCTTTATCGAGCGGCCTGATCCAATGCGGTTCATCTTTGTAGAGCCTTATCGGAAGTTTCAAAAATTCATCAGCCGAATGCTTGTCGTTCACCTCGATCAATCTCATGGTCATTTGATTTACAATTAAATAAAGTCAGGTATAACGTTGTCAAAAACAATAGGGACAAATTTACAAACCATTTGTTTTAACCTTACAAAAAACAATGCATTAAAAGACTGCTGTAGCAAGAGGTCTCCCGGATTATTATCATGTGCTATTGCCTACTTTATTTATACATCACTATCTTTAAAGCCCTAAACCCATCATAAAATGAAAGAGACCAGAAGATCATTTATCATCAACAGCGGCAAAGGTTTACTAGGGATTTCTGCCTTGTCCGCTTTTCCTTTGCTGAATAGCCACAAAGCCATGGCACAACCCGATTTGTTTTTTAAAATATCGTTGGCCGAATGGTCGCTCAACAAAACTCTATTCTCTGGCAAACTCACCAACATGGAGTTTCCCGCGAAGGCCAAAAATGATTTTGGCATTCAGGCGGTGGAATATGTCAATCAATTTTTCATGGACAAGGCCGAAGACGAAGCATACCTTAAAGAATTGAAATCGCGCACCAGCGACCTGGGCATCACCAATGTGCTGATCATGATCGATAATGAAGGCTACCTGGCTGATGAAAGTGAATCAAAACGCATCACAGCAGTAGAAAACCATTATAAGTGGGTAGAGGCGGCCAGGTTTCTGGGTTGCCATTCCATCAGGGTAAATGCCTACGCTACCTCAAGCGATCCGGACGCGGGCAAGAAAGCAGCGATAGACGGACTAAGCCGGCTCACCACCTTTGCAGAACCTTATGGAATAGGGATTATCGTCGAAAATCATGGTGGTTTTTCGTCAAATGGGGTCTGGCTGGCAGATGTGATACAAAAAGTAAACAAACCATTGTGTGGTACATTGCCAGATTTTGGCAATTTCTGTATTAAAAGAGGGCCAAATGGATGCGAGGAAGAATATGATAAATACAAAGGCGTAAAAGAATTGATGCCTTTTGCCAAAGGAGTAAGTGCCAAAAGCGGCCGCTTCGACACCCAGGGCAATGAGACTAATATTGATTATATGGGTATGCTACAAATCGTGAAAGATGCCGGGTACACAGGCTATGTGGGCATTGAATCGGGCTCAGATACCGATGAGGATCATGCAATCAGGCTCACTAAAACGCTGTTGGAAAAAGTGGGGAGAAAGTTGTCATAGTGTTCATAAATGGTTTTTCATAAAATTCGAATTCAATTGGTTTGGAGGCCAGATGAGGTTGCAGCGGCGCTTCTGATTTTGGTTTGTTGTCAGAAATAGCCACGTGAGATTCAAAATTAAAGGTATCGGCGGGATAGTAACTGGAGGGCAGGCATCCCGGGGTATCTGGGCAGAACAAAAGTATGGGGATATCATAATCGATAAAAAATTTCGCTCCGACGGAGCTTGGGCATATGGATATTTGATTGCTACAAAAATATAGCTCCTATGGAGCTTAATAGTTGAGACAAGATCCACATTAGTTTGTGCTGAACGAACACACCCATTTAGCCTATGAATTATCTTAAGGCAAACCGCTGGCTCCGAAGGTGCATAATCTTTGTAATTCACGAAATAATCATAATCTAACATTGGCTCCTATGGAGCTTAATAGTTGAGACTAAGATCC
>JAAUQL010000122.1 GCA_012033595.1 Cyclobacteriaceae bacterium | reverse complement strand
AAGTCTGCCGACAAGGAGTATGTGGAGTTTATTCTGAAAACTGAGGATGGAAAAAGGCGATTCAATTTGATATGGACGGCAAATTCATCACTGAAAATTCAGTAATGTAAACAGGAATATTCAATAACAATTCAATCAATCAACCAAAATGGCTTGCCTCTGGCAGGCCTTTTTTTTGCTTTGGAAACAAATCGAAAAAAAACTTAATATTCATCGGCTCTATTACAAACTGCCTGCTCATAACCGAAGGTTGCACCTTAAAAAATCCGGGGGATTCATATAGAAAAAAAAGAGAAGGCTAATACGGGAAATGAGATCCTTGGTATTACCTTCTCTAATATGGCACTCATCTATGTGAGTGGGGCAAAAACACTTTAGCAGAAGCGGTCAAAAACTCCTCAACTCATTGTATTTTAGCATGTTGATGATCAATTCCCACAAGTGCTCGTACGGTACAATTTCAAATTCGGTATATGCATTGCCTACTACTTGATTTTCCTGTAGCTTTTTCACCAGGTAGCGGCTTTTAAATTGTATGCTTTTGAGATTGAGCTCGTTTTCCACCACTATATTCAACAGCTTGTACATAGTCCGGGTACGGTAGCTGAAGTTTTCTTTGAAGTGATTGGACATATAGGTTTTCAATTCGTCGCGGCGTTTTCCAATTCATTGAGTTGACCCTGCTCTACATAGTAGATGAATTGTAAAATGATAATGGCCGCATTGAAACCCTCACGTTCTTTGTCGTATTCGGGCATTTTTTCCAGGATATTCACAAAACTATAATTCCTGAGGAAGAAGTTGCCCGAACCGACCAATTGCAGGTATGCATTGTAAAGCTTCCACTTTTCCTTCTCCTCTTTGTCCAGTTTTTCGAAAGTTTTGTTTTCGAACACTTTGTCGATAATCTCATTGGCCAATTTGTATTTCTTCTTAAATACAGCCAGTAGAAAATAGGTATCTCGTAAATTATACCAATCAGAAGATCCTTCTTCAAAATAGTCGAGCAGTTTCTCGACATACGCTATCCCCTTATCAAAATCCCAAGCCTTCAGATAGGCAAAAGCCATGGATTTGATCAACTGCCCATAGTCCATGCGGTTTTCATTCAGGGTATTGCCAAGGTATTTGCCTTTTTCAATCTCCTTCAGCATAGTGATAATCCCCTGAAAGTCGCCCGTCAGCTCTTTGTGTAGCAAATTGAGTTGCAGCAGATATTCAAAAATATTGTAGGATTGGGTTGCCTTATAGAGTTTTTCAAGCGCCACTATACTTTCGGCTGCGTTTTCCAGGTTCTTTTTCCTTGAATTTACCGATTTGATCACCATCATTTTTATAAAATAAAAATGCTCGCGCGCTCCCTCCTCCTTGTTGTAGATTTCCCGCACCTCCGCTAAGCGATTTACCACGTCTTCGAATAGGTGGGGCTGGCAATTTTCGCTGTATATGCGCACCAGATCTTCCAGGCTATAGATGATGTATTTGGTAAATTCACAACGTTCGGCTGTGGTCATTGCTTTGAGCACGAGGCTCTTAGCTATTCTGTATTCCCCCGTGAACAACAGCATTTTTGCCTGATGCAACTGTTGAATACATTCTTGCTCAAACTGGCTTGATGCTTTTTGATTGTTTTCAGTGAAATCAAGAAAAAACATGTGGTTGAGCAACTTTTGCTTCAATCGCGATTTCAACATCCTAAACCGGTCATCATCGCTTTTGGTGCCATAGATCAATTTTGAGGCGTCGTCATCGGTATTGACAACTCCCTTTTTGATATAGCGAAAAAAATGTTCTCCTTACTGGAATTTTCATTTATGCTCTTTAGCTCCAATAAAGGGTACTGCCTTTGCTTTCGTTTAGAAATGATTCTAACGAGTCTTTTTAAATCCTCCATATG
Organism: Cyclobacteriaceae bacterium; assembly: GCA_012033595.1. Taxonomy (GTDB): domain Bacteria; phylum Bacteroidota; class Bacteroidia; order Cytophagales; family Cyclobacteriaceae; genus JAAUQL01. The sequence continues at coordinate 10,038 of JAAUQL010000122.1, read as the reverse complement.
TCATCTAGGTTAGGTTCAATGGCTGGCATCTACAAGAGCCAACTATTGCAAAATTAGCATTAAATTTGCCGGTACAAACAAACTACAATTTTGGACAAATTCAATGTTAATTATAATTAAATTATATCATTTTGGGTAAAAATAGAATAATTACTATAAAAATAAAATCTAAAACCATAATTCATAATTTTATCCTGAGCTGAATTCCCATAAATGAAACTTTATTGCCCTCTACAGATTCCAAACCACTACCTATTTGCTCCAGATCAAGATATTGGGTTTTCGAAAATTTCGCCCATAAAGATACTCTTTTATTGATTTCAAACTTTCCCAACAGATAATAACGGACACCGGTCTGGTAGAAAAAAGGAACGCTGTACACATAGAGCAAATCGCGTTCATAGATAAACTGCCGGGTGTCATAGTCATCGGTATCAAACACGGCAAACCTACCTGAAAAACCTATCCTCTCGCTACTAAAATTGACATCTTGCGCCAGGAGAAATCCCTTTGATTCATTGCCGGCAAATGTGACTGCCGAGTATTGTACTCTTGTTTTGATGGTAAAGTACCTGTCGAGGCTATGCGACAAATCAAACAAAAAGCGCTGTGTGTTTTTCTTGTCTATGCTTACAAACGGATCATCTTCGACTTCCCGGTTCATCTCTTTCATGCTATGCCGGTATTGCACCCGCACACTAAGTTGGCGTGAAGGTTCATAAAGCGCCGAAAGCATAAAATCCCGCCCGCTGCTCGGACTATCTACCTGATACTTTAACCATGGAAACCGGTAATAATCGAAGTAACCAGCCAGTGTGAGCTTCCTGATGGGTGTAAGCCTCAAGCCCCAATACATTCCGGTCTCGTTTATGGTTTTTGAGTTTTCGCCAAAGCCCAGCGCATGAAGCGAATGAAAGTTTCTGTCGTACTGCCTGATCAATACCGATGCCTGTACTTGCGACGACAGGCTCGATATAATGCCCGCCACCAATGCTTGCGCCCCGTTTTGAGACACGGCCATTTCGCCAAATGCATGAGCTCCTTTGAGGTAGCAATTGAAATAGATGCTGCCTACGCTATTATCCTTTCCTCTAAATTCGTATTGATTGTACTTTTTGTAACCCGGCACTATCGCCGTGCTAAAAGAACTTTGCATGGCGTTGAGCCCAACCTCCAGTTTTTTGTTGTATAACTTCACACTCGCATTGGCACCGACCGTTTGATCTGTTACACTGTTTTTGGCGTTTATTTCCGAGGTGGTACGGTGCAGGCCGATGGTCTGGATATAGGTGACATACTGGTTTGTATCACTTTCGGCGGAAGAGCGGATAATGGCATCGCGCCATACAAATGAGTAAAAGGCATTCACTTCCCAGCGATCATTTCCCGTCGAAAGGCCTATGCCGCTAAAATCCTTGCTTTCGTAAACAGAGCGATAGGGTCTCAGGCCAAGGTTCGCGCGTCTTATGGTGGTGATGGGCTCATACCCTTTGCCCATTTGTACCCCCGATCCGTAAACTAAACTTTGACCAAAATCCATACTGAAGTCACCTGCAATAATCCTTTTTATTGGTCCGATGTGCTCAATCATGCCATGAAACGAATAATAATCCATGCCATATCGGGAAGTGGCTTTATCCCAAATCAACTTTTCACCCGGATCTTTTTCTGTAGTAAAACCAAAGCTATAGTGATCTTTTTTGGCAAAGGTATATCTGGCGTACAGTCTGTTGGGATCGCCGGCATATCGAGATGAAACCTTACCACCGCCAGAAGTATCTGACGGGGTATATCCCCTCTTCTGGTTCAGGCTTGCTTGCCACCGCATATGAAGCTCGTGTCTATCCGGGGATGCAAGGCTTTCGCCCAATGATAGCCTCGGATTGGTGACGACGGTAACAAAAGGCGACAATAGCTCTATGGTTAACTGGTCAAATCCATCGATGGCCATCAATTCATATAAAGTAAAAAAATCTCCATACTTTTCGCGATAAGCAAGCACTGCTTCGATTTGTATCTCGGAAAGTAAAAACAGCGATTGGAGACCTTCCCGATCGGCTGCATTCAGGTCGATAGGTTGTGCATATAGCGTGGCCAACCTGTCGTAGAGATCGTTATAGTCAACATCCATTTCCTGAAGCGGAAGCAAACGTTCTATTATCCTTTCGAAATCTAAACGTTCTGCCATATCCATTTGAGCGTTGACATCAAAACAGAGCAGACACGCCATGAGCAGCCCTACCGTCCTAATCTTGATCATTTTTGTGGTAGGTAAATGAAACAGTTGCCTGATGCGAAGAGCCCAAATACGCGTTGGCACCTACCGCATAGTCAATTCGAAATCGGTTGAGCCACACTCCTGCGCCAAAAAAGCCGACGAAAGGATCAGTATTCAGGCCAGTTCGCACAAAAAATTTATCCTGGATGCTGTATTCCAGTCCGGCCTTTATGTTGGGAGTGTATTCCATGTCTTTGTTCAGGTCAATATTGAGTTTTAAGCTCTTAACCGGGCGATAGGAAAACCCGATTTTCATGATCACTGGTATTTCGGTGCTGCTCTCATCAGAAAGACCGGACATAGAAATATTGGAAATGTAAGCTCCAAAAGAAAGTTTTGGAATGAGGCTGACAATACCACCAAAATCAAAGAACAAGGCGCCTGATGTACCAAATTCTTCTACACGTATTTGTAAATAATTGACTCTTAAACCCAGACTAACAAACCCGATTTTATTTCCATATGCAGCGGAAATGATACTTTCGTTGTACAACTCGTCTCCAAACCTATAGACGGAGGCGCCCAAAGTTCCGAATTGGAAAGGCTGAATGGCTGCTGCCGCTACCCGGTCAAATCCTTCGATCGCAAAATAGCGGTCGTACCCAAAGCATACTGTGCCATCAGCTACAGCCGATATGCCGCCGACATTGTTGAAGATAGACCACTCATCTTCGATGGTGGCATTGCTATGCCCCATAGATCTGGATCGTGCACCAAAGTCGGTATCGCCAATTTGAGCATAAGACGGGTAAATGATGCTCGCCAAAAAAAATAGTAATGTCAGTTTAGGTATTGTCATCAGGAATCAAGTAGTACGTTCCGTCACATACCAACCCCCTCAGTGGCTTTATGAAAAAAACAGCAAATGATAACCCAAAAAAATGATTTATTTGTTGATTTGCAAGCATTCATGTCACCGTTTATTTAATGCTTTGGGCAGTAGAGCCAACAAAACAAATAAAGCAGGATTGTTATTTAACATTAAAGTTCACCAATGTCCCAAAGAATAATGTCCGGAAAGCACGATTATAAACTCGCCGAAAGATGGTTTCAAAGCCGCAATTGGAAGCCCTTCAATTTTCAGCGGGAGACCTGGCATGCATTCTTGTCAGGCGAATCTGGCCTGCTCAATGCGCCCACCGGTAGTGGCAAATCATATGCGCTTTGGATTCCCTGTGTTTTACAAATTTTGGAAGAACTGAAGCAAACAGGCAAGAAGCGCCCGGCAGGTCTTATGGTTATTTGGGTTACTCCATTGCGGGCATTGGCCAAAGACCTCAAAAAAGCGCTGAAGGTATTTTGCTCCGACCTTCAATTGGATTGGGAGATCGAAATACGAACTGGTGATACCCCAACGGATCAAAAATCCCGGCAAGTAAAAAATCCACCCACGTGTCTAATCACCACGCCAGAAAGTCTCCATATCCTTTTCAGCCAAAAAAAATCAAGTGTGTTGTTTCAGGACACAACTGCAGTAGTGGTAGATGAATGGCACGAATTGCTCGGCACTAAAAGGGGGGTACAGACAGAATTAGCTCTGGCCAGAATAAAAACTATCAGCAACAAAAAACTTAAAATTTGGGGAATATCGGCCACTATTGGCAACCTTGAGGAAGCAGCTCAGGTCTTGATGGGAGCTGCCCGCAGCAATCCGGTGATCATAAAAGCGGATATTCAAAAAAAACCAGCATTGTGACCATCATCCCTGAAAAAATTGATCGGTTTCCATGGGCAGGTCACCTCGGCATCAGGCTGCTGCCACAGGTTTTGCCTCTGATAGAGCAGGCCAGTACCACCCTTCTATTTACCAACACCCGATCGCAAACCGAAATATGGTACAAAGAAATACTTAATCAAAAACCAGAATATGCCGGCATCATGGCCATGCACCATGGGTCGATAGACCATCATATAAGAGGCTGGGTAGAAGACGCACTAGGCGAAGGCAGGCTCAAGCTGGTAGTATGTACCTCCAGTCTAGATCTGGGGGTGGATTTTAGTCCGGTCGAAATCATAATTCAGGTTGGTGGACCCAAAGGGATATCGCGATTTATGCAGCGTGCCGGGCGCAGTGGTCACCAACCTGGTGGCATCAGCCAAATATACTTCTTACCGACACATTCGCTTGAACTTGTAGAGGGGGCAGCGCTCAGAACTGCCGAACGGGAGGGCATTCATGAAAACCGGGCGCCGGTGATCAATTCCATTGATGTGCTTGTTCAGTATGTTGTAACCCTGGCCATAGGCAATGGCTTTGCTGAAGATGCCCTATGGAAAGAAGTAAAGAGCACTCATGCCTACCAATACCTATCGAAGGAAGAGTGGCAGTGGGTTTTAGAATTTATCAGTTCGGGAGGAAAAAGTCTGGAGAACTATAGTGAATATGCCAAAGTACATAAAATTGACGGCATCTATCAGGCGAGCAATCGCCGTACCATCACCAGGCACCGACTATCGATAGGCACCATAGTGGGTGACCCAATTCTCAACGTAAGGCTTGCCCATGGTGGCTATTTGGGCACCATCGAAGAAAGCTTTATATCGTCGCTAAAAATTGGCGATGTGTTTTGGTTTGGAGGCCGACCTTTGGAACTTGTGAAGTTGAAAGACCTGACGGTATTTGTGCAAAAGTCAAAGAAATCCGGCGGTAGAATACCAGCCTGGGGAGGTGGCAGGCTTCCACTATCATCGCAATTTGCCCATCTTATCCGGCTCAAATTGGAGCAGGCCAAACATGGCATATATGAAGATATCGAAATGCAGAAATTAAAACCCACACTGGAGCTTCAGCAAAAATGGTCTGAAATACCGGACAATTCCTCACTGCTAATCGAACATACCCAATCTAAAGATGGCCATCATATCTTTGTTTTTCCTTTCGAAGGCAGGGCAGTACACGAAATTCTGAGTGCCTTGCTTGCCCATCGTATTTCTAAAATAAAACCGATCACTTTTTCCATGGCTATGAACGACTATGGCTTCGAACTGCTTTCCGATCAGGATATTCCAATTGCAGAAGCGTTGGAATTGGATATTTTTTCATTAGAAAACCTGATAGAGGATATGGAGGCGTGCATCAATAACGTAGGATTAGCAAGAATGAAATTCAGGGACATAGCTACTATTTCCGGCCTCATTTTCAGGGGTTTCCCTGGCCACTTTGTCCCCAACAAGCACCTTCAGTCTTCATCGGGGCTGTTGTATGATGTGTTCCATCAATACGATCCGGACAATCTGCTTCTCCGGCAAGCCACTGAGGAGGTAATCACTTTGCAATTGGATTATCAACGGCTTATCATTGCGCTAAAGCGGATAAATCAACAGCAAATAGTCCTTAAAAAGACCTTAGCATTCACGCCATTCTCTTTTCCGATCATGGCTGACGGCTTGCGTCAAAAAATATCAAGCGAAAATATGTATGACCGTATCCTAAAGATGCAACAGCAGCTTGAAAATCAGGCAGAATAGCAAGGCAAAACTCCGGCAAATACAAACAGTGCCCTGCTCGATGTCCTTACTCTGCCTTAGTCCAGGTAGTGGTGCGACCAATAAGTGAAATACCAATATACCCCCTTACGCTTAGAGTGCCATCCTTCTGCATTTTAATCACGCAGCTATAGGTTTTTCCACTTTTAGGATCATATATTTCTCCATCTTCCCACTGCCCATCGTCAAATTCAAAATCAGTGAGAATAACCAGACCCATTTTCTTCCGCTTCTTCAATTCCGGATCGGGATTGTATTGGTCATATGGAGAAATATTTTCGCCGGTTTTGTGCCAAACTATTTTGCCAAAGTACTTGCCGTTCTCTTTATATATTTTGATTTTAGCATCCTTTTCCTCATTGAACCAAATGCCCAGGATCGCATCCGGGTTGGCCTGTGCATACATACTACCGGAAATAAAACAAGCAATAATAAAAAATGGAACTGCAAATAGTTTAGGTCTCATCGTTGTATGATTTTGATTAGGACTAAGTTCGGAAATTTAAAGCTTAAGGTGGTTTGGGCGATGAATTTAAAGCCATTAGAAGATATAAATATATGTTGAAAGATTTTAAGTTCATTCATTTAGACCAAAATCTTTTCCTCCATCCATACAAATCGATCTACTGGTCAGAACAGCGCATGTTGCTGCTGGCCGATGTACATTATGGCAAAGCGGCGCATTTCAGAAAATCAGGCATCGCCATTCCCGAGACCGTTCATCGCCAGGATCTCGACCGCCTGGCATTTCTGATCGCACACTATCAGCCCGAGCGCATCATGATACTGGGCGATTTATTTCATAGTGCGTACAACCAATCCTGGCAGGTGTTTCAACAATTTTTCGAGTCACAGATTAGTTTTAAGCCTGAACTTGTGCCGGGTAACCACGATATTCTCGACAAGCATCATTATCAGCGCTACCACCTCCACGAAGCGCCTCTGGCCATAGGCCCCTATATTTTGTCTCACGTTCCGATTGCACCTGGCCTCCTCGGAGGCACTACCAACCTGTGCGGTCATATCCATCCGGCAGTAAGCATCCGCGGCAAAGCGAGGCAATCTTTAAAATTGGAATGCTTTTATTTCAATAAAAATCATGGCATATTGCCAGCTTTTGGAAGATTTACAGGCACAGCAAAAATGCAACAGCGCCACCCGGGTGATACCGTTTTTGCCGTGACCGATCAAAAAGTAGTGCCTATAGCCTGATCGCATAATATGGCATCAGGCATATTTAGTCGCAGGGTGTTAATAATTATTCTTTATAAAGATACTATATTGGTTACCTGGAATATTTACAGTGTATAAACTATCGATGTCAAAATGAAAGACAGTGAAGTTTTGGATAAAATTTCCAAAGGCGATGAAAGTGCCCTGGACTTCTTATACAAAAAGTACTATCGTATGATGACCAACCTGGTCATTAAGAACAATGGTACCGAACAAGAAGCTAAGGATATCTATCAGGATGCATTGGTTGTATTTTGGCAAAAGGCAGTAAGTGGAAATCTGATCCTTACCTCCAAGATTAGTACATTTTTATATAGTATTTGTCTAAACCTCTGGAGGAAAGAACTAGAACGGAAAAGCCGCCTGGTTCACGATCAGAAAGATGGCGCTCAGTATTCGAATTTCGAGCAAGAAGAAAAGGCCAAAATAATCCATGATTGCATCAATGGCATGGGCGAAACCTGTAGAAAGATTCTCTCATACCATTACTTCGACGGTTTGTCGATGACAGACATTGCAGAAAAACTGGGCTATGCCAATACCGATACGGCAAAAACCAAAAAGTACAAATGCAAACAAAAATTGTATCAACTAGTTAAGTCAAAATATTCAAAAAGCGACTTTTTAGATTAGTAAGCTATGAATAAAAACATAAATAACGAGGAGTTTGTCAGCCAGTATCTCGACAATACGCTGTCGGAAATAGACAGGCTGGACTTTGAGAACAAGCTTCTTAAAGATGCCGATTTGAGGGAAGAATACAGCCTACAGAAGGAGATCATAAATGGGATAAAAGAAGCCCGGCGTCTGGAGCTAAAAAGCAGACTTAGCAATATCACTATTTCCACTCCGCTGTATCAAACCGTGGCTTTCAAAGCGCTGACCGCCGTCACCCTCACCGCCGGACTGGGCGTGGGCATTTATTTAATGCTAAACGACAACGACAAGGTGGGCATTTCACAGGTCGATTTGAGCCAGTACAATGCTGAAATTATCCAGCAGGAAGAGGTGATGCCGGAAGTACCAAAATCAATAGAACCCATCATAGAAAAAAATACAGAAATAGAGTCTCAAACCCCGAAAGACAGCGCAGAAGAAGCAGTAGTTGCTAAAAGAAACGTTAAAACCCCGGAGCCAGTCTTGGCAGAACCCAATGTAATTCAGCCAGATGTAGTGGCTCCTGCCGATGAGGAATATTTTGAACAAACGAAATAGGCTTGGATCAACAATCGGGAAATTTGGGAAATTTGAAGGAAAACATGGGCAGCAATGTGGCTGTTTCTACAGTAAAGGACAAGAAAAACAAATTCCATTATAAATTTTTTGAAAACAAACTCTACCTCCTCGGCAACTTTAGCGATATGCCCTACGAGATTATAGAAGTGAATTCCTCCAAAGGAAAGTCTTATTTCCTTTATTATGATAGCAGCTATTTCCAACTCAATACCGAGCAACTCAAGCCTGCTCCCTTGGTTAAAATAGAAAACGACAGCCTGGTAAATGAGCTGAAAATCATACAAATGAAACAGAGTTATTAGTTAATGCTAATAAACCATAAGAAGGCCTCAACTCAGAGGCTTTTTTTTTGCTGATGGTTTATACCCTTGCACCCCGCCCCACATAAATGAAGTGTAATTTCATAGCCTTTTCTTTTTTTTGTTAGCTTTGCGCAACTGAATTCAACTTATTGCTCCAGTGAAATTCAAGAAGAAAAAAAAATTAGGCAGTTTCCCCTATGTAAGTGTAGTTTTCAGCATTACACTAGCACTATTTGTGATCGGCTTGTTTGGATTACTCATCCTTCATTCCAACAGACTGAAAGAAGCCATTAGGGATAATATCACCATCCAGATTTATCTCGATAAATTTGTGACCGAGAATGATAAAATCAGGATAAACAAACTGTTGACCCAAAAGAAATATGTAGCCAGGCAAGACGACAAGGCCATGATCGACTACATTTCAAAAGAAGATGCCGCCAAAATATTTATAGAGAACTCGGGAGAAGATTTCGTTGAATTTTTGGGAGAAAACCCGTTGCGCGATGCCTTCACCATCAAAATAGCACCGGCATACCAGGATATGGACAGTTTGCAAAACATCCAGCAGGAACTGAGCAAAGTAGATGCGGTATTTGAGGTAGAGTTTGTCCAAAACCTGGTGCAGTCCATCAATAAAAACCTCGCCAAAATCAGTCTGGTGCTAATAGGGTTTGCGTCCATTTTGTTAATCACCATAGTGGTGCTCATCAACAATACGATCAAACTGGCGCTGTTTTCACAACGGTTCCTTATCAGAAGTATGCAACTGGTCGGAGCCAAGTCGGGATTTATAATTTCCCCCTTTGTCAAAAAGGCCGGTATGCACGGTTTGGTGGCCGGACTCATAGCCTCTGCGCTATTGTTTTCGCTTATGACCTATGCAAACCGGGTGATTGTAGAACTCAAAAACCTGCAATCTACCAATGAACTATTGATACTCTTTGGATTGATACTGTCACTCGGCATGATAATCGGGATGATCAGTACCTACAACGCGGTGAAAAAATACCTGAAAATGTCATTGGACGAATTATATTAAACTATGAGCAATAAAGAAAAATTAGCATTCAAAAGGATCAATTATATACTCATGCTGGTCGGAATAGGTGTGCTGTGCACCGGTTTTTTTATCATGACATTAGATGAGCAAGATTATGGGTTTGGTTTTTTGGGCATTACCCTGGGGCCAATAGTAGTGATGGCTGGCTTCATCCTCGAATTTTTTGCCATTTTTTATAAAGACAAAAAGTAAGCTATGAACCTGATCGAAGCTATCATCCTTGGTATCGTCCAGGGATTGACGGAGTTTTTGCCTGTGAGTAGTTCAGGGCATATAGAACTCGGCAAAGCACTGTTGAGCATCCAATCTGCTGACAACCTGCTTTTTTCCATTGTGGTACATGGTGCCACGGCGCTTAGCACCATATTGTTTTCGTAAAGAATTGACTTGAGTATCACTTAATTGGGCGTTTGCTTGCGATTCAAAAACAAATGATTCTT
>JAAUQL010000021.1 GCA_012033595.1 Cyclobacteriaceae bacterium | reverse complement strand
AAAAACGAAACAAATGTGTTTACGCAAACCATCCAGGCCTATAAATGAAGTGCTGGAAATCTATCAGGCTACTGGTGCCAAATCAATGATCGCCGACCAGAAAAAATATGTAGTGTACCATTGATGACGCCTAACCATTGGATATCAGATATTTACATGATCAATAATACAAGTTGGGTTAATATTGAATCAGCAATATGAAGGCTTTACTGGTTTGTGTAACTTTGCTACATGCAATTATTGTCCGATGAGCATTTAGAACGATACCAAGATAGGCAGCCTATTACATTGGCAAAACATTGGCAAAAAATAAAAGCCAGAAAACTGGATTTTAAATTCTATATCACGGCCAGTGCGGTGTATCGTTCAGCCATAGAGGGTAATAACCTGGATATGGACACCTACCTAAAATACCGCGATACAGGTGTGAACAAAAAAAGCAAATCATATCGGGAGATGGGGTGGCCGCATTCGAGGCCAAAGGCGTACACTTTCAAAGTAATCAGGACAAAATTGATACTGGCAGCCACATGCGAAATTTTTATTTCACGTATTTGGTCTCCTGGCAGCGTTTGAGCGCGCCTTCGTAAAGAAGCGCACATGGCAGGCTTTGAGGCAGCCAAAGCCCGGGCGACCTGATATTATTTCAAAAACCCCGTGTTTGTTTTATGTATTTGAGCATTATATACACGCCCTGCCTGCTGCCGCTCACTAACCCACTTGGTTGGTTTGCCCGGCCAGTACTTCTCAAGTTATTTGATTCCAGAATTGAACTCCCGTTGATTTGGATGCCAATTCCTATAATAGATTAGGTATTCTTTGTTTTGGTTCCTGTAACCTTTAGGATTAAAAACGACTGTTGGGAACATCTTTCATTGCGCTTCGCTGGTACGTCGCATAGCCAAAAAAATCGAGTAGTTTATCGGGTAGTTTTTACCCATAATTACCTACCATCACCTGCAAGTAAAACTTTAAAAACCGCTCGATAATAAGCAGAAAAGGTCAACTTTAAGAAAAGTTGACCTTTGTTTGAGTAGTCCGTAGGGGAATCGAACCCCTGCTACCAGGATGAAAACCTGGCGTCCTAACCCCTAGACGAACGGACCGTTTTTGTTTTGCGAGTGCAAATATAGATAGTGGATTTTTATTTGCAAACAAGTTCGCGGAATTATTCTAAAACTTTTTGGCTAATTAATGATTTCATGACATTCGTCAGTTGTTTTTTCCTAAAAGCCTAGTACTTTTGCAATCGGTTTTTTGTTTCATTATAAAATCAATAAGTAAATGATAAAAATTGGTATAAACGGTTTCGGAAGGATCGGAAGATTGGTATTCCGTGCTGCAGTTAACAGACCTAATGTTCAGATTGTTGGCATCAACGACCTGATCGATGTTGATTACATGGCTTACATGCTCAAGTATGACTCTACCCACGGTAGATTTGACGGCGAAGTAGAAGTAAAAGATGGTAAACTCGTAGTAAATGGCAACGCCATCAGAGTAACAGCAGAGAGAGATCCTGCAAACCTGAAATGGAATGAGGTTGGAGCTGAGTACGTAGTAGAATCGACCGGATTGTTCCTGTCAAAAGATTCTGCAAAAGGCCACATCGCTGCTGGCGCGAAAAAAGTGATCATGTCGGCACCTTCCAAAGACGACACTCCTATGTTCGTAATGGGCGTAAACAACAATTCATACACCAAAGACATGGATTTTGTGTCTAATGCTTCATGTACTACCAACTGCCTTGCTCCTATCGCCAAAGTATTGAACGACAAATGGGGAATTGAAGAAGGCCTGATGACTACAGTACACGCTACCACTGCCACTCAAAAAACTGTTGACGGCCCTTCGATGAAAGACTGGAGAGGCGGACGCGGAGCTGGTCAGAACATTATCCCTTCATCTACCGGCGCTGCCAAAGCTGTTGGTAAGGTTATTCCTGAATTGAATGGAAAACTGACCGGTATGGCTTTTAGGGTTCCAACTCCTGACGTTTCTGTAGTGGATCTTACCGTAAGATTGAAAAAGGTGCTACGTATGAAGAAATCTGCAAAGCCATGAAAGACGCTTCTGAAGGTGACCTCAAAGGTGTGCTGGGATATACTGAAGATGAGGTGGTTTCAAACGACTTCATTGGCGATGCGCGTACTTCTATATTCGATGCAGGTGCTGGCATTCAGTTGAGCCCCAACTTTGTAAAAGTAGTTTCATGGTACGACAACGAAATGGGATATTCCAACAAAGTTGTTGACCTGGTAGAATATATGGATACTGTAAAGTAATCCTCAAATAAAAAAGTACTTTAAATGCCGTGTGGGGAAACCTTCAGGCATTTTTTTATATCAAATACGTAGTAGAATCCACTACGCCTATGCCCAGAGAGCTCATCTGCTTCAAGGCCATATCACCATCACCTGGCTTCAGATTTACTGCTTTGGTGGCATTGGCAATTACGCTGGTTTTAAGACCCAATGCTGCCGCATCTATTGCCGTAAATTTCACACAATAGTCGGTCGCCAGGCCTACTACAAAGACTTCATCTATCTGCTGCTTTTTCAGGTAGGCATACATTCCGGTGTCTTGCTTTTTGCCATTGTCAAAAAAGCCGCTGTAGGAGTCGATATGTCTATTTTCTCCTTTTCGGAAAATTTTATCAATTTTCGATGTGTCCAATGTTTCAGCAAAAGCAGCTCCCACACTCCCCTGTACACAGTGGTCGGGCCATAATACCTGAGGCAATCCCTCCAGATCGATCACATCGCCCGGGCTGGCCGACGGATGGTTAGAAGCAAAACTCAGGTGATCTGCCGGGTGCCAGTCCTGGGTAGCAACAATCAGAGGAAAATGCTCCATAAGTTTATTGACCGGCTCAATGATGAGATCTCCGTCTTTTACTGCAAGTGCGCCACCTGGCAAAAAATCATGCTGAATGTCGACAATAATTAAGGCTTTCATATTTCAACTGATTAGATTACGCTGCTCAAGTATGAGCCTGAGTCTTTTTTCATATAAACGCTGCTCAAGGCCTACCACATATACATGAGGGTTTACGAATCTTTTGATACCCGTATGCAATTTTTCCAGTTCTTTGAATACCCGCTCACGAATGTCGGCCAGCTCCGGACTTTGATATACCTTTTTGCCGTTTTCAAAAATGGGGACAAGTAAATCTTCGGAAAACAAATGTTCTGTCCTGATACTTTTGGTTTTTGTAGGGTCGTTGGGATCGACAATGGTGGGGTCATCATGAACGCCCAATTCAATGTCGTAGATCATGTCGGTGATCATGAGGCCGTTATGATAGAACCTTCTTACCTGTTGTATTCCCGGTATATTAATTTTGATGGTCTGTTCAGAGAGCTTTATTTTACTTTCCCACTCCCCCTTTTTGTTTTTTAAAGCCGAGAGCTTGTACACGCCTCCGAGTGCCGGCTGGTCGTAAGCTGTCACAAGTTTAGTCCCAATGCCGAGCAGATCCATCTTGGCGTGCTGGTCGTGCAGGCTTTCGAGTATGTATTCATCTATATCGTTACTCAGGATGATTTTGGTGTCGTGCAATCCGGCGTTGTCCAGCATGGTCCGCCCGAGTTGGCTCAGGTATGCCAGGTCACCGGAATCTATTCTTATGCCCATCAGTTTTTTCCCCCGGGCTTTTAGCGCTTTTCCAACCGCAATGGCATTGGCTATCCCCTGCCGGGTATCGTAGGTATCGACCAACAAGGTGCAATTATTTTCCATGGCGGCAGCATATTTTTCGAACGCTTCACTTTCGCTATCGAAAGACATGACCCAGCTATGGGCATGGGTGCCCGAAACGGGAATGCCCATCAGTTTGCCTGCCAGCACATTGGATGTGGTAGCACAGCCACCAATGAAAGCGGCACGACTGGCTGCCATTCCGCCATCAAAACCTTGAGCACGCCTCAGCCCAAACTCCATTACCGGCGCTTTGCCTGCTGCCTGGCAAACCCGGGCTGATTTTGTGGCCACCAGAGTTTGGAAGTTGATGATGTTGAGCAGCGGTGTCTCAATAAGTTGGGCTTGCAGCAATGGGCCTTGCACCCTGAGCATTGGTTCATTCTCAAATACCGGTGTACCTTCAGGGACGGCATCTATGGTGCATGAAAACTCGAGATTTTTGAGATATTCGATAAACCCCAAATCAAACAGGGGTTTGCCATCATTGCCATTGAGGGTTTTCAGATAGTCAAGATCCGAATCATCAAATCCAAAATTTTGGATATAGTCAATAGCTAAGTCCAAACCGCAAGCGATGGCATAGCCGCCGTCAAAGGGTTTTTTTCTGAAAAACAAATGAAACACCGCTTCGCGCTCGGCCATACCTGTTTTCCAATAAGAATACGCCATGGTGATTTGGTACAGATCGGTGAGCAGGGTCATGGAGCTGCCGTAAAGTTTTTTCAGAGTTGCCATAGTTGGGTGAAAAATTAAAAAAAAGGGGCTTTCGCCCCGGGTTAGATCAATTCCATTTGCGCCTCCGTAATGTCGAGGTTATGGAAGACTTTTTGCACATCGTCGTTGTCTTCGAGTACATCTATCAGTTTCATCACTTTGGCAAAAGCCTCATTGTCGAGGGTTACCAGGGTGTTGGGAATGCGTTGCAGTTCAGCATTTTCAGCCTCTATCTCCAATTCTTCCAATTTCTTTTGCACCGCGCCAAAGTTGGCCATTTCGCAGGTCACGGTCAGGTAGCCATCTTCCGATGTCACATCTTCTGCTCCACCATCTATGATTTCAAGAATCAATTCATCTTCGTCCATCCCTTCAGTGATTTCGATATTGAACACGCCTTTACGCCCAAAGATAAACTCCAGGGAACCATTGGTTCCAAGGTTTCCTCCATATTTAGAAAATGCTGCCCTAACATTGGAAACGGTCCTGTTCGTATTGTCGGTAAGACACTCCACATATACCGCTACACCATTAGATGCATAGCCTTCGTAGGTAACGGCAATGTATTGATCGGCATCGGCACCAGTTGCTTTTTTGATGGCGCGCTCGATATTTTCCTTGGGCATATTGTTGCCTTTGGCATTGACGATGGCCAATCTTAGCCTTGGATTGGCTTCGGGCTCGGCGCCACCCTCTCTGGCAGCTATGGTAATCTCCTTGATGAGTTTGGTAAATAACTTACCCCTTTTAGCATCGATCGCTCCTTTTTGCGTTTTATGGTCGACCATTTACTATGTCCTGACATAATTCAATCTGATTTAAATACCGCGACAAAATTAATAGAATTAAGCAAAACCGAATGATACGTATTTCATTAATTCATCAACTTTCCTTTGAAAATGGCCTCGTCAGATTTGAGCAGGTTATGCTTATACCAAATATTGAGCACTACCCCAAAAATGGTAATGGCCATGCCCAAATAGACCATCCATCCGAAGCCTTCACCAAAAATGATATACCCCAAAACCAACGCGTAAATAATGCCCAGATAGCGCAAGCTCGCCACCTTGGATATTTCCTCGGATTGAAAAGAACGTGTCATAAAGTACTGCGCGACCTGCGTGAGCAAACCTACCGTGAGAA
The DNA here is from genome assembly GCA_012033595.1 of Cyclobacteriaceae bacterium. Taxonomy (GTDB): domain Bacteria; phylum Bacteroidota; class Bacteroidia; order Cytophagales; family Cyclobacteriaceae; genus JAAUQL01. The sequence goes on along the minus strand of JAAUQL010000021.1, from coordinate 58,358 downwards.
GTATGAGCCAATCCCAACCTTCCGGCTTTACCCAATTAAATAAAGTCCACACACCTGATATGGGCAAAGTGACCAGTGGAAAATAAAAGATAATGACCAGGGGGTGTTCGGAAGTATTGAGCTTGCGGATGCAATTGAAAGCTATGCCAGAAAAAAGAGATGAACTAAAACCCAGGAGCAGATACAAAGATCCAATGCGCGCATCGAAACCTTTTATTAATAAAATGCCCAGAAAAGAGATGAGGTAGAAAAGCCATTGGATGGGCTTCACTTGCTCTTTAACAAAAAATATCCCCAAAATAGAGGCAAATACCGGGGTAAGAAACAATATGGTAGTGGCGCTGGCCAGAGGGATGTCTTGTATCATCTTGAAATATAGCACCAGCGCCAGGGCTCCGGATACCCCTCGCACTATCAGAAGCAGGTGATTGTGACCCCAAATGGATATTTTCCTGGATTTCAATATTCCTACGCTCAAAAACAGGGATACAACAGAGCGGAAAAAAACGATCTCGACGGCGGGGATGTGAGGCAATAACTTGACCGCAACGTTCATTAGGGAAAACAGCAGCGTGGCCAAAAGCATAAACCATACCCCCCTGGTCATATTAAATGCGATTGATGAAAGTAGCGCTGGCATAGCTCCAGCAGCAAAGGAGATGGATATGGAAATGGCTTTTAATTGGCATTATTTCAATATCATGCCGTCTTTTATTTCCAAAATGCGATCGGCCATTTGTGCCAGGTGTTCGTTGTGTGTCACGATTACGAAGGTTTGCTGTAGCTCACTTCGGAGTCGAAAAAACAGCTCATGCAGCTCGTTGGCATTTTTCGAATCCAGGTTTCCACTGGGTTCATCGGCAAATACAATTTCAGGACTGTTGATGAGCGCCCTGGCCACCGATGCCCTTTGCTGCTCCCCGCCCGACATCTCCGATGGTTTGTTATTTTTTCTATTGGAGATACCCAGCAATTGCATGAGTTCGAGTGCGCGCTTTTCGACTTCCTTTGCGTTCTTGTTGCCAATATAGCCGGGAATGCAAATATTTTCCATTGCGCTGAACTCTGGCAACAGGTTATGAAACTGAAATACAAAGCCGATGTTGAGATTTCTGAACCTGGCCATTTGGTTGCTGTTGAACCGGGTCACGTTTTCGCCCTTTATCAGCAGCTCCCCCCCATCGGCATCGTCGAGGGTGCCAAGTATGTGTAAGAGGGTGCTCTTGCCAGCTCCCGAAGCACCAACAATAGAAACGATCTCACCCTTTTCTATTGAAATATCGATTCCTTTCAGGACATTTAGTTCGCCATAAGACTTGGTAAGTTGCTTTCCCTGGAGAATCATCAAGTGTTTTTTACTTCATTAAAATATATTCAAACATAAGAAATAAGTGGAATTGTTTTAAGACGGCCAGCAAAAACAAGCGTTTTTTTTTAATCGATAATTAACCTTTGGTAAATATTTTTAAAACTTATAGTTTAGCCCAAAATATACTATAATGAATATTCACGAATATCAGGCAAAAAGCATTCTTCAAAGTTACGGGGTGAATATCCAGCGGGGGATAGTGGCAGACACACCAGGCAAGGCAGTTTCTGCGGCCAAAAAACTACATCAGGAAACAGGCATCAACTGGTGGGTGGTAAAAGCCCAAATCCATGCCGGTGGTCGTGGCAAAGGTGGTGGTGTAAAACTGGCCAAAAACCTGGTAGAAGTGGAAGAACTCGCCAAGCAAATACTGGGCATGCAATTGGTGACACACCAGACTGGCCCGGAAGGCAAGATCGTACACAAGGTACTGATCACAGAAGATGTATATTATCCCGGAGAAAGTGAGCCCAAAGAATTTTATATCAGCATATTGCTCGACCGTTCGACAAGCTGCAATGTGGTGATGGCCTCTACCGAAGGCGGAATGGACATAGAGGAAGTCGCCGCCAACACGCCAGAAAAAATAATAAAGGAATGGATCGATCCGGGGCAAGGCCTTCGCCCCTACCAAGCCAGAAAAATAGCCTACAAACTCGGCCTTGAGGGAGTGGTGGCACGTGAAATGTCGCGTTTTATTCATTCCCTGTACACCGCTTACATTTCTTCCGATGCTTCTTTGTTCGAAATAAATCCGGTGCTAAAAACCTCTGACAATAAAATACTGGCTGTAGATGCCAAGGTAAACCTGGACGACAATGCACTATACAGACACCCGGAACTGGCCGACATGCGCGATATTACCGAAGAAGATCCGCTCGAACTGGAAGCTGGCGAAGCCGGCCTCAACTATGTGAAGCTCGATGGCAACGTGGGCTGTATGGTAAATGGCGCCGGACTAGCCATGGCCACCATGGACATCATCAAACTTTCCGGCGGCGAACCGGCCAACTTCCTTGATGTCGGTGGAGGTGCCAATGCCAAAACGGTAGAAGCAGGCTTTAGGATCATTTTGAAAGATCCCAATGTAAAAGCCATATTGATCAACGTGTTTGGGGGTATTGTGCGCTGTGACCGTGTGGCTCAGGGAGTCGTGGAAGCCTACAAAAATATTGGCAATATCGACATACCCATTATTGTGAGGCTGCAAGGCACCAATGCTGATGAAGGCGCTAAAATCATCAACGACAGCGGACTGCAAGTGAAATCTGCGGTATTGCTGAAGGATGCCGCCGCCCTGGTAAAAGAAACATTGGCATAAAGACCCCTTTTTTTATTGTACAACAAAAAGATTTTGCGCACATTTGCGCTCCAATAAAAAAGCGCCCGTAGTTCAACTGGATAGAATACCGGATTTCGGCTCCGGGGGTTGAGGGTTCAAATCCTTCCGGGCGTGCTTATTGATATATACCAAGAAAAGGAGCTCAAAAAGCTCCTTTTTTGTTGTTGAGGGTCACGGTCAGGCTCATTGCCTCTCCCCAATCCGCCAGTTTATACCACGCTTTTTTCAGTGGATATTGGATTTTGGGAACATGACCTTTGGTCAGCTTAAAAATGAAATATTTTGTATATGATTAAACTATTGGAAATGGGTACTGGCTAAAAAAAAACCGGCTTAAAAAAAGCAAAATCCGGGCTAATTACCCGCATAGATGGTAATTGGAGTTATTCAGCACGTCCTGCCTGTCTCGAAAAAAATGTGGACAACACCATCGATGTTCTTGCAAACTTCTCATACTTCTTCTTACCTTATCTTTTTTACGGAATAAACCCCGGTATCGAACATTCTGGATATTGAAAACAGATATTTATTCGGTATTACGCGTCGTAGATCCGAAAAAGTTAACATAGGCCCAACAAAAAATGAGAAACTTAAAAACCTACTTTATTGCAGTTTGCTGCTTGCTTTTATCCATAGCTGCCTTCGCCCAGGAGTTTGTACCCAACTACGAAGAGTCAAAAATACCGGCCTATGCTTTACCTGAAATTTTGGTTAGTAAAGAAGGTCAGTCCATCACAAGTGTGGACCAATGGGAAACCATAAGGCGACCGGAAATTGTGACGGATTTTGAAACCTACGTTTACGGAAGAATCCCCAAAGAAAAGTTTGAAGTTCAAAAGGAAGTATTGATCGAAGCAGACATACTTGGCGGAAAAGCACACCTCAAAGAAACAAAACTAACCTTCAGCCGTCAGGGTCGGCAAATTTCCATGAACATACTACTCATTTTGCCAAAGAAAATAGATAAAGTACCGGTTTTTGTCGGGTTGAATTTCTATGGAAATCAGACCATTCTTGACGATCCCGCCATCGCCATCACCGAAAGTTGGACGATGCAAAACGATCATTTTGGCATTGTCAATCATAAGGCCACAGCGGCGAGCAGAGGCGTGCGTCATTATCGATGGCCAGTAGGACAGATCATAGCGCGGGGCTATGGCCTTGCTACCATCTATTACGGCGATATCGATCCGGACAAAGACGATTTTACAGATGGGGTACACGCACTATTTTATCAGCCAGGCCAGATACGACCCGACAAAGACGAGTGGGGAGCGATTTCAGCCTGGGCATGGGGGCTTAGCCGGAGCATGGATTTTTTAGAACAGGAACCGGCAGTTGATGCCTCTGGCGTGTTGGTGATGGGGCATTCGAGGCTGGGCAAAGCGGCACTCTGGGCCGGGGCAAGAGACCAGCGCTTTGCCATGGTCATTTCCAACGATTCGGGATGTGGTGGTGCTGCGCTTTCGAGAAGAAAATATGGCGAAACAGTAGGCCGGATTACCACCTCCTTCCCGCATTGGTTTAGTGACAACTTTGACCAATATGCCAACAACGAAGATGCCCTGCCGGTAGATCAGCACATGCTGGTGGCCCTGGTTGCCCCACGCCCCGTGTATGTGGCCAGCGCCAAAGATGACCTTTGGGCAGACCCAAAAGGGGAATACCTGTCAGCATATCGTGCCGGAGAAGCATATCGACTCTATAATCTGAAAGGACTGGCTTCTGAAACGATGCCGGAAGTAAACCATCCCGTAGGAGCCTCAGTAGGCTACCACATGCGCACGGGCGTACATGATGTTACTGATTTTGACTGGAATGCCTGGATGGATTTTGCCGATAGGCACTTAGGGCGCGAATAAAGTCCGAAGCTTGAGTTGAGGAGATCACAGCGGCAATAAAATTCTAAAAGTGGTGCCTTCGCCCACCTGGCTGCTTACAGTTATTTTTCCTCCATGCAGCAAAACAATCCGCTTGACGATCCAAAGGCCTAGTCCTGTCGATTTTTCACCATCGAGTCCTTTGCGCCCAGCTTTGTTAAATTTATCGAAAACAGCCTCCAACAAATCTGGCGCGATACCGATACCGGTATCGGATATGGCTATGCAGACCTCATTCCCTCTCTGTGTGGTCGCGATGTTGATGTGCCCACCAGCTTTGGTAAACTTCAGAGCATTGCTGATCAGGTTGGAAGCGACATGGTCAAATTCCTTTTCATTGAGTGCTACGAAGCTTAGCTTAGGGTCAAAATCAGTGGTTAAGCCAATATCTTTTCGTCTAGCAAGCTCCACAAAATTGTTTTTACTATTGTCCAACAGCGCATTTAAATCTACCGGAGCTTTTTTCAACACAAAGCCTTCGTCTTCCAGGCGGCCTATTTCTAGCAATTCTGAAATCAGGTTGGCCGAATGATCGCAATCTTTGATCATAAGCCGAAATACCTGTCCTTCTTCCTCTTTTTTCACTACACCCGACATGATCATATTCAGCAAGGCTTTAAAATTGAGTAAGGGGCTTTTGAGATCGTGGGCTACCGCATAGAAGATCCGATCCTTTTCTTCATGCATCTTTTCGAGTCGCAGTTCATCGGTTTTCAATTTGGTAATATTAAACATCAGCACCAGATAGCCCTTTTGCTGGCGATTGCCCTTATAAATGGGAGAAATGGCCGTTTCCATCCAGAAATACCCGCCGTGCTTGCTCCGGTTTTTTAATTCTCCCCGCCAAACCTCCGCAGTGTGCAAAGCGTGCGAAATACCAGCAAGGAAGGCTTCATTGTAGTGATCGGACACCAATGACCAAATCGAGCGTCCCACAAGTTCGGCTTTGGTATATCCCGAAAGCGAAAGAAAATTTTCATTGGCAGATGCGACGAGGTACCTGTCGTCCAGTATCAACATCGAAGCCGAATTATTAATGGCATTTCGCTGAGCCTGGAGTTCAGCGTTGGCTCTGGCCAGGTGCTTGCCTGCCTTTTTGAGTGATTCATTCATCCCGATATTCACCAGGTGTTGATGATCATTCATTTTGATGGAATAATAAATGATCGAGCTCAAAAACAGGAAAATCACAATGCGCACACCATTGTACACAAATGGGGTAGTGTTCATCTTTTCGAAAACCAGGGCAAAATCAGGGTCGCTGCCATATAGCATTATGTTGGTATGGAAGATGTTATAAAGCAAAAACACCAGGAAAGCGAATAGCAGCCACCCCTTTTCCTGCTCGATATCCAGCACCAATATGGGGATAATGGAAATGCCCAATACGGCAATGGGTTGCCATAGAAAATGCTCGCCGATCACATAGCCTGTAAGGGCATAGCTGCTGATGAACATCAACGGTGTAAATATGGTAATGAGTTTGGACCACAACAGGTATCCCTTTTTGGTGAGGTAAAGAGACAATAGACAGACGGCATAAAACACAAGGAGCGGGAAATGCTCAAAGCTATAGGGATGTATCTGCAAAATCGCCTGGATGACATCATAGAAAATGAAGACCGGAATCGAAAACGCCAGAAAGTAATTGATGGCCAACAGCCTTTGGATGCGTTTCTGTTGATTGCTGTATTCGGGCAAATAGTCCAGATTTAAATTGAATAGTTTTTTAAATATTGCACCCATGCTGCGCTGTCTTTTTTTCGTTTTCCGAACTCCGGGGATTTAGGGTCATCAATATATATAAAAAACAATCAATCGCGGAATACCCATGGCAGAAGAGCAAATTTTTGGTGTGGTGCTAGCTCAGGGGCATATCATCAAAATGCGGAAGGTGGTTCCACGGGATTTTTGCATGCGAAAGGCAAGAATTTTACAATTCCCTCACCCAGATATTTCTGAAGCTGACCGGATTGCCATGGTCTTGCAGTACAATAGACCCTTTGCCATGTGGTTCATACATCGGTATCATGTTATATTCTGTCGGACCACGCAGTTCAAATCCGTTTTGCACCAGTACCCCGTTGTGTAGCACAGTAATTTTAGCCGGAGTTTTCAAAGTACCTTTTTCAGTAAACTCGGGCGCCATAAATATGATATCGTAGGTTTGCCATTCTCCTGGCGCTTTGGTGGCATTGACCAGTGGAATGCCCTGCTTGTAGATGCTGCCGGCCTGTCCATTGGAGTAGGTGACACTTTCATAAGAATCGAGCACCTGAAGTTCATATTTTTCCATCAAAAATATACCGCTGTTGCCACGCCCTTGCCCTTCGCCGACTATTTCGCTTGGGCTTCTCCATTCGATATGCAACTGGATATCGCTAAACTTGAGTTTGCTTCTGATCACCCCGGTTTTTGGCTTGACCGTGAGCGCACCATTCTCCACTGTCCATTTGGCTAATCCGCCATCCTGGCTCGTCCATTCATTCAGGTCTTTGCCATCGAAAAGTACGATAGCGTCCGAAGGTGCAGCATTGTTTTCAGCGGGGGTCACCTTGGGGGGCACCGGGGTCCATACTTCTGTAAGCGTCGGATCGATGGGTTTTCTTTCCTTTTGCTGAGCTTCGGCCAACGAAAACATTAACAGGCCCATTAGGAGCAACATTGAATTTTTCATTTTAAAAATATTTTTCATTTTGAGTTATGCATCTAAAATTATACTTGATTTAATGAAGTTTCAAATAACAAATATCGGCAAGCAAAAAGCAAGCAGCTCGTTTGGTTATTGGATCGCAAGTTGATGTCGGCCTATTTTGAAGAAAAAATCAGATACGCTGCTGCGCCTTATCAGGCTTCAGGCATTAAATCAACCTCGGTCCGGTCTGGCTGATGCGCGAAACATAGGTTTCGCATTCTACCTTAATGCCACCGTAAATTTGCTTCATGGCCAGGGCGATCTTATTGGCAATGGCTTCATTGTGACTGAGGGCAAATATTGATGGACCCGATCCGGAAATTCCTGCTCCCAGAGCTCCAATTTCCATGGCAGCGGCTTTCACCTCACTATACCCGGGAATGAGTATAGAGCGGATAGGCTCTACGATGTGGTCGTGCATGGAGCGCGATATAAGTCCAAAATCTGAGGTAAGAAGCCCGGCAATCAAGCCGGCCACATTGCCCGACTGTTTCACGGATTCTTTAAAGTATATCTGCTTGCGCAAAATTTCCCTGGCATCTTTGGTCTTCACCTCTATCTGCGGGTGCACCAGCGTGGCAAATAGTTCATCAGGCGTTTTCAGTTTTACCACATCGAGGGGATCGTAGCTGCGGATGAGCACAAAGCCACCAAAGAGCCCGGGGGCTACATTGTCGGCATGAGCCGCGCCACAGGCTACCCGCTCGCCTTCCATGGCATAAGGAAGCAATTCTTCCAATTTTCTGGGTTTGCCGAGTAATTCGTTGATCGCAAAAATGGCAGCTACCGAACTTGCCGCACTGGATCCCAGGCCGCTCCCGAGTGGCATTTTCTTGTCAAGCACAATATCGATGCCTTGCCGGAGACCAAGGTCGTTCAAAAACATTTTGATGACTACGCTACACGTATTTTTGTCCGCATCAAGCGGCAGCGCTCCTCCGTCGCCGGTTATATTGGTGATCCGCACTTCACCGGTGTCTGACTTTGTTAAAGTGATTTCATCTCCCGGCTGATCGACGGCAAAGCCGAGGATATCGAATCCGCATGTGACATTGGCGACGGTCGCCGGCGCAAATACCCTGATGGTGTCTGGCATCATTTTGATTATATAATGTTATCCTAAATAATGGCTGATGCTGATAATTTCTGCAAAGACACCGGCGGCAGTCACTTCAGCTCCGGCACCAGGCCCTTTGATCACCAATGGACGCTCCCTATAGCGATCGGTGGTAAATGAAATCATATTGTCACTGCCATCCAAAGCGAAGAAGGGATTTCTGTGATCTACGGCCTGCAAACCCACAGAGGCCTTGCCGTTTTCCATACTGGCGATAAATCGCAGCACCTTGCCCTGGTCTTGGGCCTCGCTGCGAAGCTTTTCGAAATACGCATTTTCCTTTTCCAATTCAACAAAAAAGGCATCTACTGTCTGTGCATCGATACAACTCTGGGGCAGGATGTTGTCTATGACCACATCGTCGAGGCTGAGGTCATACCCAACCTCTCTGGACAAAATCAATATTTTGCGCGCTACGTCCATGCCATTGAGGTCGTCGCGTGGGTCTGGCTCTGTAAAGCCCTTTTCCCTGGCCTGCTTCACCACCTCGCTAAATTTTGTCTCCCTACTAAACGCATTGAAAATGTAAGACAAGGTACCGGACAGTACGCCTTCGATTTTTAGTATTTTATCTCCACTAATTTTCAGGTCGTGAAGGGTGGTGATTACGGGCAAGCCTGCCCCCACATTGGTCTCGTAGAGGAATTTCACATCATTTTTAGTAGCCAATGTTTTCAATGTTCTGAAACGCTCCAAATCGCCAGAGCTGGCCAGCTTGTTGGGGGTGGCAATAGAGACAGAATGCCGCAGCACCTTTTCGTAGCCATCGACCACGGTGCCGTTGGAGGTGCAATCTACAAAAACAGAATTTTGCAGGTTGAGGGCTGCCATCTGATCTATAAAACCCGATATGGTGGAAGATTGGCCGTGGTTGACCAGGCGTTCTTTCCACTGGTTCAGCGAGAGTCCTTCTTCATCAAAAAGCATTTTTTTAGAATTGGCCATGCCCACAATATTTATTTTGAGCGCATGGTCGCGCACCAGGGCTTCATTTTGCTGGGCGATTTGGTTTATGAGTGTCCCACCAATAAGGCCAACACCAACCACGAACACATTGAGTGTCTTGACATCAGACAAGAAGAATACCTCATGAATGGTATTGAGCGTTTTAGAAATATCCTTTTGAGCAATAACAATCGAAAGGTTGATCTCCGACGATCCCTGCGCGATGGCCGCCACATTGATGCCGTTTTTGCCTAGCGAGTTGAACAATTTGCCGCTAATTCCCGGCGTTTTGGCCATATTTTCGCCAATAATCGCCACGATCGACATATTTTCTTCCACGGTCACGTTGTCAATTTTGCCGCTTTCTATCTCCCTTTCAAATTCGCTTTCGATTACTTTTTTGGCCAAAATCCCATCTGCCGGATCTATGGCAAAGCAAATCGAGTGCTCAGAAGATGCCTGCGTAATGAGTATCAGGTTGATATTGTTTCGCGCCAACACGCCAAATAGCCTGGACGAAACACCTGCCACACCCACCATACCACTGCCTTGAAAGTTGATCAGAGAAATATCGTGGATAGAAGAGATGCCTTTTACCAGGTAGTTGCCGTTGCCTGCCTCACTTTTAATGAGTGTTCCGGGAAAATCGCGGTTAAATGTATTCCTGATCCGCAAAGGGATTTTCTGCTGAAAAGCCGGCTGTAAGGTTGGCGGATAAATGACCTTGGCTCCAAAGTGCGACATTTCCATGGCTTCTTCGTACGTCATTTCGCTCAGCGAAAAGGCCTTTTTTACCTGACGTGGGTCAGTAGTCAGTACGCCATCCACGTCGGTCCATATTTCAATTTCTTCTACCCCAAGGGCCGCTCCAAGGATGGCAGCCGTGTAGTCTGACCCGCCACGGCCAAGGGTGGTGGTTTCATTTTTGTCTGTAGAGCTGATGAAGCCGGTCACTATTTGAATGGAAGGGTGCGACTGGAAGTACGCCTGTATATTTCGTGAAGTTTCCTCCATATGTACCCTGGCTTTACCAAATCGGTCGTCGGTCTTAATGACCGATCGCGTGTCGAGCAACTCCGTTGGCAATCCCTGTTGAATGGCGTAAGTATTGAGGATGTAGCACGACAGCCGCTCGCCAAAGCTCAAGAGCAAATCTGTGGTGCGCGGCGAAAGCTCCTTGAGCAGGAACACACCGTTCATGAGATCCTCCAACTCGTTAAGCATCTTTTTGATGCTGGCCAAGGTATGGCTTTGGTGCTTTACCTCCAGCAAAGACTTGATGGTATTGAAATGCAGTGTTTCGATTTCCTTGAGCAAATCGAGGTAGGTTTCATCGTTGATTGAGGCTTTCTGCCCCATGAGGAGCAACTTATTGGTAACGCCAGACATGGCAGAGGACACCGCGGCCACATGTATATCTTTGGCTGTATAGTCGGCTATAATTTCTATGACTTTCCTGATGCTTTCCGGCGAGCCTACAGAAGTGCCCCCAAATTTCAATATTTTCATATAGTTGTAAATTGTAATAAACCGCTGTTGCGGAATGCAGTGCAAATCAATTCTCTATTTGTGGAAAATGCGAATCTTAAACCTAAAATTTTGCATATAAACTTTAGTTTGGCTTATGTTCTTGAGTCATGTATTGATTGTATCTTCCACTTTGCCGTTTCGGTAGTTCAACGTGTTTGCCCGAAGGTCAGCAAATTATTATCCGGATCGAGCAAGGCAAATTCTTTTTGACCCCATGGTTTCATTTGCAGTTTTCCCGAAGGGTGGATGCTCAATTTCTTATCTAAAAATGATTGATACAGGCTGTCAATGTCATTTGTCCTGATATAAACCTGCCCATAGTTTTCTTTGGGATCGAGCGCTTCGAACAGGAAAAAATGGATTTGGATATGGTCTTTTTCAAGCATCAAATACGCCTCGTAATCTACCTTACCAAATTCCTGAAATCCCAAGTGGCCGATATAATAGGCTTTGGTTGTCGCCTTGTTGCGCATGGGCAGTTTGGGATTGATATCGGTGAGGATCATATTTTTTGTATTTCTAGATTCAGCAACGAATTTAATGAAAGTGGTGAATGAAAGTGTTTTTGATTGGTTTCTATTTCGCTTACCAATGGAAATACCTGTAGTAAAGATATCTCCGTTTCCGCTTCCGTACAGGTACCTTGGCCAAAACAAGTTGTCACATGATTTAAAAAAAAATATGCATCTCGGGCAACGCAGCGCCTTGGTACATAAAATAAGTGTAGCCCGTACTATTACGGCCTTAATGGCACTAAAATTAATTTACTGCCATGGATGTTATATTATTTATATCTTAGCACCAACAAAACCAGATCAATTTCGCTAACGTATTATCTCAAAATTCAAAATATCACTAACATGAAAAAATGGTTAATTCCCGTCATTATTATAGTCGTAGTCGTGTTTGCATTGTACAAATGGGCGGTAGGCATCAACAACAAAGCCGTAATGCTGGAAGAAGACGCAAAAACGGCCTGGTCTGATGTAGAGAGTGCTTATCAGCGCAGGAACGACCTGATCAGCAACCTGGTAAAAACTGTGCAGGGCGCGGCAGATTTTGAGCGCGGCACACTCACCGATGTCATTGAGGCCAGAGCAAAAGCCACTCAGGTTACGGTAGATCCGGCCAACATTTCCCCCGAGCAGTTGGCACAATTCCAACAGGCGCAGTCCGGGGTTTCTTCGGCATTATCGCGACTTTTGGTCACCGTAGAACAGTACCCTGAACTGAAAGCAAATCAAAACTTTCTAGAGCTCCAATCACAACTGGAAGGCACCGAAAACCGCATCAATGTGGCCAGGGATCGCTACAATGCTTCCGTAAACATTTACAATAAGCACATCAAAATATTCCCCAACAGCATGTTTGCAGGCATGTTTGGTTTTGATGAAATGAGCCGATTTGCCGCGGAGCAAGGAGCCGAAAAAGCGCCAGATGTTGATTTTGATTTTAAATAATCCTTATGACAAAAGCAGAGAAATTCCTGAGCCCTGAAGAGGAATCTGAAATTATCGAGGCCATCAGAATGGCCGAAAAGGCCACTTCTGGTGAGATACGGGTACATATCGAAGGTGAGGCTACGCCCAATGCCATGTTGAATGCCACTGCCATATTCGACAAATTGGGTATGGCCAATACCGCAGCCAAAAACGGGGTGCTCATCTATATTTCGGTAGCTTCCAAATCATTTGCCATCCTCGGCGACAAGGGCATCAATGATGTGGTGCCTCATGGTTTTTGGAATAGCACCAAAGATGCCATGGAACAACATTTCAGACTTGGGGATTTTAAATCGGGTATCGTTGCCGGTGTGGTGAGCGTGGGCGAACAACTCAAAAAATTCTTTCCCTGGGATGAGGATGATAAAAACGAATTGCCGGACGAAATATCAAGGTCATAATGTATAGAAGTTCAACTTTTACTATTGCAATTGTATTTATATTGGCCTTTGCACCAGTGGTGTCGGCGCAATATCAGATACCGGAAAAGCCGGATTTCCAGACGAGCGTATATGATTACATCGGTCTGCTGACACCGGTGCAAATGGCACACCTGGAGAATAAGCTCATCAAGTATTCAGACACCACCTCCACTCAAATCGTAGTGGCCATAATTACAAGCACAGGGGGCGAAAACATCAATTATCTCGGAGCACAGTGGGGCGAAAAGTGGGGCATTGGCCAGGCCAAAGAAGACAACGGAATATTGATATTATTGGCTCATGAAGACCGCAAAATAGCCATAAATACCGCGCGTGGCGTAGAACACCTGCTCACCGACGCCATTTCCAAGCGCATTATTGAAAATGACATTATCCCCGAATTTAGAAATGGGGATTATTACGCCGGGCTAGACAAAGGTGCTGATGCAATTTTTGCCGTAATGCAGGGAGAATACAAAGGTTCCCGGGTCGAAAATCAACCAGGTGGAGATGGTTCCCTGCCCTTTATCGCAATTTTCATTATCCTCACCATTATTTTTATTATCATTAGAAATAGACGGGGAGGCCGGGGCAGCAACCGTTCTGTGGGAGGCAGTTTGATGGATGCCATCATTTTAAGCAGTCTGGGACGCGGCGGCTTTGGCGGTTCTTCGGGTGGAGGCAGCTTTGGTGGCGGCGGCTTTGGCGGTGGCGGTGGATTTGGTGGTGGCTTTGGCGGGGGCAGTTTTGGCGGTGGCGGTGCCAGCGGAGGTTGGTAGTAGCCTGATGGTGACCGATTCGGCAATAATCTATGCCGACAAGTTTGTGACGGAGCCTTCTGCTATTCTAAATATAGCCCATTAGCCAATAGCTCACATACCCGATCCACTCTTTGATCAGGAAGTTCCAATTGGCCAGTACACTCGGTGAGGGCATAAATCCCTCCAGGCCAAAACGATCCTTGGGAAGCGCCGAATAAAAATCGGTGCTGAATCCGGTGGCCTCGATGCCCACCTTGCGAAAGCACCCCAGGGAGCGCCGCATATGAAACGCCGAGGTCACCAGTATCACTTTACCCTTTCTGGAATTAGACTCCACCATATTTTTGACATAAAAGGCATTTTCTCGTGTGTTGCGCGAGGCACTCTCAATAATGATGTCTTCAGGAGCCACGCCGCACATTACATAAAAATCGAAGATGGGTGAGTTATCCCGTTGTGAATCTTCAAAAAGTCGGGGATTGCCCCCGGTAAACAATATTTTTTCACCTTGCCCGAGTGATACAGATTGAGGGCATGGGTAATGCGGTCAGCCCCCTTTCTAAAAAACAATCGGTCGTAGGGTGCCCGATCCACATCTGCCGTACCACCCAGCACCACTGCCAGATCATAGTCGTTGTCCAGGTCGCTCAATTCGGTAGCGGGTTGTTCCCACAGCAGCAGGCATTCATTGAAAAAGATACCGTTGGAAAAAAACAGAAAAAGCACCAATGAAAACCATCTGAGGTTGCGCTTCCATCGCTTGTTGCGGATCAGCCAGGATATCACCAATAAAAAAAGAATGATGTTGAATGGCTTAATGAAAAAGCCCAGGATTTTGGATAGAATAAAAACCATGGTATGGAAATATCTGTGTTTTACAATATTAAACCTGCTTACGCAAAAATGTTAATTTCAAACGGTGTCTGTCTGTTGGCACCCTTGTCCGGCAGGCATGTTCTCATAAATTAAATCAGGCTTTGAATCCCGTACTTCATTTTCGAAAGAGCATGAAACTCCAATCAAGAGAAACAATTTTTTTCAATACATCAAAATATAGAGCCAGAACCATTAAGAATGTCATACACCACATGATAAACACGTTGAAATACAAGGTTTCGAAATAGCGGCCCGCAAAATACTTGACCGGCACATAAAAAAGCGCTCTGAAATCGAAATAATTCACTGGTTCCGGCAAGGAAAATATAGGATATATCTGCTGTATCAACTTGCCCTTGTGCTCTAGTATCCGGGTTTTCTCTTTGTTGTCAAATACCAGTGAGGTCACCTGATCGTTGGTATAGCTTTGCTTCAGCTCGTTGTAAGCATCGGCTTTAGCAGGCGAGGCGGTCATTTCCTTTATTTTCGTGTCCTTTGCCTTTCGCGCAAGCGTGTTTCTGTTGATATAAATACGCGTAAGCGTATGGAGAAAGTCCTGGGCAGAGCGGAAGGTGGCTGAGTCGAGCGTGGAAGCAGTGAGCTCATCGACCAGGGTAAATTTATCCTTTCCAAACTCCTGAAGCAGGGAATTGATTTCGTTTCTTAGCAGTTGCAGGCTGACATCTACTTCTTCACGGGTTTTGCTATTTCCGCTATTTCTGTTGATGAAGGCATACTCCAATTCCGATTCGAGTCTCGGCAAATAATAGACGGTCTTGTAGTCTGACAGAGCGATCTGCTTATCGAGATCATAAAACAAGCGCTCAAATTTGTTGTTTTTAAACTGGTTGACCATCAAAGCCTCATAAGCCCAACGGGAGATCATCATATCACCAATAAATGGCACCCTCGACTTGGCTCCAAAGGCGGGATTGAGTTGGTCAAACTGCACTACCACGCCACTCAGCAGGATTTGAGGAATGAGCAATATGGGGATGAGGATATAAATAGTGACGGCAGAATTGAAGGAGGCAGATATATTGAGTCCCAGAATATTGGCAAAACAAGAAGCCGAAAAAAATACCAGCCAATACGGAAAGTACATCCCCTGAATATCAAGAATCATATTGCCCAGTATCACAAACGAGGCCGTCTGAATGGCTGAAAGCCCAAACAGCAGTACTAATTTGGAAGCGATGTAGCTTCCCTTGCTCAAATGCAGAAAGGTTTCCCGTTTTAGAATTTTTTTATCTTTGATGATCTCCTCAGCACTTACCGTAAGTCCCATAAAAAGCGCAACAATGACCCCGATGAAAATATAGGCGGGAATGTTTACATTTTCCTGAAAGGAATACTCGAATGACCTGAACCCTTCACTGGGGAAAAAGCGCATCAACACCGCCAGAAGGACTGCCAATAGTGGCGCCTCCAAAAAATTAATAAGCACATACTGCCGGTTGGCCAGTTTCGATCGCAGGTCGCGGATGGTGAAAATGGCAAATTGTCGCCACCTGTCCGGAATGTGCAGCACTACTTTGGGCTTTTCGCTTATTTTTTCAATTTCAGGCAAACTGACCCTGCGCTCATAAATCTCGTGCCAGGTGGTTGGCGTATATTTTCTCTGTTCGGTATGTCTTCCATATTCATCGACCACCCGGGTCTCTATGATATTGAATATCTGTTCTGCATTTACATTGCCACATTCTGCGCAGGAGCCAGTCTGCCGGTCTATCAGCCTGGCCGCTTCTTTGAAATATACCACTGCCTCTACAGGATTGCCATAGTAGATAGGGTATCCGCCAACATCCAAAATAAGAAGCTTGTCGAACATCTTAAAAATATCGGACGATGGCTGGTGAATGACCACAAAGACCAGCTTGCCGCGGAGCGACAATTCTTTGAGCAGATCCATGATGTTTTCCGAATCGCGAGAAGACAGGCCGGAGGTTGGTTCATCGACATACAGCACCATGGGTTCGCGCAGCAGCTCCAGGCCGATATTGAGCCGCTTGCGTTGGCCGCCGGAAATGATCTTCTGAAGTGGGTTGCCCACCTTCAGGTTTCTGGTTTCGAAGAGGCCAAGACTTACCAGCACCTTGTTTACCAACTCCACGATCTGCTGCCCGGTATAGTGGCTAAAGCATAACTTTGCCGCATAGTACAGATTTTGGAATACAGTGAGATCGTCCATCAACAGGTCATCCTGGGGTACATAACCGATCAGGCCTTCAATTTTCTTTTGCTCGCGATGGATATCCACTCCATTGATGAGCACCCTGCCCGACGCTGGATTTTCATTTCCATTTAGCACATTCAAAAGCGTGGATTTACCCGATCCGCTGGCACCCATTACGCCCATTAAGGTGCCATTGGTTTCACTTATGCTAATGTCGCGTAAGCCGAGTTTGCCTTTCTTGAATTTGTACGAAACGTGCTCGGCCTTGAAGACAATGTTGGTTTTGTGCTCTTCGGACCGAAATCGGCTATGCAAATCACTGTAGTAAATTGCCCTAAATCGGCTGCTGCGCAAGGTGCTGCCCGGGGGCGCTATTTCCACTTTGCTGCTTTCCATCGGAATCTGATTGAGAAAAACATTGGAATTGCCCAGGTAGCGCATAAAAAAGGGCTTGATGGAATTGAGACAAAGTACGGCGATAAAACCATCAATCTCCCCTTCGGGTGCCAAACTCAAACACAAAGCAGGCAAGCCGACAGTCTTGCTGCTTACAATAAGGATATTGGGTGAATTAAAATCGGCAATCTGATCTGCTGCAACAAAATCCTGAATCATTTTTAGTTCGTCAGGATCGATTTTTAGCTCACGACCTATATTGTAAAGCGCCAGATTTTCTTCTTCAGACAGCACATTGTCTGCATAAATGAGTTGAGTAAGCTCAGACATCAAAAACACCTTTTGAGGGTAGGCGATTTGTCCGTTGATCTTCCTGGCGATTTCGGTTATTTTCACCAGGCCTGCATCCTTTTGTTCCAGGCTATTGGCACATAGCCGGTCAAACATATCCATATACCCGCCGATCACCTCCTTATTGAGCCTGGAGACCAGAAGGTTCATCATTTTTGCACGTTCCTTTTCGCCTGCGCCATCCAGCCTGGCGATATAAGAAAACAATAAAATGACTGCTTCCAGAAGTTGTTCGCTCATGGGCTATGTTTGTTTTGAGAGGGGTTAATCGAGCGTGTCATTAGTGTCGGAACCTTGAACTGAAACTGGATATCTTCAGGCTGACGGCTGATTGCCAACCGTCGATTTGGGCGGTATGATGACCCGGGAGCCATTTTAGTTTCGTGACAATACCAAACAAAAAAAGTATTGAAGTCATGCTCCAATACTTTTTTTGATGTCATAACAGAAATACTTAATAAACTACATTGGTTCTTATAGAGTCAACCTGCGTGGTCAATCTCGATAAAACTTCATCATTAAGGACTTCATTTCCTTTACCTTCGGCGATTTTGCCCATTGGGTCAAACTTGGTGTAGTTCTCGTACAGTTCATTCAGGCTATTGATGGTGGCGATTTCCCAATCCTCTTTGTTGTCAACGCCTTCGAGCAGCTCGATCACATCCTTGAGGGATTCTTTCTGTTTCACCAGCATCTGCACCATTGGCGACAATATTTGTAAGCGTTGGTCATCAGGCAGCAGATCTTTGGGATACGTGTCGATAATTTGAGTAGAGATATACAACGCTTCGATAAAGGTACCGCCGATCATCAGTGCAGCTATATTGTTGCGATCGTTGGATTGCAGGTATTCGTCGCTATTTTCTATGACCAGGTTAATGATGTTGGCCAGACTGTCCGGATTGGAAAGGTTGTTTTCGAATCGCTCCAATACAGCAAAATCAACGGCATCTTGTGCGCCTATGCTTTCAGTGAGTTTGAGGCTGACGTCCATATAGTTGAGGGCTTCCTGGGTTTTGCCATAGCTACTCAGGTATCCGATATCAGTGGCATATACGCCCAGATTGAAGGCCGCCTTTTTGGCCGAAGTGGTGTACGACTCATACTTTTTGTGGTCGTTGATGATATTGGGATTGAAATCCGCACCGGTACTTTGAATAATATATGGAATTTCTGCCGGAGGGGGAATATCGCGGATTGCCTTTTGGAAATTCTCCGACATTTGACTTTGTGCCTCATCAAATTCTTTGGAAGCATCGCCTTTTTTGGTGTCGGTTCCACAAGCAACTAATATGCTCAAAACCACTGCCAATAAGATTTTGCTACTCAACGTGTAGTAACTTCTTGAATTCATAGCCAATTATGTTTTATAGATTATAAGGTTATTGATTTACTCTTTTATTAGAGGGTAAATATATCAACAAAATAAATTTTACTTCAATTGAGCCATAAAAATAAACATTGCCCTGATTTCGTTGTCGAGCATCTCCACTCCTATTCCTCTGCCCGGATAGAACATGTACGACCTGCCTTTGTCCTTCAGTATTTTTTGTTGGCCATATATTTTATTTACCGCATCGGCATCTTCCCAAAAATTCAATCCTTCGGTAGTGCCTATATCTACACAAAGCATCTGGTTGTAATCGTGGTAACTGTTGAGTGCAACCAAACAGACTTTGTCAGATTTAAACAGCAAATCCGTGACCGGCAGCCACATAAGATGGCGATAGCTGACTGCATAATCGAAATCGATGCCTGCCTGCTGTGCAATATAGGCCATGGCAGGTGACACCTCCTCTTTGGTGAGCCTGATACCCTTAAAGCCCAGCTCCCACTCTACCTCGTCGCGGTCGGCGCCAATTTTCACATCCATTATACCCTCGCCGGGAATCAAAAATTGACCATATTGCGGTACGGAGACGCTAAAAAAGGCCAAGAAAAAAACTATCCGGAGTTTCATATGTCTCTTATGCATAGGACTGGAAATGAGCCAAAAGTAATTTATTTTTTCAATTCGAATATTATATCTTTTATTTCTCTAAAAGTAATTATTTCTTCGCAAAGTTAATTTTAAACTGCCGACCTCCTTCGAAATCGGGATGACAGGACAGAGGTGCAATACAGCCAGAAACGAAGGTGACATGCTAGTGCAGAAAGCCAAGATCACATTGGCGCGTATGGTAATTATCTGAATATCAAGCAACTTCTGCAAATGAGAATAGCAGAACATCAATATTTTTAAACATTAAATGATAAGAAAAATGGTAAAGCATGTAGTGATGTGGAAATTGAAAAATGAAGCAGAAGGCCATAGCATGGAAACCAACAGGATTACGGCCAAAGAAAAGCTGGAAAGCCTGCCTGCGCTGATTTCGCAGATCGAATCGCTGGAGGTGGGCATCAATTTGAACAGCAGCGAGGCCGCATTTGACCTGGTGCTGATCACCACACATCGCAGTATGGACGATCTGAGTGGCTATGTAGCGCATGAAGCCCACCAATACGTAGCGAAGTTTATCGCAAAAATTGTGAGCGAGCGTAAAGTGGTGGATTTTGAATTTTGATTTTTCCCCTCATTTCAGCATGATTTCCCAAAAGGAATTCTTTAGTTTGAACCTGGAGGCCAGGATACGCACCTTGTACCGTGAAGGCACCTTTATCGTGGCGATCAGGTATTATGGCTACAAAATCAACCTTTACCTGTTGTCGAATTTTTATATAGAAGTGTTTTACAACCATAAGTTCGACAAAATAGAACGCATGGAACTGCTGCGTAGAAAAAACAAGCGGATAAAATTTTATGCCGATCAGATAAGCCTGCCGTCGAATTTGCTTTAGCGCAAAAGGTACATTTTTCCAATTCCATTGGTAAAGGCCCGGTCTGCCGAGGTAGCGCGGTGCTTCATTTCTTTGCCACCGGTGTACAGTTTCACCTTGTACAGATAAACGCCGTTGGCAAGTTGGTCGCCATACTCGTCACGCCCGTTCCATGCGTATTCGGTCTTGTTGTTCCCTATCCTTATGGGGCCAATCTCGTCCTGGGTGATCTCCCGCACTACCGTCCCGTTCACCGTCATGATCTGAATGATGATTTCCTCCGGGATTTCACTTCCCGTAAGGGTAAACACAAAATGGGTTCGGGTAGAAAATGGGTTGGGGTAAGGAAAGAAATTGGTGATTTGCGATTCGTTTATGATTTCGAAATTGACCGAATATGGCTTGGTACCCGAGGGATTGCCACTGGCATCGGATGCCTCGGCTTGCAGGGTGTATATGCCATCTGCCAGGCTTTGTGGGCGATATTCTACCCTGAAGTCATTGTCGTCACTTGCCGGTGTCCACACTACATTGGGCGACGAAAAGCTAACCCTGGTAGAAGTGCAGCCATCACATTTTTGATTGAGATATAGGTTTACACCCAGGGTGTCTTCTTTGGGCAGGGCGCCTTCTTCATCTTTCATCCGCAACACAATGGCAGGCGATGGCGACACGATATCTCCATCCATTATAAACTGACCATCTACTGTGACCTCAAGCACGGGATTGGTCTTGTCGGTATTTACCGTAAGGAATTCCGGCAGGCGCAGAAAATTATTGTTGTAGGTGTGTTCTGGCTGGAGATAAGGATTTGCAAATACTTCAAGGTCATTTTTTCCGCCTTTGCCCAGCGTATGTAGAGCAATGGAAAAGTCGTGCTTTTCCCGGGCTTTGAGCGGATTTAGCTTCAATGTATCGGTGTATGCTTTGCGGCTGTCGTGGTTATACAGTCGGTATTCAAACGCAATGGAATCTGTGAAGTCAAGGGCAGATACATTTTCGAAAGCAAAACCGACCTGCATGGTTTCACCCTCTGCTTTTTCGATACCTGCCACTTCCTGACCAGCCTTATAAACAAGCACCCCTTCGGGCACACCCTGATAAAGCACAAACCAATTTTGCAATTGTGGAGGGCTTAGATGAACCGCGTCGGCCATATCCATTTCCAATCTCAAATATGGATAGTTTTTTACATTGACCCCGCTCAGGTCGAGTGTAGGCTGCTGCACATTTTCATACAGCAAGGTCTCGCTGTTGGTATTGCTAATGCCATAAATATCAAAAGAGTAGATATCAGTGGGTGGCAATTCGCTCAGTGCGGTTTGCTGGCTAAAGGTAGTCCATGATGCCGCCGGACCAATTCTGGGGCTGCGCACCGTACCGGAGACTGCTTGTCCATTGAGGCTATGCTCAAAAATGAGCTCCTGCTGCTTTGGCGGCTCCGGGCTTGAATAATCGGCCTTTACCACTATGGCCGAGCCGGGAGCACTACCCTTTTTGCCAAACACAATGAGCGGTTCGCCATCACTAAGGCTCTGAATGTCAGAAGCATTAAGGCCTATAAGTGCCAATTTGGCCAGTGTGCTTACCGGCCAGCTCTGATAGGTCACTTTGCCAATAGAAAACAACAGCACATAGTCGCCTTCGCCCATGCCATCAATGTATTTTTCTATATGGAGTTGCGATTCGATTTCGCTTTTCAACATGTTGTTGATCACCTGGGGTATGCGTCCGCAGTTTTTTCTGTCGAGGATAAAAGGTGTACCCAGCGCCAGGTATGGGATGGTGGTAGATTGATCAAAAGCCATCATATTGATGGAGTTATTGGTACACAACCTGGTAGGGAAGATGTAATCGGTCTGGTTGACCCTCAAGGTGACACTTTCAAAGTTGTACAAGGTATCTTCGCTGCCGAAGGTTCTCAAAGCTATATTGGTCTCGAAGGTGTCAAATTCCCACGAACGGTTCCCTTGGTTTAAGGAAACATTATGGGTGGCGTTGCCATCGAACTGCTGAAAATGCTTCATCGCCCAACCGCTTACTCCATTGTGGATATAAGTAAAAGACGATGTGGCCCACAGGTCGAGCTCGTCGGGTTTTGGATCGGCAAATTTGGTGCGCCAGTAATATACCATGGTATCTTTGGCGGGTATTTGATCAAACAAGGAAACCTGCCATTTGGCCAGTGCATTTCCCGGCAGAGTAGCTTGCTGTTTGG
Organism: Cyclobacteriaceae bacterium; assembly: GCA_012033595.1. Classification (GTDB taxonomy): domain Bacteria; phylum Bacteroidota; class Bacteroidia; order Cytophagales; family Cyclobacteriaceae; genus JAAUQL01. Next base: position 35,961 of record JAAUQL010000021.1, on the reverse strand, counting down.
CCGGACTGGCAAAAGCGGTGCTGGTGTCCATTTCGAAGATATAGCTGCGGTTTTGCGAAAGCAAATCGAGCGATTGAGCCACCAGGTTCAATTCGTTTATATTTACGATGGAATAATTGTGCGGATATAAGTTGCTGGTGCCGCCCAGTGGCACAAAATACTCGAAGGTGGTTTCGTTGTTTGTTTCGCTGAGTTCTTTTATTTCGTTTAGCGGATCTACCCTGATCGTGAACTGGTTGAGGCCATAACCATCTGTTCCGATGCCGGGCACTTCGAAGTACAAGGTATCTTTGTAAAACACCGGCTTGAAGTAGAGGGTGTCCAGAATGACGGTGGAACCGCTTTCCACTACTTTTCTCGTCATGCTTATCTTCAGCGAGTCGCTATGCGTGACCCCAAAATTTTGTACAACGATACCCAATCCAAAAGCAGGTGAATAGGCATTGATGAGCTGGCCATCGAGCGATTTGGCGAATATTCGATCGGCGTGAATTTCATAGTCGGGTTTGGTAACCCCAAAAAGCTTGATGGCCGGGTCGCCCTGCAGCGACATTTGCTGCACCTGCGAAATGTCCAGGGCACTAAGGGAGTTTCTTTGCAGGTATCGCCGCCCTGCTTCCTTGAGGATATCGCCAAAGCCCTTGTCAAGATAGAGAGAATCTGTTAAGGCTACTTCATACACGATGTCAGTATATTTTTTGAGGCGTAAAGTGTAGCCTGCTCCGGTGTGTGCCACAAAGCCTATTGCCCCTCTTTTTGGCGTGCCGATCCAGTCTTCGCCAAACCCATAGCCAGTATTGTACATATCGCCGGCATTGCATCCATTTACGATCAGAATAGGGTATTTCCCTTCGTTGTGATAGCCCAGGCCATCGTTAGACACCATACCCACTTCGATATCGGGAGAAAAGGCCGCCGAATGCCCAAAAAACGTAACCAGCATTTTACCGGCATTTACGTATTCGGCTATATTGATCAACTCTGTAGCACCATTTGTTTTTTTGCTTATGGTATTCACTTCACCACCGAGCAATTCTCCTTCGGCCACTGCCTTAAATCCGTTTACAAAGCGCTTGAACATATCGTGCTGAGCCTGATCCGTACCTCCGCTCAGGTGCACCAGTTCTTTGCGCCATAGCGCATTGTGAGGGGTGGCTTCCATTTGCTTTACTTTATCCAGGTATGCCTCCAATACCGCAGCCGACTCTGCCGAGACCCTTCCTACCGGAAAGCCCGCTTCATGGCTCGACCCTTTTAGCCCCGCAGTGTATAGAATATCCGTGCCCGGAAAGCCTGCGCTGGGGATGAGGTCGCGACTGACACTGGTTCCATTTCTGAAGCCTGACAAATAATTTCCGGTAAGGCCTTTGCCCATTATGAACAAGTACGCCGGATTGCCGGTGGCGGCCATAAACCTGCAAAAGCGGTAAATCGCAAGCGAAGAGTACTCACCATAGCTGAACATATTGTACAACTGATCGACATTGACCACCAGGGTATCATATTGCCCGCCTGCAGGCGAAGCCCTGTATGCGCCATAGGCCTTGGGGACATCGCTGTATGTTGATGTTGCCTTGCGCAAAGTTTTGTGGGTGACAATGAGAAAATCGGACGGCCTTGCTCCCAGATTTCGCATGGAAACGGCTTCTATTTTCGGCACCTGTATGCGTCTTGAGCTAGATATCAGGGTGCGGCCCTGTAGGTCATTTTGGATAATGGCATTGACCCCCGTTGCCACTGTGTTGTACCCAATTTCCACTATTTGCCCTGTGTTGGTGATATCGAGCAATACTGATCCCGCTGGTACATTTTTGATATCGATGTACGACCTGTTGGAGGCGGTTCCGTTGGTACGGAATATTTTTTGATCTGCCGACTTTTGATCCCAAACATCGGCAAACACCAGTCTGGCAAACGCTATGGACATTCGATCTGAAACCCCCAGATTGGGGATGCTCACCCGGCAGGTCAGTTTGTCACCGGTAAAATCGCTCCACTCCAAAGTTTTGACCACAATGGTGTCGTAATAATTATTAAATGTGACTTCGCCCACACTGCGCAAAGTCCCTGTCCCTGATCCTACGGCGATATTGGCGGTATGCGTCCAGCTATTGCCTCCGACGAGCAAAATTTCCAGCATGGGCTTTGGGCCTGACTTTACCACCCCACTGAGTCCGCCGAACACCAGGTCGCGCGATTGGCCCTGGGCAAATGCAGCTCCCGTCCAGCCTTCTCCGTAGTCGAACCCCGAAAGATACGTTTCGGCATTGGCCTGCCCAATCGGATAGTGCAGACCTATGGTAAAATTTGCACTTTGCAATTGGAGGATTTCATTGAGATGATATGGCTCCGCAGGCAGGTTGAGGATATTGTTTTCCCTGAAAGGAACAAAGCGCTTTCCATTTTCGGTCAGGCTCCAGGTGAGAAAAAAAGCTGTGGTATCGGAGTAAAAATTATAAAACCGGTTTTTGTGTGCTTGCGGGGTCACGTACAATGCCTTGTCGAGCGTGCCATCGTTTCTTCTTCCGTAAAAATCGATATAATCGCCAGGATCGAAGCGTGCATCGTTTTGGCCGGAAACCAAAATAGATTGCTCCACGCCCCGAAAATACAGCTTCATTTTTCGTGGATCTACGGTTGCCACAGGAAATCCCGCCGCCGCCAGTTCAGTGTAGCTGACACGGTAGAGGCCATCCTGAGCCGTAGAAAGTTTAAAGTACTTTTGGGTAAAATCTATCCATTCGTTTCCATAGGGTTGAGCTACACTGATCTGCCCCATGACCAATACCAGCATAAGTAGTATTACCTTTTTCATCCCCATTATTTTTTATCGTTTATACCCATTGCCAACGAAAACACATGTGAATATAATGTGGCGGCATTATCACTAAAATCTGTCATGGCATAGTCCATTCTAAATGACTTTAGCTTCACACCGATGCCAAAGTTGGGCTGCCAGGAAGTAATGGTCGTGTTGTTAAAATCTTTGATTTGCTGAAATTTGCCCGCCCCCAATCGCAAAAAGGCGACCTGTCCATAGTCGAGCTCTAGCCCAAGCATAGGCGAAATGGAAGCCAGATCAGATTTGATGGCTACATTGCGCTTGCCATCGAAGGTCATTTCCAGGTCTGCCGATGCCAAAAGGCCAAGTTGATCCATAAGCTGAAAATGATGTGAAATTGCCAATATCGCCCTTGGCAGCGTGACTTCGAGCGAAGACACCGGAATCTCATTTCCCGTAAGGGCATACACATCTTCGACCAATTCGGCATTGTGCGACCATGCGTTGAAGGTGCCGGTAATATCGCGAAGCATAAGGCCAAACTGCCACCTGCCCATTTTCTTTTGAGCGCCTATGTCCAGGCCAAAACCCCAGGCATGAGCAAAGTCGCCAACCTTGCGGTGTACCACCTTAAAATTGGCTCCTACGCCGAGCCCCCCCAGCGCCGGGATTTTTCGAGCATATGAAAACATAAAGGCATAGTCGGCAGCAGAGAAAAAACGGATATTATCATAATTGATGGCTCCATTGGCATCGTACAAAAACCTGGTGTCGGGTATGTCGTCTATGCCAAATCGGATGACCGACAAAGCAATATGGCTAAGGGTATCGACGGGCATGGCCAGGCCAATAAAGTCATAGCTGGCTATACCTGCAAAATATTCGGAGTGCATGAGGGTGGCCTCATATTTATCCTTGATGTTGAGCAGCCCCGAGGGGTTCCAATAGGCAGCGGTACCATCGCCAACGTGCGACACCACACTATTGCCCATGCCCAATGCACGTGCCCCTACTCCTATCGACAAAAACTCATTGCTATACTTGGGAGTGGATAGCTGAGCAGCCGAGCTGTAGGCATACAAAGTACAAATAATGAATAAAACGCGCCTCAAATCCGTTGCAACTTTGGTGAAGAAATCGTGGCTGCAAAAGTAATAACATCAGCCAACATTATATGTATGAAAGAGCAAAACTGTAACCTCCGGACCCTCCGGCAATGCCCGGAAATATGTGCAGGGTTATTCTCTTATTGAAAGGTTTGCCGTGGCATTTTCTTGCACGGCAACAAACGTCAGGCTATGGTTTTTAACCGAATGATAGGCAATCTCTGCCTTAAAAATAAGTTGAACATTTCAAACAAAACCAAATAATATATGCACCAGACAGCCCACCCCTTTTTTTATTTAATTGTTTTCCTATCTTTAAAACCGATAGCTTTTTTGGGAATTGTTTTAAAAACGTATGGAGGTTGATAAAAAGGCATTTAAAGCAATGGTGTTGTCCGGCAATAAATATTTTTATCGTGGAACAACAAAATGGATCAACAAATACCGCCCTGCCTGCGACGTAGTTCTATACGAAAATCCGCTTTTATTCCATCAATATACCACCTCCTTTCACGAACGTGGTGTGTACATCTTAGATGAAGACTTCGACCAGGAGCCCGACCACTCAACCTTGGACAGTATCCTGACCTTGGCTAAGGCGTCGCAATCTGAAATACTGTATTTCACCAAATTCCACAAACCGATCCCCACCCCGATAAGGGAAAGTAATGCCTTTGTACGCGTGTTGTCAAAATCGCTGGACAAAAAAGAATTTTTGTATCAATTGGATGCCTTACTGCACAAACTGGACCTGGCCAAAAAGCCTGCCCTGAGGCTTCAGGAAAAATATTTGGAGGCGATCATAAAGATACAGAATCTGCTGTTGGGAAAACCTGAAGCAGAAAACAAGATGAATGACATTTTGGAACTGATTGGCAATGTTTCGGAAGCCTGCAAAGTGACCTTGTTCGAAAACAAATTGGACTATCAGGAGCGGCTATTGATGTCCGAAAGCTACAGCTATACCAACCCCGGCATGGCAGTGCAGGAGATAAACCCCATTTTCAACCTGCTGCCTTACCAACCCAACTACATGCGCTGGCAACAGGAGCTAAGTGCCGGAAGGCTGATTACCGGCAAAATCGACGAATTTCCCAATACCGAAAAGCCATTGCTCAAGACTCATGGCATAGAAAAATTGTTGCTATTGCCCATTATCATCAAGGGAAATTTTTGGGGTTTTATCATGCTTTCCATTTGTCGTGGCAAGTCTCTGTGGTCGGAGGAAGAAATAGCCTTGATCAAATCTACCATTCTCCGGTTACTACTTTTCTGGAAATAAAAATCGAAGAAAAGAAAAGGGATATCAGCGACGGGCGGCTAAGACGCATATTCGAAAATAGCAACATCGGTTTGGTACTGGCCACCAAGGAAGGTACGCTGAAATCATTTAACCCGGCATTTTCGCAGATGTTAGGCTATTCAGAAAATGAATTGAAAAATCTGAGTTTCAGGGTTTTTACCCACCCCGACGACCTGCGCAAAGAATTGCCTTTGCTCTCTGACTTGCTGAATGGAAAAATCCCCTTTTATCTCATCGAAAAAAGATATATAAAAAAGGGTGGAAGCATAGTATGGGTGAAGCTGAATGTATCGGCATACAGCCGTGAACAAGGCAAGCCCGAATCGCTTATTGGCATAGCCGAAAATATAACCCGCGAAAAAGAAGCCGAAAAGGCACTGCAAGAAAGTGAGGACAGGTACCGCAAACTCTCTGATCTCTCTATGGAAGGCATATTGCTGCACCAAAACGGGATAGCAACCGACTGCAACGAGCGCTTGCTGAGTATGTCTGGCTATACCCGCGAAGAGCTGATCGGCAACAATATCATCCAATTGCTTGCCGATGACCAATCGATAGAGCTGGTAAAATCGAAAATCAAAAACAATGACCTGCACGCCTATGAAGCCTGGGGAATAACCAAAAATGGCAAAAAAATTCCTGTAGAAATCGAAAACCGGATGGTGGAATACAACGGTGAAAATCTGCGTGTATCGGCCTTTAGAGACATTACCGAACGCAAGCAAAACGAGCAGGAAATCCGGAAGCTCAACACGGCCATCAACCAGAGTCCATCGAGCATAGTGATCACCGACCATCGGGGAAATATAGAGTATGTGAACAAGTCATTTTGCGAAGTGACCGGCTATACCGTTGCCGAAGCTATAGGCAACAACCCCAGGATTCTCAAAACCGACTTTCATCCGAAAGAATACTATACCAACCTCTGGAAAACCATTGCTTTGGGCAAGACGTGGCGTGGCATTTTTAGGAATAAAACTAAAAACGGAGATTATTACTGGGAGCGCGCCGTGATATCGCCCATCTTCGACGACTCAAAAAAAATAACCCATTACCTGGCCATTAAAGAAAATATTACCCAGGAAAAGGTGGCCCAGGAAGCCCTCAAAATAAGTGAAGAGCGACATAGGATCATTTCAGAGCTCACCAATGATTTTGTGTATTCGGCTACCATCAGCCATCGCTCGCTTGTACTGGAATGGGCCAGTGGCGCGCTGGAAAAACTGACCTCGTATACCATTGAACACATTAACAAAATGGAATATGGATGGTATTCAAGGGTGTTGGAAGAAGACTTTAAAAATATCATTTCCCCGGCCATACTCAGGCTGCCTGCAGAAAAAAAATTAACCCTGGAATACCGCGTATTTTCCAGCGATGGCAGTTTCAGGTGGGTTTCTGACAAAGTGAAACTAATCGATGACTTTGCCGAAAATGAAAGCTACCGGGTGATCGGTGCCATACAGGACATTACCCAAAAGAAAGAAGCCAGCCTGGCGCTGGACCAAAGCAAACGGTACCTCGACAGCATCATCGACAACCTGCCCATAGGCTTGCACATATTTGACGAAAAAGGCTATACCGCACGCATCAACGAGACACAGCGAAAGCTGCTTGGGGTCAAAGACAAAGAAGTAGGCAAAGGGGTGTTTAATATTCTTTCGGATCCATTGGCCATTAAAACCGGCTCCGACAAGCTGTACCGTCAGGTCTATGAAAAAAAATCACCCTGAACCATGAACTCGAAGTAGATTTCAGGGATTTGGCTAATCGATGGCATACAAGGGGCGACGTTATCACCATCAATGAGATTATCTTTCCCATCCTTCACAAAGACGGACATGTACATTCGGTGATTTCGCTCACTACCGACATAACAGAACGAGTGGCTTCGGAAAAAGCTCTGAAAGCCAGCGAAATGCACCAAAAAGCACTGCTGAAAATTATCCCGGACATTATTTTCGTCTTTACCAGCGAAGGCATATTCAAAGATGTATATACAGAAGACAGCGGCAGACTGCTGATTCCTCCTGAGCGTTTTATCGGCAAATCGTTTGAATCCGTATTTCCCGGTGAGCTGAGCAAAAAATTTTACTCCCACCTGCAAAAGGCCGTGCAGACCAACGAAATGCAGTCGTACAATTATGAGATGGAGGTGAATGGTACATTTTTTTATCACGAAACCCGATTGCGGCTGAGCAAAGAAAACGAGGTGATCGCCATTATCAGAGACATTACCGATAGTGTAGTTGCTGAGCGGGCTCTTAAAGAAAGTGAAGAAAAATTTCGGGAGCTGGCCGAGCGCACCCAGGATGCCCTGATCCTGATCGGTGTCAACAATAACATACTCTACGCCAGCCCCAATCTGAAAACCATCCTCGGCATAAGCCCGGAGACCTATGCCAGGTTTCCGCTAAAAGCTATGAAACTGGTACACCCCGATGATAAGCCCTGGGTGATACCCGAACTGAATAATTACCGCAAGGGAAAACGAGCATCACTCGATTTGCAGTTTAGGGTGGTGCTCAAAACAGGCGAGCTCAAATGGATATGGTACCGTGAAAATACCGTGTACGACGAAGACAACAACCCCGTAAGATATGCCGCGGTCATCACAGACATTACCAGCAACAAGATCGGCGAGGAAGAACTAAAAAAAGCCAAAGAAGAAGCCGAAAAAGCCAACCAATCCAAGAGTGCCTTTCTTGCCAATGTCAGCCACGAGATACGCACCCCTATGAATGCCGTGCTGGGATTTAGCGACCTTTTGTACGCCCGCATTCAGGATCCGGTGCTCAAAGGCTATCTCAATTCGATAAAATCGAGTGGCAAAACGTTGCTCAATTTGCTCAACGATATTCTCGACCTATCCAAAATCGAAGCCGACAAAATGCGCATCAATCCTTCGCCGACCAACCTTCACCTGGTGATTGACGAAGTGAAACACATCTTTTCTCTCAAAGCATTGGAAAAAGGTCTCGATTATTCCTTTTCTGTCGATAAGAGTCTGCCTGGCTCGTTGATGCTCGACGAACTGCGCATCAAGCAAATTTTGCTCAACCTCATCGACAATGCCATCAAATTTACCGAAAATGGCATCATCAAGGTGGAAGTGAGCCAAATTGCATCGCCAACCTACAGCAATGAAATCGACCTGATGATAGCCGTAGAAGACACCGGAATCGGGATACCGCTTCACTTGCAGGAGTCTATTTTCGAATCGTTCAGACAACAAGATGACCAGGATAAGAAAAAGTACCAGGGTACCGGTCTGGGTCTGGCTATTACCAAACGATTGGTGGGACTTTTCAATGGAGAAATAAAATTACTAAGCCAGCCTAACAAAGGTAGTCGGTTTGAAGTGCTATTAAAAAGGGTTGCAGTATCTGACCAACCCGGGTTTGATTTTGCCCTGGTAGATAAAAGCATCCGATTAGAGCATTCCGTTCTCAGAGACAAAGTGATCGTGCTGCTGGACGAAGAGAAATCGAACCGGGAGTTGATCAAGGAAGTGTTTTACCACTCAGAAGGCATTGTGCTGGAAGGGGAAACACTCGACAATCTTATTCCCATTTTAACCGGCAACGAAGCACTCATATTGATGGAAATAAGCAATACCAGCCTTGCTCAAACTCATGTGAACCTGCTCAAAGAACATGGCTTAGGCCACATTCCGCGTATCGCCATCACATCCTTGCCCGACACGGCCTCCATTGGAGCAATGGGCTTTGCGGCCATACTTACCAAGCCCATCAATTTGCACGAGCTTGTCACATTGGTCAGCGGATTGTTGGTAGATAGTCAAGAAGAAAAAAGTCAGGTAACCAAGCCGATAGGAGGCGAATTGCTCGACCCGGAAACATTGACAAAAGTGATTGCACTATTGGAAGGAGAGCATTACAAAAGCTGGGAATCCATGCTCAAAACTTCATCTTTCACGGAAATAGAAAATTTTGCGCAAAACATTAAGCAACTGGGAATGGAGTACAAAATGCGTTTACTACAGTCATTTAGCGATGTATTGGTAATGCATGCCAAAAATTTCGATATTGATAGTATGAATGATGTGCTCAAATCATATCCTAAAATAATAAGGGAATTGAAAAACAACATTTAAAGAAAGCCACGTGACCATAGAATCGAATCGCCAGAAGGTACTTATAGTAGATGATGTTACCAAAAACATACAGCTAGTCGCTAATTTTCTGAAGCAGGCGGGTTACGATATCAACTTTGCCATAAGTGGCAAAACGGCGCTGAACCATATCAACAAGGAAAAATTCGACCTTATTCTTTTGGATATCATGATGCCCGAAATGGATGGATTTGAAGTTTGCCAAAAACTAAAAAGCGACGAGGAAACCAAAGACATTCCGATCGTCTTCTTAACGGCCAAGACCGACATAGACAGCATCACCAAGGCGTTTCAGGTCGGAGGCATAGACTACATCACCAAGCCTTTCAACCGTGCTGAACTTTTGGCCAGGGTTAAAACACACCTCGAGCTTCAGGAGCAAAAACGCAACCTGAAAGAGCTCAATGCCACCAAAGACAAATTCTTTTCCATCATTGCCCACGATCTCAAAAGCCCGCTCAATCAATTGCTGGGCCTCAGTGAGATATTGCAAAAAGAACTGGAAACCCAGCAAAACAATGAAATAAAAAATCTGGTGAATTTGATGAACAAATCTGCCATGTCGGGCCGCATGCTGCTCGACAACCTATTGGAATGGTCGAGATCGCAAACCGGCACCATCAATTATCAACCAAAACAGATCGATTTGGGTCAAATCACTGATGAGGTGATGAAACTCAACGAAAACAATACCCTGCAGAAGCAAATTATGCTCGAATCTAAAATAGCCCTTGGCATCTCGGGCTATGCCGACGAAAACATGATAAAAACCGTGCTGCGAAACCTGATCAGCAATGGCATAAAATTCACCATGCCCGGTGGTAAAATTGAACTGGAAGCAAAACAGGAGAAAGACCAGATCATCTATTCTGTGGCAGACAATGGCATCGGCATGAAGCCGGCAGATTTAAAAAAACTTTTTCGAATAGACATCAACCCCAATTCGATAGGTAACAGCAAAGAAAAAGGCACTGGCCTGGGACTGATCCTTTGCAAGGAATTTATCGAAATAAACAAGGGGGAAATCTGGGCAGAAAGCAAAGTGGGGGAAGGCAGTTGTTTTAAATTTAGCATGCCAGCCACAGCAATTTCCTGACTTCCATCTTTGCATCGAATATTTCATTATTTTGCGGCCTGATTCTCCCTGGAATAACTAAAATTATTAAACATGAAAATAAACAAAGCCGTAATCACCTGCGCTGGTCCATCGCAGCGAAAATTGCCTTTGCAAACCCTCATCGATCGCGACGGCAATGAAAAATCGGTACTTGAAATACTTGTGGAAGAAACGCTCACGGCCGGCATAGACAAAATAGCCTGTGTGGTGCATCCCGGCGATGAAGTCACCTACCGAGATGTAGCCGGGGAAAATGCCAGATACCTCACCTTTATACAGCAGTCGGAGCCCAAAGGATATGGCCACGCCATCTATTGTGCCGCCGATTTTGTGGGCGGCGAACCCTTTCTGCACCTTGTAGGCGACCATCTTTACGTAAGTACCAGCGCCACTGGTTGTGCAGCCCAGCTGGTCGCGCTGGCCACACAAAAGGAATGCTCCATCTCGGCAGTGAATGCCATTCGCGAAAATACCATGCCCAATTACGGAGTGATCGGGGGAAAGAGGATCAAAGGATCTAACCATCAATACAAAATAGAAAATGTAATCGAAAAGCCAACGCCCACTGAGGCAGAGCAAAAGTTGTTTGTGCCGGGTCTGCGCACAGGCCACTACCTTTGTTTTTTTGGCATGCATGTGCTTACTCCAAGTATATTTGCCCTCATCAAAAAACAGATAGACCACCTCCCCGAAGGTAAAAAAGCCAATCTTTCGGAGGCGCTCAACGAGCTGGCCGGTCACGAACAATACCTTGCGTTGGAACTGCACGACCTCAGGTACGATGTAGGCACCAAATACGGTTTGCTAAAGGCTCAAATCGCTTTGGCGCTAAGTGGTGGCGACCGGGACATGGTATTGACGGAGTTGCTGGAATTATTCACCTCCAGGGAATTGGGGAAATACGGCAGTAAGCATGAGTAGCCTGGTTGAAATCATTTGTGCACAAGATGCTGCGATCAGGGATTGTGCACTCGACACAGCGTGTAAAGGGAAATCGCTGGAATTTCTACTTTCTGAAGGTGAGGCATTGGAAAACATGCGGCATCGCAATGACAATCTGTACGAAAAGGTAAGGGGGCTCTTTTTTCTGTATGCGATCCACCGCTTCCATATACCATTCAACAAAGATACCAGCGAAAAGTCCGTGATCCCCTATGATGCCTATGAACATATCCTCAATCGCAGGTTTGAAGAGGCCATAGAAATGCTGCTGGAGCGACAACGGGAATGTGGCGCCAACAAAGGTCTCTCCTCTGCTTTGGCCGAAACCTATAAAAAGCTCGCCTTTCAGACCCTCGCCGACCAGGTAAGGAAAAGTGTACGCTCCACCTTGGGCAATCAATGGATGTTCCGGACGGGTCATCATCATGATCATCCGCTCAAAATTAAAAAAGACTTGCTGCAAATTGATCGTGAAACCGGACTTTACCCCATTTTGCGCGAAGCCACACCAGTGAGAATGGACCTGAGCCATAGTGGATGGAGCGACATTTTTTTCCTGGGCATGGACTACCCCGATGGAGCCAAAGTACTAAACATCTCGGTTGACCTGAGTATTTGGGAAAGCAACAGCGAAGACCCTAAACCTCCGATTGAAACCTTCCTTAGAATAATCGACGAACCCATACTGAGGCTGACCAGCGTAGATTTGGGGGTAAGCGCCGATATCGACAAACTCGCTGATGTATTTGATTTTGCCAAAGACTACCTTGGCCTGATCAAAGCCGCCATTATCGCTTCGGGAATTATACCGCCGGCCATGGAAGGCGCAGATATCAGACTCAAAGAACTATTTGCCCAAATCATCGGGCCGGGCTATGGCCTGGAGATCATCTCTCAGGTCAATGGTATTCCCAAAGGATCGCGGCTGGCGGTTTCTACCAACTTGCTGGCCTCGCTGATCTCGGTGTGCATGAGGGCCTCGGGTCAAACCACATCTATGACTGGCCAATTGCTCGAGCATGAAAGAAGGCTGGTAGCCGCGAGGGCCATTTTGGGCGAATGGATCGGCGGATCGGGTGGAGGTTGGCAAGACTCCGGCGGGGTATGGCCGGGTATCAAGCTCATCCAGGGTGTGCTCTCGCACGATGGTGATCCGGAATTTGGGATCAGCAAAGGCAGACTGCTTCCTAAGCATACCATTCTGACCACCGACCAGATTAGCGACAACACCAGAAAAAAGCTTCAGGAATCTCTCGTACTGGTGCATGGTGGCATGGCACAAGACGTGGGCCCAATCCTTGAAATGGTTACGGAAAAATATTTATTGCGGTCGTCCAAAGAATGGGAAGCCAGGAAAGAAGCATTGAAAATATATGATGCACTGGTCGAAAAGCTTAAAACCGGTGACATCAGGGCTCTGGGCGCTTATACCACCCGGAATTTTGAAGGCCCGATCCAATCTATTATTCCCTGGGCGAGCAACAAATATACAGAGCTGATAATAGAAACCGTTAAATCGGCTTTCAAAGATGATTTCTGGGGTTTCTGGATGCTTGGAGGGATGTCCGGGGGCGGCATGGGTTTTATTTTCGACCCCAAACGAAAACTTGAAGGACAGGTTTTCTTAAAGGAAGTGATGGGAAATCTTAAACGCAAGTTTGAAAAATCCATTCCTTTTGCCATGGAGCCCGTGGTGTACAATTTTTCCATCAACGAAAATGGCACCTTTGCCCAATTAAAAACCGGTAGGGAAGCCTTGCTGCCCACCGGCTATTACGCCCTGCGCGTCCCTTTGGTACTCAGGGAAGAAATGCAAAATATTCCCATCCATCAACGCAAAGAGCTCGAACAACTGGGCGCCGCTTGCAAAACCGATACAGCATATGCCGGGTTTGTTGCCACGTTATTTGACCGGATGATCCCACAAGCCGGCAAAGAAACATCGCAAGAACAATCTCTCGAGAAACTTCTCGAAAACCATGGTTTTGATGCCGTATTTCATAGTCAGCTCAAAGCCGATCTTAAGAGCGGGCGGATTGGGCTGTCGCAAAACCGGCTGCCGATAAGTACTAAAATAAGCGATGCTGAAGCTGGGGATGTCGAAAATGCATTGAACGGATTAGATCAAACCTTTTTCCATACCGGAATGGAGGCCTTGCAGCGCGGGGAGTTGGCGATAGTGTCGCTGGCAGGCGGGGCAGGTAGCCGATGGACCAAAGGCGCAGGGGTGGTGAAATCACTAAACCCATTCGCCAAATTGCAAGGCAAGCACCGCAATTTTATTGAAATCCATTTATCCAAAAGCGCTCAAGTATCTGCACAGTGCGGCACAAAGATCCCCCATATTTTCACAACTTCATATCTCACCCACCATGCCATCAGCCAATCGCTCAGTGAGACAAATAATTATGGGTACTCTGGGCCGGTATATTTGTCTGAAGGAAAGGTGATAGGCTTGAGGATGGTTCCCATGGCACGTGACCTTCGGTTTGAATGGGAAGAAATGCCTCAGCAGCTGCTGGACGAGCAACAGCAAAAAATGCAACACAGCCTGCATGATGCCCTGATCGCCTGGGCCAAAAATGCCGGTGAAGGCGCAGACTATACTGATAACCTGCCACAACAATGCGTTCACCCGGTAGGCCACTGGTACGAGGTGCCCAATTTATTGATCAACGGTACCCTGGAAAGACTGATCGAAGAACGCCCACAAGTAAAGCACCTGATGGTTCATAATATCGATACCCTGGGAGCCAATGCAGACCCTGCACTATTTGGCCTGCACCTGCATAAAGGAGCGGTGCTAACCACGGAAGTGATCAGCAGAAACCTCGAAGACCGAGGCGGAGGATTGGCCAGGATCAATGGCAACTTGCGCCTAATCGAGGGATTGGCGCTTTCTGATGAGAAGATAGAGTTTGAACTGAGTTATTATAATTCCAGCACCACCTGGGTAGATATAGATCAATTGCTCCAGGTCTTTGGCCTTGGCAGACACCAACTTTCTGATAAAAAAGTGGTCAAAGATGCCATAAGAGCCATGGCTCATAGAATGCCCACCTATATCACCATCAAAGATGTAAAGAAAAGATGGGGAAAAGGTCAGGAAGACGTATTCCCGGTCACTCAATTCGAAAAGCTTTGGGGCGATATGACCTCGCTACCCGGCCTTAGTTGTGCATATGTGGCTGTACCTCGCATGCGTGGGCAACAACTAAAGGAAGTTGCCCAGCTTGATGGATGGCTCAGAGATGGATCGGCAGATTACCTACAATCTATTTGCGACTGGGGATAGACTATGCTACATACATCACCGACTTCACGGCTTCTATTGTCCTTTTTACATTGGGCAGGGAAGCTTCGATAAGGGTAGGCGCATAAGCAAGCGGAACATCCATTGAATTGACCCTGGCTACCGGGGCATCAAGATAGTCGAAGGCGTGCTTCTGTACATGATAAGAGATGTCTGCCGATATAGATGCCAATGGCCAGGCTTCTTCTACTATTACTATCCTGTTGGTCTTTTTTACTGATTTAATAATGGCTGCATAGTCTATTGGCCTCACCGTCCGCAGGTCTATTAGCTCGGCAGAAATACCGTCTTTTTCCAATTCTTCAGCTGCCTTGTCGATGATTTTCATCATTTTACCAAAAGAAACCAGGGTAACATCGCTACCTTCCCGCTTTACATTTGCTACGCCCAAGGGCAACAAATATTCATCTTCCGGCACCATACCTTTGTCACCATACATCAGTTCCGATTCCATAAAAATAACCGGATCATCATCTCTGATCGCCGATTTCAACAATCCTTTGGCATCGTATGGATCTGAAGGCACAACTACTTTAAGTCCCGGGGTATTGGCATACCAGTTCTCAAAGTTTTGTGAATGCTGAGCTGCCAATTGGCCGGCATTGCCGGTGGGTCCTCTAAACACCATAGGTGCACTATATTGCCCGCCAGACATGGACCTGATTTTTGCTGCTGCATTGATTATTTGGTCTATCGCTACAAGCGAAAAATTGAAAGTCATAAACTCAATGATGGGGCGTAGTCCGTTCATGGCAGCACCGACCCCCAGGCCGGCAAAACCCAATTCAGAAATCGGGGTATCTACAACACGCTCAGCGCCAAATTCATCAAGCATCCCCTGGCTGGCCTTGTAAGCTCCATTGTATTGAGCTACCTCTTCACCCATTAAAAATACCTTAGGATCGCGCCTCATCTCTTCAGACATGGCATCTCGTATTACTTCCCTGAATTGTTTTTCTACCATTTTTTTTAGTTTTTAAGGAACGCAAAAATATACATAATTGACTATAAGCAAAAGTAATGGCTTTTTGATTTCAAAAAAAAACCCTCTCGAATGAGAGGGTTTTTTTAAATATCATGTTGTGCTGCGTTTATTTCACTGCATCGATAAATGCACTTTCAGAAGAGAATTTTGCAAATTCCAGGTCACTGGCAGCTTTCGATTTAAGTGAAGGATCGCTATCTACTGCTTTTTTCACATTGGCAGCTACTTCACTTCCTTTGCCTAGTCTGGATGAAGCAATGGCCGCACCATAGTATGCCATGGCATAGTCACCATCTTTATCAGCAAGCTCATCGAAGGTGATGGCTGCGTTTTGGTAATCTTTAGCCAGCAATTGAGCGAGGCCTTTGTTGAAGAGGTTATCGCCATTGTCAGCTGCAGTGCTCAATGTTTTCACGGCATCGGCATATTTGGCATTCATGATTTCGATCGCTCCTTTGGTGCCATTGAAACCGTAAATTATGTTTGATGGAGGATTCATTGCCACAGCATCTGAAACGGAGGCATATGCCTTTTCGGTATTGCCTTGCATCAGTTCTGCACTGCCCATATTGCCTTTGGCATAAGCGGTGTTTTTCTTATTCAATGAGATTTCGAATTGCGTGATGGCTTTTTCCATATTGGCATTTCCATCGCCTTCTACGGCCATATTTAGGTAAACAGCACCCAGGTTGTTGTGTGCAGCCCAGTTGTCGTATGTTTTTACGGTTGCCTCATAGATGGCAGCTTTCTCTTTGAGTGATGGAGTCAAATAGGCGGCATATGCCAATTCACCATACGAAAGCGTGTCGGCAGGAAGTGTACCCTCAGCAATTTGCTTAGCCAAGATTGAAATTTCGGCATCGCTTCTTTTCTCGACGACGGTAAAAATCTCAGTTTTAGCAGCCCTCAAATCAGGATAGATGTCTTTGAAAATATCTTTGTAAGAAGGAAGTTTATGGAGTGCATCTTCTTTTTCTTCAAAAGAACCTGATCCATTCACGATATCCAAAATTTGTGATTTGGCAGCCTGATCGATGCCTGAGTAATTCTCGAGGGCGGCTTTAAATTGAGTCCAGTCTTCTATCACTGGCTTCAATACGAATTTGATGGAATCGGCAGCGCCTTTGTAATCGTATTTATCCATCATTTGCTTGTAGTACTCTTCTATTTTTTCTGCCCTGTTTTTAGACAGGTCGCTGTTTATTCTCTCCGAACCTTCTGGTGAGTGGGTACCGGTGATGGTCACTGTTCGGGTCACGTTTTTCTCGGCGATAAAAGCCTGGAAGAATGTACCCCTGTCACTTTTCTTTTCAGATGGCCTCAATACGGAACTGCCTTGCAAAAAATAGAAATTGACATGTGTTGGCTCCAACTCTTCATCAGGAGTCCATCCTTTCACTGATTCGTCTGAATAATCGTAGCTAACATATGCTCCGTAATATACAGGCTTCACCAATTTAGAAGTAGTGATCAGGCCTTTGGCGATCTCCATTTTTTCGGTTGGTCCATTTTTCTTGCCGTTTTTGTCATTGGTGCCCCAACCGACTACGTTCAGGGTGCCATTGTCCATTTCAGAATCATATGGCATTTCGAATGCCTGAGATTCCCTTGGCTGCTGGGTATCTCTGTTTGGATATTCATTGGCGGTGAATTTGATCTCGTCAAATGTCATCGATTTTCCAGCATAGTCATAGGAAGGCTCTACTGAATAAGTCAAATTTGGTTTTAACATTTTTACCGGTAGTACAGCCGATATTTCAAAATTAACCTTATCTGCATGTACTTCTAGCGGATCTGGGTCTACTGTCAACTGTTGGTCTTTTGCCATTTTCATCATCTTGTTCATGGCACAACCATAAGAAGTCAGTACTCCTATGGTAAATAAGGCGTAAATAAACTTTCTCATCTGGATTTCTATTTAAATTAAAAGTTAGCTTGAGGCAAAAATATTGCTATATTTTAATTATTCCAACATAACAAAAAAAAAAGATGCTATTTTTGCAAAGGAAGATGTTATTGAAAAAGTAAAGGAAGAAATACTTCAAATCATGAAAAAAATTCAACTATTTTTCGAAACACAAACATTTGGTGTGTGCACAAGATTAGGTGAAAAATTGGATATTCCAATTTCCAGTATTAGGATTTTTTTTATATATGCTTCATTTATCACCTTCGGTTCTCCTCTCATTGTTTACATGGGTCTGGCATGGATCATCAACCTGCGAAGACAAATGAGAAGACGGAAAAATGTGATCTGGTATTGAACTGCGGACTAGAATTTGAGATCGCTGAATTTTTTGATTTTGGCGAAATAATATCGAAATAAGAGGAATTTGGGATATATCCCATGTTCGTTTTTGCGATGGGGAGCGTCAAAGTCCCTTCTCTTTTTCATATTTGACGCCAGGTTTGCCAATACATAAAAATGGGCTTTGGCGATCATGAGGGCATCGCGCCAACGCCCAGACAGCAAAAATTTGATCGAAGCCACGTAATCCATCACTACCCTGAAAATAAGCACGCCGGCCAAATCCCTGCTGTCCAGGTTTTTGACCAATACCAAAAGGCTATTGCGGAAATTGAGGTATGTTTTGAAAGGGTTTGCGTATGCCAGTGTTCCGCCTCCGACATGGTACACCAGCGATTGGGCGCAGTGGTACACTTTATATCCTTGCCGCTTCATCCTCCAGCAAAGATCTATTTCTTCCATGTGGGCAAAAAAATCTTCGTCGAAACCTCCAAACTGCCTGAAAATATCTGCTTTGATAAATAAACATGCCCCGCTGGCCCAAAACACTTCCCGGGTGTCGTCATATTGCCCGTGGTCTGTCTCAATACAATCGAAAATCCGACCCCTGCAAAAGGGATACCCGAATTTATCGATATATCCCCCTGCCCCACCGGCGTATTCGAATTTATCCTTTCGATGATAGTCAAGCAGTTTAGGTTGGGCAGCAGCAATCATTGCATTGCTCTCCATCAACTCAATGACAGGTTCTATCCATCGATGGGTTACTTCAATATCAGAATTGAGCAATACAAAATAATCGGTATCCAACTGATTGAGTATCCTGTTGTACCCACCGCAAAACCATGGTTAGTGGAAAATTGCACCAAATGAATGGATGGATATTCCTGTTGGAGGAAAAGAACCGAATCATCAGTGGAATTGTTGTCGGCTACTACAATGTCGCTCCCTTGAGTGTGCGCAATGAGCATCGGTAAAAAACGCTCCAGATGTGGCCTGCCGTTATAATTTAAGATGACAACCGAAACCTGGGGCATTAAAACATCTTGCTAAAGTCCAGCCCCGGAATATTTGGCAGCATGCCTTCGGTGGTTTTTTTCAACTCTTCACCGGATTTCGCCTCTACATTTTGCAAGGCATTGTTGATGGCCGCTACTACCAGATCCTGAAGCATTTCTTTGTCCTGCGGATTGAGCAGAGAATCTTCCACGTTGATAGACAGTACTTTTTTTCTCCCGTTAACTGTTGCTTTTACCATGCCCCCGCCCGACTCGCCATCAGCGGTGATCTTTCCCAGGTTCTCTTGTGCTTCTTTCATTTTGGCCTGCATCTCCTGGATTTTGCCAAACATATTTGTCATGTCCATTTTATATCTATTTTATCTATCTAATTAATAATACTTCTCCGGATTTTATAAAAGTAATGCCCATGTCATCGGTAAGCTGGGTTTGATGAATGTACACTCCTGCAGGTGCAGCTTTGCCCTTGATGGTGCCATCCCAGCCTTGATCCGGGCTGTTGGATTGGAAAATAAGCTCCCCCCACCGGTTATAAATATTCATTTGCATTGCTGAAATGTATCGACTTGCGAATAAAAATATATCGTTTTGCCCATCGCCATTGGGGGAAAACGCGTTGGGAAAAACTACCTTCGACAAATAAATCACCTTCAATTCATTCGATACCACGTCGCCCATGGCAGGGTCATTGGCAATCGCCTTTACTTTATATACTATAAATTGATATGGGTTGGTCGCTATATTTTCCCTGTATTCTTGTTGAGCGCCCATGGGCAAAGATGCCAGAAACTGCCCCTGATCATCGTACTTTTCTAATATATACTCCATCACTCCGCCAGACCAACCTTCGTATGCAGACCAGGTCAGGGACTTGTCGAAGTTGACTTCCAACAGAATTGGCGAAGCGACGATGCTTTTTGGCGATTTATTTCCACACGCATCCAGGTATGAGATGTCGTAATGGTATCGGGTACTTTGTGTAAATAGCGCTTCATCGACTTTTGAGGGCATATCGAGGGTGTCAATTAGCGCAAATGGCTGGCCGGCTATGGATCTGGAGATCAAATACATATCGGCACTTGCTGGCGCCGGCCACGCCATTTCCACTTGCTGCCCCACTACAGTAGCAGATATATTCTGAATCGGACCGGGAATATCGGTGGAAACTGCCCTGGCAGCGACAGCATCTGATATGCTTACAAATCCATTGTTTTCGGTCATATGCAGGCGATAAATATATTCCTGCCCGCAGGTAACCTGAGTATCGATGTATTGCGCCTGGTTTTGATCAAGCATGGTCGTAAGTGGCACGCCGTCTTTTTCAATGATATAATTTGAAAAATCCATTGTGCTCGACCGCCAATTAATCCGGTTTTGATTGTTTTCTGTAAACACTTTCAGGTTGATACTACAAGCGATATTTGAGCGCTTGCGGTCTCCATCGCACGGATCAAATGCTGTAATGCTGACGCAATAATAATTATCTGCTGTATTCAGGTTTTTCAATATGTAGCTTGTGGGGTTCAAAACCGTATTGATGGTATCGACAATGGTGAACGAGGCCTGATTTTGTGCTTTGATTTCTACTAAATAATTATTGTCCGGTGCCAGGTTGTAGCTCAGCTCTATCTCCCCGTTTACCGCATCGGTAGTGCCTATTTGCAATTGATGAATGTCAGCAGCCTGTATGTCACTGATCAAATTCAATCTTTTGGTCGTCGAAAAGCAATTTAAGTTAGCATGGTCTGCGGAAGTTTGGGCTCCATTGATCAAGCCTTTCACCGTCACATCAAATGTACCCGGTATGGCATACATATGACTGACCAGGCCAGATGCCGAAGAAATCTCAGTATTGCCATCACCCCAGTCTATTTCATATGCCTGATAGAGTGTATCTCTAATGAGCACTGACCCGATATTTCCTTTGCAATTGAACAGGAAGAACTCGGGAGGGTATTGGTTGATTACTGTTATAAAGATGGTATCCTGCCGTGGATTTGCATTGGCCACGGTTTGAATGATCCTGTAAATACCCGGTTGGTTGTACGTATGATATTCGATGGTATCCTCTGTCAATCCTACTGCATAGGTGTAGTTGACATTAACGGTATCGTTTACTCCCGACATATCGGTCACCACAACAGTAAACGGGTTGCATCCTATGATGGAATTAACGCTGAATTTAGCCCCCTGGGCGATGGCCACAGCCATGTTCATGACCATGAACATCAAAATGAAACATAAACATCTGGCCCGTCGCTTCACTATAGGAGTCATTTAACAAATGATAAACGTGCCTTGCGGCAAATGATTATCCAAAACATTCGAAGGCCCAATTTAGCTAAAGTCTGGCTATTTTGAG
Source organism: Cyclobacteriaceae bacterium (assembly GCA_012033595.1). Lineage (GTDB taxonomy): Bacteria > Bacteroidota > Bacteroidia > Cytophagales > Cyclobacteriaceae > JAAUQL01. Next base: position 14,649 of record JAAUQL010000021.1, on the reverse strand, counting down.
AGTAAGTCTATGATTTCCCCCAATTCCATCTTGTGCTGCTCTCCACTGACCATGTTTTTCAGTTGGTACCATCCTTCTTTGATTTCGTTTTCACCAATCATCAACACGAATGGAATTTCCTTCTTATTGGCATAGACCATCTGTTTTTTGATTTTGGCCTGATCGGGATAAATTTCGCTTTTGATATCTGCCTGCCTGAGTTTCGTAAGAACCATCAAAGCGTGTTTGAACGAACCAGGGTCAAAATTGAGCAGGAGCACTTTAGTGGAGGCCTCATAGGTCTTAGGAAAAATATCCAAATCTTCCATGACATCATAAATCCGATCTACACCAAAGGAAAAGCCCACCCCGGAAACGCCTTCTAGACCAAAAACGCTGGTGAGGTTGTCGTAGCGTCCACCACCGGTAATGCTGCTATTGATGGATGAGTTGTTGGCCCGGACTTCCAGTATGGTGCCCGTGTAGTAACTCAGGCCCCGTGCCAGGGTGATATCGAGCGCAAGGCGTGGATCTGATGAGCCAAAGTCGTCAAGATACCCCAGCACTTGCCTTAGCTCGGCAATGCCTTCTTTCCCTTTGACAGAATGGGCGAGCATTTGTTCTAACTGATCGAGGATTTGCAGATTCGAGCCTTTAATGCCGAATACAGGGTTTAGTTTGGTGATGGCTTCTGCAGAAAAACCATTTGAGGCAAGTTCTTCCTCCACCTTTTCCCTGCCTATTTTGTCGAGCTTGTCTATAGCCACACACAACGCAGCTTCTTTGCCTTGCTCGCCCACCATGTCGGTAATGGCCGTGAGCAGTTTTCGATTATTAACTTTTATGATATAGTCATCAAGACCAAGATTGCGCATTACTTCACCAATCATCAGCATGATCTCTGCTTCGCATACCAGCGCATCGGAGCCTACCACATCGGCATCGCACTGATAGAACTCACGATACCGGCCACGTTGGGGGCGGTCGGCACGCCATACGGGCTGAATCTGGTATCGCTTAAAAGGGAAAGTGATTTCATGTTGGTTCATCACCACATACCTGGCAAAAGGCACCGTGAGATCGTATCTGAGCCCTTTTTCGGCAATGAGCGGCAGCAGGTTTTTACTGCCGTTTTGGAGGTCTTCGGCTGACACTCCCGAAAGAAAATCACCTGAATTGAGGATTTTGAAAAGCAATTGATCGCCTTCAGCCCCGTATTTTCCGGTCAATACCGTCAGGTTTTCCATAGCCGGTGTCTCCAATGGTTGGTAGCCAAACTTTTCGAACACCTTGCGGATGGTTGCTAAAATAAACTGTCTCTTCAGCATCTTATCAGGGCCAAAGTCCCTGGTTCCCTTGGGTATGGAGGGCTTTTCAATCTTCATGTGCGTATATTTTTCACAAAACTACGCCCTGAAACAATATTTAAAAATGATACGCGCAATAATAGCGATGGCGAAGTGGTGAAAAAGATGGTTTTTCAGCCACTTCGCTATTTGTCAGCCTCGGGAATATCCCCGGCTCCAAGGTGGCAGTCCACTGTGCAGCATCAATTTTGGAGCGTTTGTTTGCGCATGAGGCCGACCAATGAGATGATCTCATCCAAGGCCACATATTTGAAATTTTGTCCTACCATGATGGAATCATTGTAGTTGAAACCATCCTGAACGACCAGCAAGCCGTTTGGAAACTGCTCTCCGATAGCAGAGGAATATATATCGAGTCCATCTGTTTCTTCTACCCCATCAATGCCGCGTCCTTCGCCTATCTTGAAGCTCCCGAGGTAGTGATTGTGCTGCCTGTCGAACACGGCATATGAAAAGCTGCCCTGGATAGAGGCCAGTAAAAAACCGGATGATCCGGCATCGTAATAAATCGAAAGCCCTTCGATATCATACTCAATCGATGGATTATTTTCTTTTTGAGCGTCTTGAAGCAGCACCACCTGGCTGTCTTCGTCGGATAATGACAACTTCCAGATGCCTTGTTCTTCCTCTCCGATGTAAAGATGCCCTAGCTGATCGTCAGCCACCATACCTTCGGGCTGACTGTCCAATTGCCAGCTTTTGACAAGTTGCAATGTTACAGCATTCCCGTCAGCCACGATCAGATACTGGTTGATTTTGCCGTTTTTGCCATTAACAATCGCATAGCCATTGCCATCGGTATCTTTATACATACAAAAACCATATACCTCATCAATATCGGCGGTATCAATCAGGAAATTGCCATCCATTAAATCATATAGATTTCCAATAGAATCAATTCCATGAATTATGATCGAATTGTCTGTTCTGTTGCTGCCTCCAAGTATATCCAATGGATGACCCGTCACCTTCACCTGTTGGCGGATATCGATATTGTTGATTTTACCAAAGGCATAAAACTCCCGGTTTCCCCCATCGAGACCGTAGGCATGCACCCCGCTTTTTTTATTGGTTCCAAAGACAAGACTCTGGTCGGGCATAGGGTTGTTGTACCAAATGGCAGGATCGTCAGCGGCATCTTCATTGGCATCTTCCTGTACCGGATCTGTCTGGATCAGTGGCACAACGGTATGCGGTATTTTGGATTGGGATTCATAGGCGGTGGCAAGTTTAGTGGAATCTTCTCTGGCTTCCATGTTGCGTTCTGTGCGCAGGCTGTTATCTCCATTGGTCTTTTGCTGACAGGAAAACTGAATAACAAACAAGATGACGGGGATAAGAGTATAATTGAGGTATTTCATAGTACATGCATCTTTTTTTTAGGCAAAATAAGATGAAGTAATCCCTGAAAACCAAGACAAAACTGGCTTCCAGGGAAATTCATTTTACCTAAACTGTGTTGATTATAATTAATTTCCGAAAAGGTCAAACTTAATACCTACGTTCATCCTCATATTATAGTATTCGTCTTGCATGGTGTATTGAGGCTTACCCTGATAGTATCGCAATGGCTGATTGGTAAGATTGTTTACCTCAACAAAAACCCTCCAGTTAGGAGAAAAGGCATAGGAGCCATTCAGATCTACAAAGGTCTGCTTGTCGTAGTATCTGTCTTCGAAGCTATCTCCGCCCAGCTCATCGATGTAGTCACTTGCATGATTGACCGAAGCCCTCAGCACCAGTTTTTCTGATTCGTAAGAAAGCGAAGCATTGTACATATTTTTGGCTGTACCAGGCAGTCCGATGGTTTCATTTTCCCGCCCAACGATTCCATCTGCTTCAGACGAAGTGTAGGTGTAGTTGAGATACACACCAAAACCCTTCAAAAAGCCGGGGAGGAAGTCAAGCTGTCTTTGCAGGGCAGCTTCAAAGCCAAATATTTTTGCAGAACCTCCATTGGCAAAAGTCACGAATTCATCCAACTCGCCATACACCGGATGTACGATATCATTTTGTACACGTTCGTACTGAAAATCATCAATATTCTTGTAAAAAACACCCCCTGATACCAGTCCGATGGACTTAAAGTAGTTTTCGGCCATCAGATCCAGGTTCATGGCCACAGCAGGTTTCAGTTCAGGATTGCCCTGTACCAGCTCCTGATCGTCCGGATTGTATTCTTCAAAAGGGACAAGCTTAAAATAGTCGGGTCTTGCCAGGGAATTGGTCCATGCCGCTCTGAGCACCGTGCTATGGGTAACATCGTACTTTACGTGCACGCCCGGCATCCAGTTCGAATAGCTATTTGACCCGGTAGTTACGTTGATGGTCTCTTCTTCAGTATCGAATGCATTACCTACGTATTTGATATTGGTATTTTCCACCCTCAGACCCACGATGGTCGAAAACTTTGCTGAGAGCTGATAGTCAAGCATAGCGTAGGCAGACGAAATATCCTCGTCTGCATTGTAATTGGCCGGTATATATTCTCCTGGATTTAATTCCTTCTCCCAAAGTGAGATGTCCTGGAGGTCGAGACCTCCGATAAAATCTGCGGAAACAAAGTTACCCGCCTGGTATTTTTCTCCCGGCAGATAGTCACTTTTTGTCATGTCTTCGGTAGTCACATCTTGCATTACCAGATCAGCATATTCTTCTTCTTCGGCATCCCAACTGCCGCCCAACACCGGGTGGCTATCGCCATCATTCTGAGCTCCCACCGGAGCTATATCATAAAAATCATTGTCTCTCACCTTGTTTTTCGATCGGTAAATACCGCCAAACTTAAATATCCCCTTATTAGAAACGGGCAATTGCAAATCAATCTTGCCATTCAAATCTTCCTCATAAGTCCATTGGTTTTCTTCCGTAAACTCATCAAATTCCAATTGCTGCCAGTTGGTGGACTCTGAAGGGTAAACATTTGGTTTTCTGGTATCTCTTACATCCAGGATCACAGATTGGCCACCGCTTTCGTAAGTCATATATCTTTCATTGAGCCTTTCTTCCGAAGCCCGGGAGTAGGTGCCTGACCAGTTCACTTTTAATTTGTTGCCAATAAGATGATCTCCTCTCAGCGAAAAGGTGTACATCTTTTGATCTTCCAGGCGGGCGCTCTTATTCCTTTTGTTGTCTATTCCCGCTTTGGTTTGCCGGCCCAGGGTTGCTTCTGTTTCATACAAGCCGGAGCTTATTTCAGAAATCAGCCCTTCATCATAGGCATCTTCCAGATCACCTGCAGCGTAGGCGAATCGGTTTTCTCTGTCATCCCTCCAGTTGTACATTCCGCTGAAATAGATGGTATTGTTTTCATTAAATTTGTAGTCGAGCCCCAAAGAGATGCTTCTGCGAATTCTGGTAACCAGATAGGTTCTCAATTCAAATTCTCCTGGCAACACGCCATAGTCGGTATCTACCCATTCCGCCTCGATATCGTCAGAGCCAAAATCGTGGTAGTTGTACGATCCGCTGAGCATGGCGCCGAGCTTATCATCAAAAAATCTTTTTCCGAGTATCAGCCCGCCTGTCCAGATGGGTTTGTTACTTAAGAAATTGTAGCCACTGCCCAGCGTACCGGAAATCCTTGTTCCATTGGGCACGGTGCGCGTCAGCAGGTTTACAGATCCGCCAATGGCATCAGCATCCATATCGGGCGTGAGGGCTTTATTCACCTCTATCAGCTGGATCATGTCCGATGGAATCAGGTCGAGTTGAATTCTGCGATTATCTCCTTCGGCAGAAGGTATCCTTTCACCATTTATGGTAACTGAGTTGAGCTGTGGAGCCATTCCCCGAATAATGATGTCTCTGGCTTCTCCCTGATCCTGTTGGATGGTAATGCCCGGCACCCTTTTGAGTGCATCACCAATATTGGCATCGGGGAAACGTCCGATCTGATCCGAGGCCACAATATTGCTAATATTCATCAGGTTTTTCTGCTGGCTCAGGGCTTTGGCCTGACCTTTTAAGCGGTCACCGAGCACCAGAATCTCGTCTCCTAAAAGTATCCCCGGCTCCAGTGGAGTCTTGATAGAAGCCGTCTGATTGGAAGCTACCGTAACTTTTTGTGCCACGTCTTCATAGCCCAGGTAGGAGACTACGATCTCATATTCTCCCTCTGTCACATTATAAAACTCATAGTTCCCTCTTGAGTCTGTAATAGTGCCCTGCATCAATTCAGTGATGTGTACAGCAGCGCCGGGCATTCCCAGGCTGTTTTCATCCAATACCTGGCCTTTAATTGCACCTTTCTGGGCAAAGGCTATGGCACCCAGAAACAAAAATGAAACAACAAACAGTAATGATTTTTTCATGATAAATAGATTTGATTTGTGTCAGGCCAAATCTAATATGACACAAAAACATCGTAGGCAACAAAACATCAACATGGAGATTGGGCTGGTGTATCAGAGCAGCAACAATAATTACAATTAGTTGAATTTCAATATTTTAAACCCCTATTATCATATAGTTAAGCAGATTAAATGTTTATTAAGAAGTTGACCAGGCTGTCATTTTTTTTCAAGCCGAGCTTCTTTCTTAATCTATACCGCGCTATGCGGAGGCTGTCTATGGAAATGCCTAAGATGGTGGCTATCTCTGTGGAGTGCAGGTTGAGTTTGAGCAGGGAGCACAGCCTTAATTCTGCCGGCGAGATATCTTCGATCTGATTCTGAATGTTGGTAAAAAAATCTTTGTGCACCTGACTGAAAATCATATTAAAATCATTCCAGTTCTCGTCTGAATTGATGTCTTGATTAATTGCTTTCTTCAGCGCGTTGATTATCTCTGCCCGCTCGGCCTTGTCTCCTTTCTTAATCCGGCTCAAATCGTGCTTCAATTTTTCCAGAAAATCGTTTTTACGAATGATCTGCAACGTCTGGGAGGTGATAAGCTGGCTTTTTAATTCCAGGCTTTTCTGCAGTTCCTTTTCCACAAATTTTTGATTGTTGATCTCAGCCATGAGTTTCTCTTCCTTAAGCACGGCATTTTTCAATTCGAGCTCGTTCAGGTCTTTTTCTTTGGCATAAATCTGCGTCTTTTGCTCAATGATTTTTTTGCCCTGTCTCACTTTTACATGTTGACTGCGCACAACAAACACGGCTGTGGAAAGCAAGATCACGATGATACCGATCAGTCCCAATTTGAATATCTGATTGATATGCTTGTCCTTTTCTAAAAGCCTGATGCGTGATTCCTGCCTTTCTGACTCATATACCGCTTGCAATAGCGACATGCGCCTGCTGTTTTCTTCATTTAGTATTTCTGAATATATGGTGTATGCCTGCTCAAGATGCTCATAGGCACTTTCGTAGTTTCCCATAGAGGAATAGATTTTGGCAAAATCGCGGTGAGCTGATCTTTTTTGATAATCGATATTATACTTTTCGGCCAGATTCAAGGCACTGTCTGTGTATATGAGCGATTGGTCGAGTTGAGCCCTTTTGCGGTAAATATCCCCGATGTTATTCAGGTTAACGATCATATTATTCACCTCTCTGAATTGTTCGTGTATGGCAAAGGATTTTTTGAAGTAATAAAAGGCCGAGTCGTAATCACCACCATCTTCGTACAAACTACCAATATTATCATAGATCCGGGCAAGCGATAGTTCGCTGTTTTTCTTTCCACTCACCATTTCTTTGGCCTTATACTGAAATGTAAGCGCCGTATCCGGCTGGCCCAGCTTTTCATAGTAATGTCCGATCCATCCATACAACTCCCCCATTTTGATAGAATCCTGCGATGATTCATAAATATCCAGGGCTTTATGATAGAGATTCAGCGCCAGCGGCAATTGTCGGGCATACTGCACCACTATCCCCTGCCACATATAAGCTTCTGCCAGACTGTAACGATCTTCACCCCCTTCAAAAAAACTTATTGCATCGATCAGGAAGCCATTGGCACGTTCTAAATCGCCAAGATAATAGAGTATTTCGCCAAGCTCCAGCGCGCAGTACGCCAACATTCGCCGATCGTCATGCTTTTGTGCCTCTATATACCGTGATTGTACGATGTAAAAAGCAGAATCAGGTCTGGTAGCTTTCAGCAAACGTACAGACTGCTCCCCCAAAAAATCATCATCGCGCTGCATATGCGACACACCCTTGCCTGCCGACGTAACCAAGAAGAGCATAGACAGAAGAAGCGATTTGCAAACCATTCGTGAGAGAAATTGTACTACAAATAAAATAAAGGAATATGTAATTAATCCGATTTAAACATTGGGGTTACAAAAACATAATATACAGGAAAGCTAATGCTACCTTTGACAGTGCGTTTATGAAATGATGGAGCAGCGGCTCGACTATCTGCATGAAAACCCCGAAAAGGATGGATGGGTAGATGATCTACAAGAATAGCTCTACTCCAGTGCCCGCGACGATGTGGGCAGGAAGGGGCTAATGGATATAATGTTCGTTGAATGATGGATATAGCAAAATTGGTCGATAGGCACGGAAGTAACTTGCGCGCCAGTAAGGGGTTCCATTCTACATCACCCGGTAAGCATCGCCGGAAAGGCGTAGATTCCATTTTATGAAATTATTAATTGAAAGTTAATTAAAATCACTAATGGTTTTACGCCATTTGATTATCTACATGGCTGGTCTGCCAATGTTCAATTCATTCCCCCAACTGGCGACAACCTTTACTCCCATGTCGTATTGAAGGCCTTCAAAAAGAGTAAATAATGAAAAATCCTTACATAACCCATCTTCGCTTATCATCATTGCTTTTTAACAAAGGATCACTTTAATCCGAATGATCGTGGCTACATAATAAAATATGGTGCAAACATTTTTAATTAAAATTACACAACATTCTTCAAATATATTTATAAATATCAATCTTTTATACATTGATTTTAACATCTGTCCTTAAGCGAATCTTTTATCTAAATAAAAAATTGGCCATGTTTAAGAGCCCTTACCGACCACTAAATGAAACACTTTTTTAATAGGACTTGGCTGGCATTTGGTTTTTTTACATTCACAGCAGTTTTAGTACAGGCGCGAAGCCCGTTATCCACAGCAAATAATTCCACAAGATACTGTAATCAACCTGTCACCACGCACTACGCCTGGTTCGACGACCTGAAAGTAACCCACCAGGAGCGCCTCAGCGTGGTGCAGACCGACGACTACTACCCCTTCGGCATGCAGATGGGCGGGCTGGGGTATAAAAGGGCGGATTTGGAGAGGAATGATTTCCTCTACCAAAGCCAGGAACTGTTGACTGATTTCGAGCTGGGATTGTATTCTTTTGAACTCAGAAACTACGACCCAAGCCTTGGACGGTGGCTCACGACGGATCCCGCCGATCAGTTTGCAAGCCCCTATTTGTCAATGGGTAACAATCCAATAATGAATGTCGATCCTGACGGGGCGTACTCGGAATGGGGGGCAAGGTGGAGAAATATTTTTTATGGTGGCTCTGGCATTTACAAATCCGGTGGCGAATGGGGATTCAACATAGCCAATGGCTCAGCCGAAAGAATCAACGGCGAAATGATCCAAGGATTCACTTCAAAATTTGGTAAAGGGAATTTTGACAATATGGAATCTGTATCATTCGATAAATTGGATACAGATTTTAATCGACAATTAGGTTCCAATGAACTTCTAAGATCAGAATTCGGATTGAGAAACGGAATTGAACCGGTTCAAATCGAGTTTCAGGTAGCTTTATTGGCCACAACTTGGGGAATTGGTACAGCAGCTCAGACAACATTAAATACGGCTGCAAAAGCAGGAACAAATGTTGCCGCTAAAGGGGTAGGTCAAGCAGAGAAAGCCAGCGGGTCATATTTATTACAGTTCCAGAGCGGCAAATTTTATGCAGGAAAGGGCTTGCAGCCTCGAATGATGCAATCAATAAATCGTATTGAAACTACCTATGGCGACAAGCTTTTAAATAGTCAATTTTTCCCTGCATCAAGTACGAGAGGAGCTTTTATTAACGAGCATAATTTAATGATGCAGTTTGGCGGACCTAAAAGTTTTAACCCTCTATCACCGACTTATAACAAAATATTTTCACCCGGTAGAAAGTTAGGAGGGGTTTAGCTATGGTAAAAGAAACTAAAGAAGGATTAAAAATTCTTACAGGCGTAAATGGGCAAGAATCCCTTTTTATCAACTCTGACAGACTTTCAGACTGCATTAATTATTTACGAAGTAATGATTTGCGTTTTATAACAATTAATAGTTTTCAAGGCTACAAGGCAAAAGACATTGCTTTTTTGATTGAGCTTAAAGACTTTTTAAAAGGGTTATCTATTTTAGAAACACATTATGATTTTGGAGTAGTAAACGAATTACACAAGCTAAAATACCTTGGTATTCCTGATAATGGGAAGGATGTAATTGATTTAAGAAACTTTCCTGATATTGAAATGTGCGGTGTTGCATTCTCTGAAAGGTTGCAAGGTTTAGAATCGTGTAGTAAGTTGAAAAGTCTTACTGTTAGTAATTACAAGTCTAAAACTAAAGATTTATCCGCCTTGCCATCGCTTAATAATTTAGAGCATTTAAGTTTGATAAAAACAGATATTACCACTCTGCATGGCGTTGAGTGTTATAGCAATCTAAAGAAACTTGAAATATTTAGTGCTTCAAAATTGGAAGCTATAGCAGCATTGCAAGCGTTATCAAACAGCCTTGAAGAAATACAAGTGGAGCAGTGCAAGAAAATAAATGATTATGAAGCTTTAGGGAAAGTGAAATCTCTCAAAAAAATAATACTGTCTGAATCGGGAGAAATTAAAAGTCTTGCCTTTGTAAAGAAGTTGCCCCGACTTGAATTTATAAGCTTTTGGGGAACGAATGTTTTGGACGGAAATATTAAATACTGCGAGGGTATAAATTACGTTGGCTTTGACAATAAAAAGCACTACACTCACAAATCAGAACAGTTTAAGAAATAACCCCCCTGGCGCGGAAGTTACTTCCGTGCCATGAAAAGGGCCAAAGAAAACGAAGAATATGAGCGAAAAATATAAAGTAAGGGGCCAGGACAGGCTGCATTTCATCACGTTTGCGACCGTTTATTGGCTGGATTTGTTCACGAGGGTGGAATACAAGAATATCTTGACCGATAGCCTCAGACAACCCCCACTGGCGCGGATTTACTTCCGTGCCATAAAGGGCCAAAGAAAACAAAGAATATGAGCGACGGATATAATGGCTTTTAGCCACTAAACATACTGAAAGTAGATACCGGCAGTTGCCCGGACTTGTACATAATACTTTTATTCAATTTTTTTAACCCAAACAAGTAAAGTTATGGCCATCAAATTTTCGGTGAGCGCGCGCAAAAACCCGCGCGACCCAAACAGCGACTACAAGTACTATCCGCAGCCACAGTCGAGCGGCGAGTCCGATTTCAAAAGCCTGGCGCGCAAGATTCAGCGCAACACGGGCCAAAACTATCCCGATGTGGTGGGCGTGCTCGCAGCGCTCGAAGACATCCTGCCCGAAGAGCTACAGCAGGGGCTTATCGTGCGCTTTGGCGCTTTGGGTAGTTTTTATACCACCTTCAAGACCACACCGTCTGATACCCCTGAGGCGGTAAGCAGCAAAAACATTGAGGAACTACGCATTCGCTTCCGCCCCGATGCCGACCTGCTCTCCAGAGTGAACACCGAGTCGGCCTTCGAAAAAGTGGAGGGGCTGGCTACTGGTGAAGAGGAAGATGATGGTGAAGAAGCACCAACGCTGTAAATAGCCCCGCTAGCCCAAGGGGCAAGCATCCATGGCCCAATCAAAACGCACCATGGAGTCTTGCAAATCACCCATGGGAGAAGCTTCCTTCTCCCATGGGTGGTTTCAAACGAGCCATGGGAGATCCGAAACTGCACTTCGGTATTGCAAATGTCGGATAGCAATAGCCGAGGCAAGTAAGTAACATACGTATCGGTGGAAGCCACGATCACCGGCATTCAAAGTGACGGCATCACCCCGATAAACGAGTCTTTCAAAATTATAGAGTCTGCTACTTTTAGAAAAAGAAATCACAGTAGATCAACTGAATATTAATAAACTGATTTTATCAATGTTAAAATATACAAAATAAATTTGAGCATATTACTCTTGCTTGCAATGTTAATTGGTTGCAAAGAAGACGATGTTGATCCTATTGCTTATCTGAAGCAAGGATATGTAAGAGGTACAATTGAAACTACACTGAGTAATAACGTTTCGCTGATTAAGGAAAATTTTAATTTTGCTTATTCGCGTGCATTTAGCTGGAATTCGTATGAAGAAACCAGTAATCTTAATTCTACATTGATCAAAGCGGATTTATCTGAAAAGCCATTTAGTCCTGGTAGTTTCTTTATTTTACATTTATTTTATGATAAAACATTAAATAAAAGCATCAGTACAGATAAGTATCCTTATTCAAGATTAATGTTTACCAAGAAATTACCTGAAAACAAATTATTGCACATCGAGTCGTTGCCAATGCTGGCATATGAACATGAAAAAATTGAAATCAAAAACATTAGCATAAATGAAGGATTCATAAACTTTAATTTTTTAGTAATTTATCCTCCCGACTATAGTAATACAAATCACGAAATTAAAGTAACAGGTGAGGCCTCTTTACCATTCTATCAGGAAATAATCAGAAATTAAAAATATGAAAAAGGAAATAAAAATCTTTTATCTTCTATATCTAATTGGAATAATTTTAATCTCATCATGCAAGGATGATGAAACAGATGCATTTGCCTATATATCAAGAGGCAGTATTAATGGTACTATTGAAACAAGGATTAAAAATAAAGAATATAAAGAGAATCTTGACTTCCCATACTCATTGTGGAATGAATCTTTTTTTTTAGAAATTGATAAAGAAAAACATGATACTGTAAATATTGAAGTATTTAAAACAGCGGATCCACTTGTGATGGAGAGTTTTTTACAAATAGGCTTTTATTATAGCATTAAAGAAAATGAAGTAGTCATCTCTCCATTGCGGACATATGGAAGGATCAGGTTTACCAAAAAGATGGCTGACAATACGATCTTGTTAGTGGAGACAAATCAACCATATGGCATTAGCCGTGACGTTCAATTAGAGGTAAGGAATATTACTTTGGACGGACAAACTTTAAGTTTGATTTTACTGCTGTCTTTTCTGCTGATATAAGCAGCACAGGCAATGAAATTAAAATTAATGGGAAAGCTTCATTGCCATACTACAATAAAATTGTACAATAAATAACCTTTAATATGAAAAATATTTTTCTGCGCCCCACTGGCGCGGATTTACTTCCGTGCCATAAAAGACCCAATGAAGAAAAGAAATATGAGCGAAAAATATAAAGTAAGGGACCAGGATAAGCTGCATTTCATCACATTTGCGACGGTTTATAAAATGATGGAGCAGCGGCTCGACTATCTGCATGAAAACCCGGTAAAAGAGGGATGGGTAGATACTCCACAGGATTATCTATACTCCAGTGCCCGCGACTATGTGGGCAGGAAGGGGCTAATGGATATAATGTTCGTTGAATGATGGATATAGCAAAATTGGTCGATAGGCACGGAAGTAAATCCGCGCCAGTAAGGGGGATTGAATGGCAAGGAGCTGATCAGACATATGGAAAAGGACGTGAAGCTGAGAGAAGGCAATATCTTCATTGCAGGATCGAGGAAAAGCAATGAAAGGGAATTGACTTTAGAATCCGGTCAAATGATTGACCGGATGGAATATACTATGAAGACCAGGGCGGAGATATTGCAATTAACCAGAAAGGAAAGTAATAAATTATTCGTCAGCACCGGAGCCAGTAACAGGCTTCAAAATGTGTTGCAAGCATTGGCACGGCAATTAATTGCAATGAATAGCAAGTTATTGAACTTTAACTATATCAGGACGAGTGTGATTACCCACTGGCTGAAAATCCATATCCTGCGACAAACCTAGTACATGGCTGGGCACCGTTTTTTTAAGTTCGACAGAAGCGTACCTGGCCAATGACCAGGATGATTTGCAGGAAGAAATTGCCCGGTTCCATCCGATTGGTTAAGCGATCATGAAATATCATCCGTTTCATTAAATCAAATTATTATATGAAATCGTTAACTTTACAGAGCAACAAGAGAAAATCAATGAATACCGTCAAGATCAAAGAAGAAATAAGCGAGTATCTCCAACATGCAGATGACCGGGTTTTAAAACTTATCCATGGGTTGATCAAGGCCGATCAAAAACCTTCTCCTGTTGGTTATAAAATGGATGGCACACCAATTACCAAAGAAGACCTGATTGCCAGGGCTGAAAAAGCAGAAGAGGATATTAGAACAGGCCGGGTAAAAACCTCAAAACAGGTTAGGGAAGAAATGAAGAATTGGTAGTCCATGGAGGTAAGATATACTACATGGGCAGAAATTTGCTTAAAAGAGATTTATGATTATTATTCAGAAGAAGTCAACCCTGAAAAAGCATCAGAGATCGTAAACAAAATTATGGATAGAGGGGAAGCCCTTGAAAATTATCCAAATAGAGGGAGAATAGAAAAAGACCTGAGGTTTCTGGGAAAAGAGCATCGTTACTTGCTGGAATATCATTACAAAATCATTTACAAGGTAGAAGGTGAGATTGTAACCATCACGGATATTTTTAGCAATCACCAAAAACCCTCAAAAAAGCTGAAAAGAAATAAATAGCCAGCCGGACAGGCCTTGCATCCTAACGGCATGCATCTTGGAAAAGTTTCTGTGTCTCTGTGCCCAGGCTATCCGGGCTAACGTACAAACCAGCCACATAGCCAGGGAACAGATCCACTCACAGCCCGTGTTTTGGCTCGCCTGCGGCCTCAGTCAGATCGCAGTGGCTTCCGAAAGGTCACACCATCGGTTTAAATCTTCTATCAGAAGCTTACGCATTAAATAGCCATTCAGTCGGGAAATATGACTTCTTTGCAAGCAAGCAGAAGATAGGCGTCAAGAGAGGCTTGCTACGGCCAGAGCTTTTATACTTGTGTACCCTGCTTTTAGGAAAATGGTAGAAGAAGAAAAGCTTAAAGGCTTTGATTTTGAATTAGCCCACATCGAATAAAACATCAAAGCCACCACTGGCGCGGATTTATTTCCCGGCCATAAAAAGAGCCAAAGAAAAAAGAAATATGAGCAAAAAATATAAAGTCAGGGATCAGGACAAGTTGCATTTCAACACATTTCCGACCGTTGATGAAATCATAGAGCCGAGGCTCCACCCTGTTCATGAAACCCCAAAAGCTTTTGGATATAATGTTACGTTGAATGATGGATATAGCAAAATTGGTCGATAG
>JAAUQL010000121.1 GCA_012033595.1 Cyclobacteriaceae bacterium | reverse complement strand
GAAAAGAACCTTGGCCAAAAGCATCATCAAAACACCCTGCGACCTGAAAGTCAACCATGAGGATAACACATTAAATATTACCTTGCACACCCTGGCTACACCACGCGACAATGATGCAGTAAAAAAATCTGTCATTGGGTCAATGAAAGTAATACAGTTTTCCAGGTACTAATTTAAGGTTAATTTACAAATCCGCGACATGATCAATTACGTCAGGTCCGGAGGTCTGAAATTTTCCTTTTAACCTTAGTTGCGCCTTGTACACAATAACCTTAAAAATGCCGCGATGGCGCTCTTCAGGCACTATGTTGCTCTCGATACTGAGCTCATCGGGCAAGAAGGTGGCATAGCGGATCGATTCAACCATCGTCTCTTTGTCTTCCGACTCAATGTAAACCTTGTATGGCACGGTGAGCAGTGGTCCGGCTACGGTCTGGCTGCCCGACCACATGTCGGTGATTTCGTGTACCGTGGCTTCCATGCGCTGTTCGCGTTCGTAGATCAGATCGCTGATCATCGATTTGGGGATAAGCAATAGCATCACCATAATGCCGATGGATATCAGTTTGAAGGTGATCGACTGACTGATGCTGTCGTTGATGCGGTCGAAGATGTTTTTGTTTTGTACGTTTTCCATTTTTATATTTATTTAAAAGAACTTTGTAATTCAAAGTAAAAAGGGTAAAAAAATTATTTGTTGTTGGCGATCAGGGCTTCCAGAGCATTGATATGTTTTTGAAATGCCAGTTTGCCTTTGTTGGTCACCAGGTATTGCGTATTGGGTTTTCTGCCGATAAACTGCTTCATCACTTCTATGTACTTCTCTTTTTCCAGAGCTTTCAGGTGGCTGGCCAGATTGCCGTCCGTCACATCGAGTGCAGTCTTTAATCCGATGAAATCAGACTCATTTTTGGTCAACAATATGGCCATTATGCCCAGGCGCACCTTGTTGTCAAATGCTTTGTTCAAATCAGAGATCAGACCTTTCACCTTTCGTATTTGAAGTACATGATCGAGCCATACAATATGTGCATTGCGCCAAAGCCTGTAGCCCAAAAGATGACCCCATAGCCGGGAAGTAATGCACATACCAAGCCCAGGATTATTTCGATTAGGCCAAGATAGCGGATATCGCGCAAGGTGTATTTGCTTCCATTTACCAATGCCAGGCCATAGAAAATCAGAAAAGATGGAGCCACGATACTGTAAAACCCCCGGCTCACCAGTATGAAGATGAAAAATGCTCCGGTGATCAGCGGAATGGCCAGACTAAGCATCAGGTTTCGGAACCCGGCATTCGACAGGTTCATGGGATTTTGGCCACTTTTTTTGGCGGTGAGATAAACGCCTGTGCCGATGGCCAGTACCAGGACTACCAGCGCGATGACCGCCAATTTGGTAATGGTCGCATCTTCGTTGATATACACCTCCCTGATGCCCAATACCGATCGCTCAAAATACACGATGCGATAGGCCACAAAAGAACCGATAAGGGCATAAATGCCGGCCATAATGCCGGACATGCCGCTGAGGGAAATAAAGTTAGAAGACCGCTCCATGATCTGGCGAATCTCCGAAATGTCGTCAAGGTAATCCTTTGCCTGTTTCATTGTAAAAGTACTTTGAATTGCAAAGTTAATGTTAAACGGATATTGTCAAAGATAAAAACGGAAAAAAATTTCGGAGTATCGGAAGGGGGCTGGATATAGTCAAGTCAAATCCCAAACAAATTCCAATATCACAAAATTCAAAATCCAGGGGTTTTGAACATTTGGTTTTTGATCATTATTTGATTTTTGAATTTTAAACTGAGCCGATTCGTGGGTTAGATTCGCTGATGGCGTTCTTGATGTTGGTCGCCAATTCAGCCAGCACATCATCATTTAATTTTAGCTTTTCATTTTCAAAACTAAGCTCCGACATTGTAGTGAAGGGGATGAGGTGGATATGGGCATGGGGTACTTCCAGCCCGATTACCTCCACCCCAATGCGTTTGCCGGTTACTTTATTGATGGCTTTGGCCACACTTTTGGCAAATAAGTGCAGCGCAGTATATTGATCATCGTCGAGGTCAAAAAGGTAGTCTTCTTCCTTTTTTGGCACTACCAGGGTGTGTCCGACCGTCAAGGGGTTGATGTCCAGAAAAGCGATATTATTTTCGTCTTCGGCTACAATGTGTGCCGGGATTTGCCTTGCGATGATTTTGGTGAATATACTGGCCATGTGCGTCAAATAAAGATGTCTTGAATTTCAAATTCCACTTTGCCGGCAGGCACTTGTATTTCGGTGACATCTCCCACTTTCTTGCCCAGTAATCCTTTTCCGATTGGCGATTTCACTGATATTTTTCCGCTTTTCAGATCGGCTTCTTCTTCCGAAACCAGGGTATAGGTCATGCAGGCTCCGTTTTTTTTGTTTTTGATTTTCACCTTCGAAAGCACCGATACCTGAGAGGTATCAACATTTTTTTCGTCCATTATCCGGGCGTTTCCCACCACAGTTTCCAATTTCGAAATTTTTAATTCGAGCAGTCCCTGTGCATCTTTTGCAGCATCATATTCGGCATTTTCGCTAAGGTCTCCTTTGTCGCGCGCTTCGGCGATCTGGCGGGCTATATTGGTTCGTCCGGTGGTTTTGAGGTAATTCAGCTCTTCTTTTAATTTGCTAAGACCTTCTTCGGTATAGTATGAAACTGTTGACATATTTGTTTGATGTTTATAAAATAAAAAGAACGGCTCCGTCTCTGATGCCGTTTCTTTATCAATTACTAATACTTACGATACAACTATCTGCTATTGAATATATTTTTTCGAACGTAAATTGGAAAAGCTGTAATAGCAGATGAGAGATGCAAAGTTAGGCAAATTCTGCATATTGTCCAAAGTTATTACGTACCGGGCTTATTTAGGTTATTATCAATTAATTTTGACTAACAGATGATGAAAAGCTGCAATTATATACAATTGGCGTGGTGATGCCTATTTATAAATCGATCATTTTTCTACACACCATTCTATTTACTTTACCAATGGTGGCATTTTCGCAAAGCTATATCGATAGCCTTGAGACGAAAATCATACTGGTAGAAAATGAAGACAAGCTCGTCATCCTTGACCAACTCATTCCCTATTATTTCCGAAACCAGCCGCTGAAGGCCAGCAAAAGTGCTTCAAAAATGTTGAGCATTGCCCGGCAACAGGATGATAAAAAGTACGAGGTAAAAGCACAGCGATACCTGGGACTTTCCGAATCGCGCCTTACCTCCAATCATGAAGAGGCACTGGATAAATGCTATGATGTGCAAAATAATGCCCTGGCCAATGGGTTTTTTGAAGAGCTTGTGCTTGCGAAACTGGCCATCGCAGACATCTATCGGCAGGTGGGCAGCAATGCCAAAGCGCTGGAATACCAGGTAGAGGCCTACAAAATAGCCGATAGCACCCATTACAAATATCTCTACTCCACCATATTTATCAACCTGGCGCAAAGCTATATTCTTTTGGAACAGTTTGACAAAGCGGAACTCAATCTGAAAGCAGCCATGAAACACGCCAAAATGCTCGATCAGCAGGAAATGATCGCGGAGACATATATCAGATTTGGCGATTTGTATTCGCGGCGCTACAACCACGCGCTGGCATTGGACCACTACCAGCAGGCATACCAGGTGTACTCAGGCCTGCAACAAGACCTGCTAACGGCCATATCGCTATTTAAAATAGGAAAATCATACCTGGCACAAGACAGCCTGGATCTGGCGCTGGAGCACCAGTTGCAAGCACTCGATATCAGGCGAAGGATCAACGACGGCACCGGCCTGGCCGAGTCGTACAACAGCATCGGCCAGATATGCCTGGAAAATGGAGAATATGAGCGGGCAGTGAACAACCTGCGCCTTGGTCTGCGCAATGCCGAAATTATCAATTCAAACATACTCATGCAGCAAAGCTTCGACTACCTCTATCAGGCGTATTTTGGTATTAGTGATTACAAAAACGCGGTCTTCTACCAGCAAAAGTATATGGAGATAAGCGAATTGATTTTTGCAGAGGCCAATGAGCGCCGGATAGAAGAAAATAATTATAAGAATGAAATAGAAAAAAGAACCCTGCAAAACCAAAACCTCATGCTGAGTTCCCGTCAGCAGGAAAAGGAACTGGCTACTTCCAAAAAAATAAACCTCATGCTGGTTGTATTCCTGCTCATTACCCTTTTTGCGGTGCTTTTCATTATCAAATTCTATAGGCGGAAGGAAAAATTTGCCAGGCAGTTGGAGCACAACCACCAGCAGATATCAGCACAGAACAAAAAACTTACGGAACTCAACAGCACTAAGGACAAGTTTTTCTCCATCATAGGGCACGACCTCAAAGGACCTCTCAACTCCCTCACGGCGTTTTCGCAATTGCTCATCAACCACACGGCCTCACTGAGCGAAGATGAGATACGTACCATCGCCAAAGACCTGGACAAATCCCTGAAAAACCTGTATGAATTGCTCGACAATCTATTGGGATGGGCCAGGTCACAAACTGGCAAAATTGAGTTTAAACCGCAAGAAATCCAATTGGCTACTGTAGTGAATGACACGGTGAAATTGCTGTCGAAGGCTGCCGCTAATAAAAACATAAAAGTGGAGACCATGATAGACGAAGGAGCCACGGCATTTGCAGACATCAATTCCGTGAAAACGGTGCTGCGCAATCTGGTTTCCAATGCCATTAAATTTACCGGCGCGGAAGGCACCATCACCATATTTGTAGACCAGTGGAAAGACTATGTGGAACTGGGGGTGAGCGACACCGGTGTGGGGATGAATCTTCAGGATCAGCAAAAAGTTTTTGACATCAGCAGCAAGCATTCTACCCTGGGCACCAACAAAGAAAAGGGTACCGGCCTGGGACTGATATTGTGTAAAGAATTTGTTGAACAAAACCATGGCAACATCTCCATAGAAAGTGAAATTGAAAAGGGCACCACCATCAGGTTTACCTTGCCCACCGTGCGCACTGCCGAAGCAATAGAGGTATAGAAACGGGTAATCTGCCAGGTGCGATCTATTGCGACAAACTTTTTCCATTCCATCCATAATGCATATATTCAAGCCATAAAAACCACCCGCTATGACAAAAAAATCCAAAGAAGGCAGTACCAGAAAACTCAGTAAAAAAGCATATGAGAAAGAAATGGAACGACTTCAGCTTGAGCTCGTCAAACTTCAGGGTTGGATAAAAACAGAAAACAAGCGTGTGGTGGTAATCTTTGAAGGAAGGGATACAGCGGGCAAGGGCGGGGTGATCAGACGGATAACCGAGCGGCTAAGTGCCAGAATATGCCGGGTAACGGCTCTTGGTGTGCCTACCGAAAAGGAAAAAACCCAGTGGTACTTTCAGCGCTATGTGGCGCACCTGCCATCCGGGGGCGAAATGGTGCTTTTTGACCGCAGCTGGTACAATCGCGCCGGGGTAGAAAAGGTTATGGGCTACTGCACCGAGCAAGAATATCAGGAGTTTTTGCGCTCGTGCCCCCTTTTTGAAAATATGCTTGTGCGCTCAGGCATCATTTGATCAAATATTGGTTTTCGGTTAGTGATCGCGAGCAGGAGAAACGATTTAAGGAGCGAATCAGCAATCCGCTAAAGCGCTGGAAGTTTAGCCCTACTGACTTGGAGTCGCGGTCTAAATGGGCCGAATACTCCAAGGCCAAAGATGAGATGTTCCATTTTACCGATACGCGTATTTCTCCATGGTTTGTGGTCAATGCCGATAATCAAAAAAAGGCCAGGCTCAATTGCATCGCCCATTTGCTTAGCAAGATTCCTTATGTGTATGAAGCCCCGCCACCCATGGAACTGCCCGAGCTCGAAAAGGACGATAGCTATGTGAGGCCGCCGATTTATGAGCAGACTTTCGTGCCGGAGATTTATTGATGGTGCTCAGTATGTGCTATGTCCTGCCCCGATGCCACTACAATGGCTCCACAACCGGGGCAATGCCGTTTGGGGAGTCAAGGGATATCAATAAATTCACCGATCCAAAGACTAAGGCACCCCATACTCTGTATTTTTTAAATTAAATTGCGGAATCATTTTTTTTAACAATCAAAATTGAAGAAAAGCAATAAACCATTGCCCAAAGTGCTGATCAGGAGTTATGGAAAGTACAGCACCTGGGATAGGGAAAGCAGGCATTTGCCAAAACTGGAAGAGCTCACCTACACCGTAAAAGCCGAAGTGGGTGTGGAGTTTGGAATGATCGTGGAATTTGCACAAGCCAAAGGAAGAATAATTGATTACACGATCGAGCATCCTCCTTTTGTAAACAGTGCCGGACAAGCGGAGCCCCCCTTTGAGGGCTCGGTGCAAATCAGAAAAAACCCATACGAATTTTTCCTCGGCGACACCATTTGGGAACCCATCGACGACAAACGTGGTCCGTGGACTATGATAGTGGCTATGGATGGAAAGGTGCTCGCCAGTAAGACGATATTACTTACCTAAAAAAGCATGCAAAAAGGAATGAAGGACGAATTGAAAAAGCTGGCAAAATCTATAGAGGGGGAGCTCTTTATGGACGATACGATGCGCCGACTATACGCCACCGATGCTTCGGCATATCGACAGTTTCCCAAAGCGGTGGCCATACCCAGGTCTGCCGCCGATATCAAAAAAATTATTCTCTTTGCCAAAGACCACAAAACGTCCCTAATCCCCAGGACAGCAGGCACCTCACTTGCCGGTCAGGTGGTTGGCGATGGCATAGTGGTGGATGTGTCCAAACATTTTTCAAAAATTATAGAAGTAAACGAAAAGGAAAGTTGGGTGCGTGTACAACCCGGCGTAATCCGCGACGACTTAAACGTCCACCTGGAAAAATATGGACTATATTTTGGCCCCGAAACCTCAACGGCCAATCGCGCCATGATCGGAGGCATGGTGGGCAACAACTCATGCGGATCTAACTCGGTGGTGTATGGCAGCACGCGCGAGCATTTGATCAGCGCCAGGGTACTGCTGAGTGATGGTTCGGAGGCAGAACTGAAGGAACTGACGAAAGGCGAATTTGAAGTCAGATGTCAGGACGACACGCTTGAAGGTAAAATTTACAGGGAAATCAAAGAATTACTTTCGAACCGGCAGCATCAAATATCCATCTCCGAAGGATTCCCAAAAAAAGAAATACCGCGGCGCAACACCGGTTATGCGCTAGATTTGCTAATGGATGCGGAGCCATTTACCGGTAGCGGCAATCCATTTAATTTTTGCAAGTTGCTGGCCGGATCAGAAGGGACGCTGGCCTTTATCACGGAGATTAAGCTGAATCTGATCCCTTTGCCTCCAAAGGAAAAACTCCTGGTCTGTGTGCATTTCAATACCGTAAATGAATCGCTGGAAGCCAACCTCATTGCACTGAAATACCGTCCGCAGGCTTGCGAGCTCATGGATCACTATATACTAGACTGCACAAAGAGCAACATCAACCAGCGCAAAAACAGGTTTTTTATCCTTGGCGATCCGGGAGCCATTCTCGTGGTGGATCTTTCGCGCGATACGATGGAGGAAGCCCAAAAAGATGCCGCTGAAATGATTGCGGAACTGCAGGCCCTTGGGTATGGCTACCACTATCCGATACTTACCGGCGAAGATACGTCCAAGATATGGGGCTTGCGCAAAGCAGGCCTGGGCCTGTTGTCAAATATGAAAGGGGATGCCAAGCCTGTACCGGTAATCGAAGACACCGCGGTAGATGTGCAGGAATTGCCGGAATACATACGCGAATTTAATCTGATACTAAAGCGGCATGGCATGTACAGTGTGCACTATGCGCATGCTGCCACCGGCGAAATTCATTTGCGGCCTATCCTAAACCTGAAAACCGAGGAAGGGAAAAAGCAGTTCAGGATGATTGCCGAAGAAATTGCCCTGCTGGTGAAGAAATATAAGGGTTCGCTAAGTGGCGAGCATGGTGATGGCCGCCTGCGCGGGGAATTTATCAAACTGATGGTAGGGGACGAGAATTATGCTTTGCTGCAAAAGGTGAAAAAATTATGGGATCCGGATCAGATATTCAACCCGGGCAAGATTGTAAATGCCCCGCCTATGGATACGAAATTGCGTTTTAAAACGGGGCAGAAGACCAGGCAGTTTAACACCTTTTTCAATTTCGACGATTACGATGGCATACTGAGAACGGCCGAATTGTGCAATGGATCGGGCGATTGTCGCAAGTCAGCTTTGTCGGGTGGTACCATGTGCCCCAGTTTTATGGCAACCCGAAATGAAAAGGACACCACACGGGCCAGAGCTAATATCTTGCGCGAAATACTCACCAACTCCGTCAAATCTAATCCATTCGATTCGCCGGAGATCAAGGAGGTAATGGATTTGTGTATTTCGTGCAAAGGATGCCAGTCGGAATGTCCGAGCAATGTGGACATGGCCAAGCTCAAAGCGGAATTTTTACAGCAATACTATCTGGCCAATGGCATACCGCTGCGCAGCAGATTGGTGGGCAATTTTGCCAGACTCAACGCTATGGCCGCCCACGTACCCAGACTGTACAACTTTGGAATTAGCAACAAAATCACGTCGAGGGTCATCAAATCGTTGAGTGGCTTTGCGCAAGCGCGCAGTTTGCCCCGGCTTCATGACCATACTCTGAAACAGTGGTACGAGAGACACAAAAGCAGTGGATTTATGGTCGAAGATCCGTTGCCCCTCAAGTCAAAAGTGTATCTTTTTTGCGACGAGTTTACCAACTACAACGATGTGCCCGTAGGCATTGCCACCATCAAGCTGCTTACCAAATTGGGCTATGAAGTAGAAATACCCCCACATGTGGAAAGTGGCCGTAGCTACCTCTCAAAGGGTATGCTCAGGAAAGCACGCGAGCTGGCATTTAAAAACATTGATTTATTGAATGAAATAGTGAGTGCCGAAATCCCGCTTTTAGGGATAGAGCCATCGACCATACTTTCATTCAGGGACGAATATGTAAATTTTGCTATTGGTTCTGGATACGAACTACAGGCCCGAAACCTCGCGCAGCATGCCTTATTGGTCGATGAGTTTATCGACAGATTATTTGAATCGGGAGCGGTAGAAAAATCGATCTTCACTGCAGCCCACAAACTCATCAAGCTGCATGGACATTGCCATCAAAAGTCAATAGCCTCCATCGTGCCTACTAAACGCATGCTTTCATTTCCTCCAAATTATACAGTAGAAAACATTCCTTCCGGTTGTTGTGGCATGGCCGGTTCGTTTGGCTACGAAAAGGAGCACTATCAGGTGTCGATGCAAATCGGTGAATTGGTGCTTTTGCCCACGGTACGCAAGCAGCCTGACGATGTGCTGATAGCCGCTCCCGGCACCAGTTGCAGGCACCAGATCAAAGATGGCACTGGAAAGATCGCCAAACATCCGGTTGAGATACTTTGGGAAGCAATCGGGGGGCAGGGCGAGTATGAAAATAAATAAGTGAAAATGAGGATTAATTTCAATGGTCGAATATTGGTGTCAGTGGCCATTTTGCTGCTGTCATGGCCTTCGGCTGCCAGGGCTCAGCGCGTCAAAATCAGCACTTCCCTGGGCGAAATAGTGGTGCAATTGGAGCCTGAAAAGGCACCTTTGACCACGGCCAATTTTTTGAAATATGTGGAGGAAGACTTTTATAAAGGAGGCTCCTTTTTCCGCACGGTTCGCCACGATAATCAACCCGACAACCCGGTAAAAATAGCCGTGATACAGGCCGGGGCGCATCCCTGGAAACAAAATTTTCTTTACCAGGCTATCACCCTGGAGCGAACCAGTCAAACCGGGCTAAAGCATAAGGATGGCACCATCGCCATGGCGCGTGGCGAGCCAGATAGTGCTCAAGAGTCATTTTTTATTTGTATCGGCGATCAGCCCGAGCTTGATTTTGAAGGGATGCGCAATCCCGACGGGCAAGGGTTTGCAGCTTTTGGCCATGTAGTGGCAGGCATGGAGACCGTGCACAGCATTCATCAGGCAAGAGCAGAAGGGCAGGCGCTGATGCTGCCCATTATGATAATGGAAATAGTGGTGGAGTGATGTCCCGGGCTTTGGAAGTAAGCGGGCCATTAGCGACACCATTACACAGCCATCCCAGTTCCGATATTGTCTGAACTGGGATGGCTATGATGTTCGTGATATTCATGATGCTTTATATTTATTCAACCTCTTTATCCATCTTGTCTATCATAGTCATCCCATTCATCCCAGTTCAGACGTGTTCATCCCATTCATCCCAGTTCAGACTTGTTCATCCCAGTTCCGACTATTTTATTTTACCGGTCTACGATCACCCTGGCTGCCTTATACTGGTTGAGCAGCTCGGGACTGTTGATACCCGCCAGATCCATCAGCACATCCAGCTTTTCTGATAGCAGGTTGTCGATCACGGCGATCAGATCGGCCATCTGCTCGCGCGTATCTTTTTTACTGATCACTCCCTGCCTCGGAAGGGTCACCTGCTCGCTAAACGTGGCCGCAGCAGCTTCCAGTTCACTGACAATGGCCGGTGTAAGCCCATAGGCCTCGGCACTGTTGCCGATGTTTTCTGCTGTCTTTAGCAACAGGGCCGCTCGGCTCTGCAATATCTGATCTGCCACATAGTACAACTGCGACTTGGTAAAATCGATGCTGTTGAGCAACTCATTGTTTCCCATGAAGGTCGCATAGGCCTTGAGTATCCTGGTTACCACCAGAGATTTGCGCGACAAGTCGTCTTTCAATATCTCTTTGTCGGCCGACAGCCCGCTGGCATCAGACACCACGTCGCTGTCGAGTGCCGTGATTTTGCTCAATTGTGCATTAAATGCTTCAAGCGTTTCCTCCAGGTTAGGCAGGGCGATGATCGCCTCCTTGCTACCAGCCAGCCATTTGCTGACAGTGTTGAACATGGTTACTTTGTTTCTTTCTTTTTTAGTCATGTCGAAAAGGTTTTATGGTGAAAAAATGATTATAAAGTGATCACAGAATACCCAATAAAGATGGGTGCCTAACTCCGTCTGAAAACCGATAATAGGACAAAGTTGATACTCGATATAATAATGACAGGCTTCAATAATACAAATACAAGTATCGGTATCACTATGGCGATGTGCTATTGTACAAAGCCAAGAGTTGATTGCATTATGATGATGTTCGATTGTACAAATACGAGAGTCGATAGGATTATGGCGTGATGCTATTGTACTAAGACTTGGTGCAATAGGATTATGACGGGAATCCAATTCTGAAAGAAGGTCAGCTACCACTGTCCGGCCAGGGATGCATTGGCTATTTGAGCCGTCTGATACGTCTGGTATGGCATCTTGGTGTGCTGCTATAATGCGATATGTTGTATTTGATATATACATCCTGGATCGGAAATAATACCCGGAAGCATTGCCTATATGAATTTTGTAAAGACTACCACCTGACCAGGATCCCCAGCCTTTTCCGTTTCTGGAGCTTACTTTGTACACATGGTCTGAACTGGGATGGCTATGATGTTCGTGATATTCATGATGCTCTGTATTTTTTATTTTCAAACCTGTGATATTGTAATCGGGTGTTTCCGAAATTCAGAAGCAATCCTACTTCAAGGTTGTAGGCCTCGAGATAATTAATCGCCTGCGCCATATGAACTTTTTCCAGTACCGTAATAGCCTTAATCTCAACACTAATCACCTCCTGCACTAAAAAATCAACCCTCCTTGTGCCTACCTGCATTTCTTTGTACATCACTGGCATTTCATATTCACGAGTAAATAAAATTCCTTGTAACTCAAATTCACAGGCCAAAGCCCTCTGATAAATCACCTCTTGAAATCCGCTGCCAAGATGGTTATGTACCTCCATGGCACTGCCAATGATCTTGCCTGTCAATTCAGCATATTTAAACTCGTTTTCCATCTTATTTATCTTGTTCATCCCAACCATCACAGTTCAGAATATTGTCTGAACTGGGATGGCTATGATGTTGGTGATATTCATGATGCTTTATATTTATTCAATCTCGTTATCCATCTTATTTATCTTGTTCATCCCATTCATCCCAGTTCAGACTTGTTCACCCCAGCCATCCCAGTTCAGACATGTTCACCCCAGCCATCCCTGTTCCGATATTGTCTGAACTGGGATGGCTATGATGTTGGTGATATTCATGATGCTTTATATTTATTCAATCTCGTTATCCATCTTATTTATCCAATTAATCCCACTCATCCCAGTTCAGACATTTTCCATCTTATTTATCTTGTTCATCCCATTCATCCCAGTTCAGACATTTTTCCATCTTGTTTATCTTGTTCACCCCAGCCATCCCAGTTCCGATATTGTCTGAACTG
>JAAUQL010000020.1 GCA_012033595.1 Cyclobacteriaceae bacterium | reverse complement strand
AAAAAATTCACATAGTGCTAATTCCAAATCTAAATAATGCTGTTTTTAAAAACAAATAATTTTAGCTTGTAGCGGCTTACTTTAAACTAAAACCACACAGCACTCATATGATTAAATAGTTATCGCTTTATCGATTTCAACGGGATATTACTCTTTAACCGAAAAACGATACACGGTTTCTGAAAAATAATCTTCCCCCGGATTGAGCACGGTTGAGGGAAAGTGGTCATGGTGGGGCGAATCAGGGAAATGCTGGGTTTCCAGGCATATGGCCGACTGTGACGAGTAGGGCTTGCCTCCTTTGCCCACATCGGGTCCTTTTCCCGTAAGGGAATTGGCGGTATATACCTGAATGCCCGGTTCGGTGGTTTTCACTTCCATTACCCGACCGGAGACCGGCTCATAAAGCAATGCAGCCAAAGCTAATTCATTCCCTTCTTTGTTTAATACAAAATTGTGATCATAACCTCCGACAAACTTCAGCTGATCATCGTCATTGCCTATGCGATCACCAAGCCTGGTCAATTGTCTAAAATCCATGGCTGTACCGGCAACGGGGCGCAGCTCGCCAGTAGGTATAGCGGTATCATCTACCGGGGTAAAGGTATCTGCAACTACCAGTAGCTCATGGTCGAGTACGGTATCACTACCCTCGCCTGCCAGATTGAAAAAGGCGTGGTTGGTCACGTTCAGTATGGTCGGCATATCGGTAGAGGCGTGATATTTGAGCACAAGCTCATCATTTTCCGTAAGGGAAAAAAGTACTTTAAGTGTAAGATTGCCGGGAAATCCTTCTTCTCCGTCTTCTGAAAAATAGGTCAATTCCAGGTTTTGGTCATCGAGTTGCCTGGCATCCCAAACCTTGAACCGGAAACCCTTTTCTCCGCCGTGGATGGTATGCGCTCCATTGTTTTGGGCCAGGCGGTAGGTAGAATCATTGAGGGTAAACTCTGCATTGGCGATGCGATTGGCAAAGCGACCCATGGTAGCGCCCATTGATGCAGCACCGCTGAAGTACCCTTCGGCAGATTCGTAGCCCAGACAAACATCTGCCAAGTTGCCATAGCGGTCGGGTACAATGATGGATACTATCTTGCCCCCGTAGTTGGTGATCTGCACTGTGATGCCACTGGTATTTTTGAGGGTATAAAGACCAAGCTGCCTGCCATCTCGCTCCACCTGGAATTTTGCCGGATCGAGGGTCAAGACTTCCTTGTCCTGGCGTTGATTATCACATGAAATCACCACCAGGCCTAATACCATTATTAAGGATATGTGCTTTATCGTTTTCATAAGTCAAGCTGTTAAAAAAATCAAGGCAATAAAATAAAGAAAACATTATAATGCTACATAAATATAATCCTGGCCTTGCAGAACTCCGCCTCCTGCGCTCGTGTTTAGTCTAATATCCATCAATCCAAAACATTTTTTGGTTTTGGATTGCCATCTTTGTCCATAATGTGATTTTCATTACGATATGCTATAGATAAACTTGCTAAACTTAAGAAAATAAGGCATTTAATAAACCCCAAAATTAAACTCATCACTAAATGGCAAAATTACTCATCCTTGGCGGTGGCATATCGGGTCATACCGCGGCCCTACATGCAAAAAGCCTCCTGGACAGGCAACATGAAGTCGTGGTGGTCACACCTAATAGTATGTGGAACTGGATACCATCCAATATTTGGGTAGGAATAGGTGTAATGAAGCAAGAGCAAGTCACCTTCGATCTTGCCAAAGTGTACAAGAAAAAAGGTATTGAATACGTACAAGCTAAGGCTGTGAGCATTCATCCGGAAGGAGACAAGAACTCAGCCCAGCCTTTTGTCACCGTTTCTCATACCAGTCAGGCTCGAAACGGAGAAAGTGAAGCCATAGCGTATGACTATCTGATCAATGCCACCGGACCCAAACTAAAATTTGAAGCCACAAAGGGGCTTGGGCCTGAGTTTCACAGCCACTCAGTGTGCACATATAGC
Source organism: Cyclobacteriaceae bacterium (assembly GCA_012033595.1). Classification (GTDB taxonomy): domain Bacteria; phylum Bacteroidota; class Bacteroidia; order Cytophagales; family Cyclobacteriaceae; genus JAAUQL01. The sequence continues at coordinate 63,221 of JAAUQL010000020.1, read as the reverse complement.
CATGCCTCCAATACCGCCAGGTATTTGAATGAAGCAGTAGAACGAATGAAAAGAGGCGAAAGGCAAAAATTCCTCATTGGCACAGGTCACGGCACTTGTACTTGCCAGGGGGCGGCTTTCGAATATTTATTTAATGTGGAATTTGAATTGCGCAAACGGGGAGTTCGCGACATGGCCGATATCACCTGGATATCTAACGAACAGGAGTTGGGCGATTTTGGTGTCGGTGGAATGCACATAAAAAGAGGTGGCTACATTACCCACAGCCGGATATTCACCGAGTCATTGTTTACCGAAAGGGGAATAAAATGGATCACTCAGGCGCATGTAAAAGAAGTTTATAAAAACCAGGTGCTGTACGAACTCATAGATGGCACGGAAGGCTTGGTAGATTTTGACTTTGCCATGCTCTTGCCGCCATTTTCGGGTGTTGGACTCCAGGCCTTCGACCAAGCCGGCATCGACATTACCTCTACCTTGTTTGCAGCCAATGGTTTTATGATCGTAGATGCAGACTATGGTGCCAAAAACTATGATGAGTGGAAAGCTGAATACTGGCCTTCCACCTATCAGAACCCTGTTTACAACAATATTTTTGCCGTAGGAATTGCCTTTGCTCCGCCCCACCCCATCAGTCAACCCAAAAAAAGCGTAAATGGAACACCCATTTTCCCTACTCCGCCACGCACCGGCATGCCTTCGGGTGTAATGGCCCGTGTGGTGGCTTACAACGTGGCAGACATGATCAATGGCAAAGAAAATGTTCCGAAAAGAAAAGCCTCAATGGCCAAGATGGGCGCAGCGTGCATCGCCAGTGCGGGGGCAAATATTTATAGCGGTACGGCTGTATCACTCACCATGTACCCCATCATACCTGATTTTCATCGATATCCGGAAACCGGTCGCGACCTCAACTACACCTCTGGCGAGATAGGTCTGGCAGGCCACTGGATCAAGCACCTGCTGCATCACGCTTTTATGTATAAAGCCAAAGCAAATCCCTTTTGGAAAGTGGTACCTGAATAAAAGAAAGAAAATGAACACCTTGAGAAAAGCATACGAACAAAGCTACTATCCGCCGGTTCCCACCAGATTGACGCGACGGTTTCGCACCAACCTCATTTGGCAATTTATCCGGTTTATCATCATCAATATCAAAATGTTGCGAATGGTGAGAAAGCATTAGACATAAAGTACCGGAAGAGACTTTGTCGAACAATGGCCGGGCTCAGGTGGGCAATTCAGGAGGGAAAGTGCTATTCCTGGGGTGATTTGCATCTTACTTGCGCTTTTAATGAGGGCTATGAAGCCCTGAATTTCTCAAATCAAAAAAAACCACCATGCGATCGACAACGATCCTTTTATAGTGCTTTTTTAGTTAATCATCAGCATTTTGTTTGATTTCCGGCAGAGAGCAAATATGAATACGCTACCCTTCATTACTTAAAAACCGCTTCTGGATTAAATCATATTCATACATGATAAATGTCATTTTCTTGAGCAGGCCCTTGAATTATTTTCGCAGCGCAAAGTAATATTTGCTGTAATTATTGTTCACAAAGCGTAACTATAAAATACGATGTCAAATCAAAAATTAAATGCCTGGGTAGAAAAGTGGGCCGGGATAATGAAGCCCGAAAAAGTGTATTGGGTCAATGGTTCAGAAGAAGAAAACCAACGGCTTTTTGACGAAATGGTAGCAAGTGGCATGGCCATTAAGCTCAACGACAAAAAGAGACCTGGCAGCTACTATTTTCAATCAGACCCTAGCGATGTGGCAAGGGTAGAAGATCGTACTTTTATCTGCTCGGATAATGAAGAAGATGCAGGACCAACCAACTACTGGAAGGCTCCTGATGAAATGAAGGAAATTCTCCTGCAAAAATATGAAGGTTGCATGAAAGGACGTACCATGTACGTGATCCCTTTCAGCATGGGTCCTTTAGGTTCTGAAATCGCCCAAATCGGCGTTCAGCTCACCGACTCGCCCTATGTAGTGGTAAATATGCGCATTATGACCCGAATGGGACAAGCGGTGCTTGATGTGCTTGGCGATGGAGATTTTGTTCCTTGTCTGCACTCTGTAGGCAAACCGCTGCAACCAGGTGAAAAAGACGTAAAATGGCCATGTGCTCCTATTTCTGAAAAATACATTTCTCATTTTCCTAAAACCAAAGAAATTTGGTCGTATGGTTCAGGATATGGCGGAAATGCCCTTCTCGGAAAAAAATGTTTCGCGCTTCGTATAGCCTCCAAAATGGCTAAAGAAGAAGGTTGGTTGGCCGAGCACATGCTTATACTTGGCATCACCAATCCTGAAGGAGTGAAAAAATACTTTGCTGCCGCCTTCCCAAGTGCTTGTGGCAAAACCAACCTGGCCATGATGGTACCTTCCATCCCGGGATGGAAAGTAGAAACTGTGGGTGATGACATTGCCTGGATGAAATTTGGAAAAGATGGAAAATTGTATGCCATCAACCCAGAAGCAGGTTTCTTTGGCGTGGCGCCAATGACTTCAATGGATACCAATCCGAATGCCATGCTCTCAGCCGACAAAAATACGGTTTTCACCAATACAGGACTTACTCCCGATGGTGACATCTGGTGGGAAGGAATCGGCGTGGACATGCCCAAAGGAACTATCGACTGGAAAAATAACTCGCGCGATACCGCAGAAGGCGAGCCTGTAGCGCATCCAAATGCAAGGTTTACCGCACCTGCAAGCCAGTGTCCTGCGATTGATCCCAAGTGGGAAGATCCTGCCGGAGTGCCAATCGAAGCCATCTTATTCGGAGGACGCCGTCCTTCTACAGTGCCTTTGGTACAACAGGCATTTAGCTGGCCTCATGGCGTATTTATCGGTTCTGTGGTTGGTTCAGAAATAACTGCGGCAGCTATTGGCCTCAAAACCGGCACCGTGCGTCGCGATCCATTTGCTATGTTGCCATTCTGTGGCTACCACATGGGAGACTACTTCCAGCACTGGATCGATATTGAGAAAAACTCACCGGATGCCAGCAAACTTCCAGGTATCTTCTATGTCAACTGGTTCAGAAAAGACGAGAGCGGAAAATGGCTGTGGCCAGGATACGGCGACAATATCCGTGTACTCAAGTGGATATTCGAAAGACTCGAAGGCAAAGCAGAAGGCATTAAAACTGCCATTGGATATTTGCCAAAAGCAGAGGATATCGATGTAAGTGGTATTGAAAAAACCAGGGAAAACCTTCCTGAGTTGCTCAAAGTTGATCCTGAAAAATGGAAACTTGAAATCGCTGACATCAAAGAACACTATGCTAAATTTGGCAACAAACTTCCAAAGGCACTTAACGATGAGTTGACTGCTCTGGAAGCCAGGTTTTAATAAATGATAACAGTTTAGTTAAAATAAGAAAAAGGGTCTTTGAATAGTCAAAGACCCTTTTTTTGTGCCCTATGGAAAACCGACAAGCAAATTTGTGATTCCCCCAGACTAATTCAATGTTCAAATTCATGGCAATGATCGCCACTTACTTCAAACTATTAATCTGGTCTTGCGTCAGCCCAGTCGATTTCATGATTATCTCTATTGAAATACCGCTTTCCAATAACCCTTTAGCAACTTTCTCTATGCCTTTCTCTATGCCTTTTTCTATGCCTTTTTTCATCCCTTTTTTCATCCCTTTCTTCAATCCTTCTTCACGGGCGGTGTCGAGCGAGTTCTTTAAATCCCGGTAATATTTCAGGCTGTCTTCGTACGACCTGACCTGGTCTTGAGTGAATCTGGCGATTTCGGCAGTTTGAAATACCTTGTCAAATATACTCTCCCTTAGCTTTTCTGGTATCCGATCCAGCCTGTTCAGGTTACGCAATACATAGAGCCATTTATCAAAACGCGTCTCAAGTTGATCGACCGTTTTGTTAAATTTTGGCATCTCTAAGTATATAAAGGTCAGCTTTTTATAAAATAATTTATTGCTTTCGATATCCATCAATTTAATATCATACCTGAATTTGTCAGGTTCATTTTTGTCGGATTCAAAAACAAAATCCAGTATGGCGATGGTATAAACCGCCTTGAGTTCAAAGTCCCATTCAGATCTTTTGGCCTGTTCTCGAATGGGAAAGGTGGAGTAGTAAAGTGCCCGGTCTTTAAAGAAATTTTGCTTCGTTTTTTGCAGTTCCACAATAAATTTCTCGCCTTTATCATTTTCGCAATATAGATCGAAGATGGCCTTTCGATCCAATTCGGTCATTCCCAATTGCTCATTCTTCATGTATGTCAATCCGGTAATTACTCCCTGCTCTTCCCGCAGCAGCTCATTAAGGAAATCCAGCAGTAAATCCTTATTGATTTCTTCTCCAAAGAGCTTTTTGAAACCATAATCGGTAAAGGGGTTGATGTATTTCTCTACAAATTCGCTCATTGATGTCCGTTTTGACAAATATAGCTTTTTTTGAATTTGATATCCACGTCGATGACACCTCCGACCGCTCAGTATCGATAGCAGCGGGCATCAACTATATTTCTGCTATCATCCTCAGCGATTCTTCGACATGTTTTGTGGCATTGATCTGATTGTTAAATATATGTTTAACAATCCCTTTCCGATCTATTACATAAGTGACCCTTCCGGGAATAAAGCCGAACAAATCGGACGGCACTCCGAGCAACTTCCTCACTTTATTTTCAATATCTGACAGCAGATCGAATGGCAGCCGGTATTTTTCTTTAAAATTTTTGTGCGCATCAATTCCGTCAGCGCTGATGCCAAACACTTTTACTCCAGCATCGGTAAACTGATGATATTCGTCTCTAAAGCTGCATGCTTGCCTTGAACATCCCGGAGTATCATCCTTGGGATAAAAATAAATCACCAAAGGCCTGCCGATCAACAATCCGATGTCTATGAGCTTACCATCCTGATTGTATAGACAAAAAACCGGAAGCGTATCCCCTACTCCAATTTTTTTGATTTTGTTCATATAGACTCAAACTTTCCTCGAATTAAAAATGTTGTACATTGATGCATTTCAGTGTGCTTGGTATTGAGAATAATCTTCTAATTTTAAAGCTTGATATCAAATTTAGCCTTTGAGGCCATCTCAATTTAAGATCACCTGAAAGCTACTTTTCGTTTTACCACTACTTTATCTGTTTATTCAAATAAAATGACAGCACTCATAATTGCCAGATACGCCCATTTTGCAGCGGTGTTTATGATAGTAGCAGCTATTCTGGCCCAGCAATTCCTCGTTTGCAAAACCATGACCAGGCATGAAGTGAAAAGGGTTGCAAAAATTGATGCCATGTATGGCCTGGGTGCTTTGTTGGTATTATTTGCGGGGTTTACATTGTGGTTTTTTGTAGGCAAACCGGCAGGCTTCTACAGCAACAATTGGATATTCCATACCAAGTTGACACTCTACATTCTGCTCGGCTTGTTGTCAATATATCCAACGTTGTTTTTCTTGAAAAACAGAAAGGGCAACGATATGGAAACCAAAATCATCATTCCTTCCGGCATTATTATATTATTGAGGATAGAATTAGGTATTGTCATCATCATTCCTTTACTGGCCACCCTCATGTCACTGGGCATTGGTCATTTTAAATTTTAAATCTATGGTAGCTGACTTAAAATCTGTTTTTGGTTTTTTAACTGCCCTGAAGAGCAACAACAGCAGGGATTGGTTTATTGAACACAAAAAAGAATATGAAAACGCGCACCAACAGGTGATACTATTTGCAGATAGATTGCTCGAGGAAATGCGTAAGGTGGATGAAATTGAAACGACGTCCGGAAAGAAAAGCCTATTTCGCATTTACCGCGATGTACGATTTTCAAAAGACAAACAACCCTACAAAACGCATTGGGGCGGATACCTGACCCGCTTGGGAAAAGAAAGACGCGGTGGTTTTTATTTCCATCTCGAACCTGGAGGCAGTTTTATTGGTGGTGGTTTTTTTGAACCCAACGCCGAAGACCTCAAACAGATCAGAGCACATATTGCCGCCGATGACACACGACTGAGGGTCGTAATGAACAATCCGGAAATTATATACTTTTTTGGCGGTTTGTCAGGCGATCAGCTCAAGACGGCTCCCAAGGGTTTTGATATCGAGCATCCGGCCATTGACCTGCTCCGCTACAAACAGTTCCTGCTCAGGCACGATTTTAAGGATAGCGAAGTAATGAAGAAGGATTTCTATACAGAAATAGCCGCTGGCTTTACCCGAATGATCCCGCTTTTTGATGTGATGAGCGAATACCTCACCACAGATTTGAATGGAGAAAGTCTGCTTTGAAGACCCTCAGTAAAGCCCTGGAAACACCAGGACAAATAAAAGTATAAAAAACAATCATGGACTTATTTGACCAAAAAACAAAACTTGCCGATATGATTCACAGCAATTATCTTTTGTTGCCGGTGATCAATCGCTTTGGTATCAGACTGGGCTTCAAAGACAAAACTGTCAGAGATATATGTCTGGAGAAGCAAATCGACATGAATTTTTTCCTGGCCATCGTCAATGCCTTTCACAATCACGATTTTTTTCCCGAAAAGGAATTGAAATCCTTTTCGTCAGTGCTCATCGTGGATTATCTGCGCAAGTCGCACCTCGATTTCAAAAAAATCAGTCTTCCTAAAATTGAGCGTTTGATCAACCAATTGGTAGCCAATAGCAAATCTGACGATTTGAAGGTAATTCAGGGGTTTTATAACAAATACAAAAAGGAATTGCTGGAACACATAAAAGACGAGGAAGAAACAGCTTTTCCCTATGTGCTCGAACTCCAAAAATCGTATGATGCACCAGGCAAGCCTTTGCCGCCGGAACTGGCTCAATATTCCATTCAAAGCTATGAGAAAGAACACAGCAATGTGGATGAAAAACTCTTCGACCTCAAAAATATCATCATCAAATACCTGGAACCCAATTACAACATGGTCGATTGCAATGATTTTTTATTTGAATTATTTCAATTTGAAAGAGACCTCACCGACCACTCCAGAATAGAAGATCACATATTGGTACCCAAAGTAATGGATATAGAAAAAGAACTGAAACCATGAACACGAAAATCATCATCGTGCATGGCGCAGATATCATAAGCGAGGGACTGGCGTCGATCATCGGCAAAAAATACGATGTGGATATCATCACGCTCTCCACCGTGGCAGGTTTGGCCAGCTATCAGTCTATTGCCGGACACAAACTCATCTTCTTGATGGACAGTAAATTTGACGAAGCGACCTTATATGACATGATAGAGCTGTTTCGCAAAAACAATGAAGTGAAAATCGTACTGGTGCATGATTACGATCACCAACGCCAATGCGACAGCAATTGCGACTGCTGTTGCTCGGCTCAGTCCTGCACCGAACAAATTCTCACTTTGCTCGAACCATATATCAGTTCTAAAAAAAGCGAGAAAAGGACAAGTGCAGGGCTCAGTGAAAGGGAAATAGAAGTGATTAAGTTAGTGGCAATAGGAAAAACAAATAAAGAAATAGCCGATGCCTTGTTTATCAGCATTCACACGGTGATATCGCATCGCAAAAACATCACCGAAAAATTAGGCATCAAATCGATATCAGGTCTTACCGTATTTGCCATCCTCAACAATCTGATCGATGCCACAGCCATAGATCAGGATGGGCTGATATGATTATAAGTTTTTTTTACGAAAAAGCTCATCCGCATGTGATGTACATTTTTCTTCCAAAGCAAACATTTCCATCCGGCCTGAGCCAAGGATTAGACACTCTGTATCGTCCTGACAAAAGTTGACACTTTTTTAAGCTGACCTTATTTATTTTTCAGAATTAGGTTTTAACGTTCTTTTCCGCATACTGGCCATTAAGATATTCTACCACTTTGTTCACTGCATCCTTTGCTTCGGGCATGGTGCCAAACATATGCCACCAGTGAACCAGTCCTTCCCAGGTTTGAAAAGCGGTAGAAACACCGGCCTTTTTGGCCTTTCGCACAAACCTGGCTGAGTCGTCGTATAGTACTTCGCTTTTGCTGGCCTGCACCAATATGGGCGGCAAGCCAGTCGGGTCGCCGAATAATGGAGAAATCAAGGGGTCTTCAAAATTGTGGTCACCTGCATACATTCCGGCCCACCGACGCATCTCGAATACATCGAGAAAGCGGTCATTTTTGGCATTTTTCTTCACCGACTTCCCTTTGGCCGTGAGGTCGAGGTAGGGAGACATCAAAGCCGAACACAAGGGCAGAGCCATATGCCAGTCTTTCAATTCATATTGCAAGGCAATGGCCAATCCCCCGCCTGCCGAATCTCCTACCAGCACAATTTCTTTAGCATGGTGCCCCCTGTCCAGCAAATGCTTATATGCTGTAAAGGCATCTTCCAGCGCTGCCGGGTAAGGGTTTTCGGGAGCTTTGCGATAGTCGATGAGCAGGCAGCTGGCAGCTATTCCTTTGGCGATTTTGCCAGCAAGCGCCCGATGGGTATGTGGTGAGCCGATTACATAGCCGCCACCATGCAAGTAGAGCAAAGCCCGGTTAGGTTGCACATTATCGGGTATGAGCCATTCGGCACTAAACAGGTCAAATTCTATTTTTGCAATTCTACCCCCCAAGGCAAGGTGGCGGCCATGGTGGTGGTTTCGAGCAGACTACGCAAATGGTTGACAGGAGGCAATTTCCAATACATCGGAAGGCTCAACACGTTCATCACCCCTTTCAGAAAATCGTGTTTAAAAGATGCCATTTATCTTACTTTATTGGTTTTACTTTCTTGCCTCTGCGCAATCCTTTCATTAAAATAGGTATCCATCCCAATATTGGCAAATAGAAAAATATCAATTTTGGAGATTGCAATATTATTTTAATCGATGAAAACCGACCCAAATCCAGAGGTTTGAGGTCACCTTTATTTTTTTTCCAGGCTCTGGTAAAATGTTCAAATAATAGCGGCCAGCCAAATGGCATGGTATAGGCAATTTGCCCAGGTTCGACATATTGATTCTAAAAAACTCCCTAAACCTATATGGTTTTTTACCATATTTTTCCACAGCTTCATCAAGCTGTACCTGCATGTTTTGCTGCACCTTGTCCTTTATCTCCACCAACTCTTCATAGCTCAATTCGCCGATGGGCTTACTGGTCATTTCATGTATTTTGATCGCCTTACCCAACACGTAGGTCAGTTTGGCAGGGAAACCCATATAAAAAATCCAGGGCTGTAGTGGAAGGAGTAAGGAGATGAAGCCGACCGGAAAAAAAGGCACTCCCATTTTGTTTACAAGCCGGTTGATCCATTTGGCACGGTATGCATAAGGGTTGATATATTCTGCATTGATGGTCAGGATCGGCACCACATCAGTTTTATATTTGATCGACATGGTAATAAAAGAAGAAGAAAAACGCTGGAATTGATAGAGTTTGTCGAAGCCTTTGCCAATGCCGGGCACGCCTTCGGGATAAATGAGCAGATTGTGTTCATCTTGCTGCATCATGGTTTCGAAATTGAGGAAAGAAGCATCTACAGAACCGACGATTTTCCACAGATTATCGTGCAGGTACGGATTCATCAAATTCGATTCCGACAGCATGGGCGATGCCAGAGGACGTACGCTTCGCCGGTCGTAATCGAACATTTCATAAATGCCCGAAGCCAGGATGATACCATCCCAGGGAAATGCCATACCGGAATGGTTGCTGGCAAAAATCAGCGGAACCTCAGGTCTATTGCGCTCTGGCATATTTTCAAAACCGACAAATACGGTTCTAAAATAATAGTCATTAAGGTACCTGATCACATTTCTGATTACTGCCTTGGTAAAGCTCTTGTCAAAATATTCATCGATGATATGCTTATTGGCCCGGGCTTCGCCTTCAAGGTCTGTGTACCAGTCCGGATAATTATACACTTTTCGTCTTGTTGCCTTTTCTATGGCCATGCTTTTGTTGTTGATGAATAATGAGGGCGCGCGCCCAACTGGACAAATAAAGCCTTTAAGCAGCAAAATGTGATAAAAAACAGTAAATTTAGCTAGTGACCAGCCAGTTTAATTTAACGAATAAGCCACACTTATAAAAAATTAGCATAACAAATCATGGTGGTTTGTTTTTGGTCAAATGATGTTGTTGTCATGGATTTCGATTTAGATTACATCGTGATAGGCTCCGGTTTTGGAGGAAGTGTTTCGGCCATGCGACTAGCCGAAAAGGGCTATTCTGTTTTGGTTCTCGAAAAGGGCGCAGGTTCCAGGCTCGGGATTTCCCTAAAACTGACTGGAATCTGCGAAAATTTCTATGGATGCCCACGCTAAAATTTTTTGGCTTTCAAAAACTTTCCTTCTTCCGTCAAGTGACCATTCTTAGCGGCGTCGGAGTGGGTGGAGGATCTATTGTGTATGGCAATACGCACATGTTCCCGCCCGATGCCTTTTTTCAGAATCCTGTTTGGGCACACTTCAAAGATTGGAAGCAAACCTTCACACCATTTTATGATTTGGCTAAGCAAATGCTGGGCACCGTAAGTATAACAAAATATCACGAAGAAGACCTGCTGCTGAAAGAAGTAGCTAAAGAAATGGGTGTGGGAAAATCATTTGAAGGAGTGCATGTCGGCGTGTACTTTGGCGATGCAGACATCGAAACTGATCCGTATTTCAATGGACAGGGTCCTTTGCGCTCTGGATGTACCGAATGTGCCGGATGCATGGTTGGCTGTAGGTTCAATGCCAAAAACACCCTCGATAAAAATTATTTATACTTTGCCGAAAAGTATGGCGTAACAATACACGACAGCACCCTGGTAAATAAAATCGAAGCCATCGACGACACTTACCTGGTACATACTCAAGACAGCACCTCATGGTGGGGACGCGGCAAGCGCACGTTCAGATCGAAGGGTCTTGTTATTAGCGGTGGGGTGCTGGGCACTTTAGATCTTTTGTTAAAACAAAAATACAAATATCGCACATTGCCAGGGTTATCGGCTCAGCTCGGGCAAAATGTACGCACCAATTCCGAATCGCTGTGTGGAGTGAGCCATGCCGACCGCAAACTGAACCATGGCATTGCCATCTCCTCATATTTCAACCCGGATGAACACACGCACATAGAAATAGTAAAATACAATGACCAATCTGGCGCTATGGGAAAATTAGCCACATTGGCGGTGGGCAGAGGCAGCGGCTTTGTGCGTATGATGAAGTGGCTGGTGGCAGCGATGAGGCACCCGATCGACCTGTTGAAACTAACCTTCACCTTCAGAAACTGGGGTCGCAACGCCATCATCTTTTTGGTGATGCAATCTCTGGATAATTCCATGCGAATGATCTGGAAAAACGGGCCTTTTGGTGGGGGCATGAAATTTAAAAATGACCAAATAAACAAAGTCCCGGCATTCATACCGGTAGGTCAGGAGACCATGCACCGCTATGCCAAAAAGGTAAATGGTATAGCTCAAAACGCCTGGCCGGAAATACTGCTAAATATGCCCATGACCGCGCACATACTTGGCGGCTGTCCGATGGGCAAATCGGAAGAAGAAGGGGTGGTGAACGAATTTTTTGAAGTACATGGCTATAAAAACATGCATATACTCGATGGCTCCATTGTCCCCTGCAATTTGGGTGTTAACCCCAGTCTGAGCATCACAGCGCTTTCGGAATATGCCATGAGTCATATTCCATCGAAACAAAATACAAAAAACATATCAACTCAGACTGAAAGGCGAATCAAGGAAAGAAAGCGGACTAAAAGGCGCTTTTTTTTACACGATATCTGAGAATAACTTACAATTTTGAGTTGCTATATGCGAATTTCGATAATATTGCAGGTTGAAACACCGGAAAAATTTCGCTTTCGCAAATTTTGATTAAATTAAAGAATGCATTTTACCACAGCCCGATTTGCCGTGATTGTAACAATCATTACAATTGTACTGTGGGCAAGCTGTTATGATTATGAAAAACAATTTACGTTAAACCAAAATCGATGATGAAAAAGCTACTATTAACATGTCTAATTTTAACCATTATTAGTTACGCCAGCTTTGGTTCAGGGTACCAGGTACTCTTGCAGGGCAACCGCACCACAGGCATGGGCAACCTGGGCGTAATGATGTACAACGATGCCTCCAGTCTGTTCTTCAATCCGGGTGCCATGGGTTTTATGGACCACAACAGCATCATGATCGGTGCCAACCCCATTTTTGCCAGCAATTCCTATTGGGATTCGGAAACCGAAAACAGCACTTATGAAGCCAATACAGACAACCCCATGGGCACGCCCTTCCATGTCTATGGTGTATGGGGACCGGCAGAAAGCAAGTTTAAGTTTGGCATAGGTGCCTTTACCCCGTTTGGCTCGGGTGTAAACTGGGGAATGAGTGGGCAGGTCGGGACTTGTTGAACGAACTCACTTTGAGGGCCATCCAAATTCAGCCTACAGTAGCATACAAAATCAACGACAAGCTATCGGTAGGTGGCGGCGTGGACATCACAGTGGGCAGTGTAAAATTGATCAAATCTATATTGCAAGTCGGCAGAAACGAAGACGGTAGCTATAGCGAAGGCAAAGCTACCCTTGATGGAAGCGCCACCCTGTCTTATGGATATAATCTAGGTGTATTTTATAAACCATCGGCCCAAATAGAAGTGGGGCTAAGCTACCGGTCGAAAGTGGTGATGAAACTGGAAGACGGCAGCGCAGAGTTTGAGGTGCCCGCCTCCCTGGCTACCTTTTTCCCGGAAGGGAATACCTTCAATGCCGAATTGCCCCTGCCCTCGGTTACCTCTGTGGGAATCTCTTATCATGTCTCGGACCAACTTGTACTCGGTACCCAATTTGACTGGGTCGGCTGGAGTGCGTACGAATCTTTGGCGTTTGATTTTAAAGAAAACAGCGATTTGCTCGAAGACACCAATTCCCCAAGAAACTACGAAGACTCGTGGGTGTGGCACCTTGGCGGTGAGTATCTGCTCAATGAGCAAGTACAACTCAGGGCGGGCTTTTACTACGACACCACCCCGGTGCAGGAAGGATATATGACCGCCGAAACACCAGACAACAACAGGATGGGCTTTACTGCAGGACTAGGCTATAGTTTTGGAGAGCATATCCAGTTGGATCTTTCTTTCTTATATGTGCATTCTGCACAGCGTGAACAAACCACGGAACAAGCCATAGCAGCGGGCACCTATCAGCCTGCCGAAGGCGCTCGCGATGTAATGCCTGGCACCTACAAGCTCAACGCATTGATCCCTGGATTTTCCATAGCATATAAATTCTAATCTTAATCTTGAAAATGATGAAAACTTGGATTAAAAACCTCATATACCTATTGCCTGCGCTGGTTTTATTCAGTGCATGCGAACCTCAAATAGACGTGCCGGCTCCCAGCTCCGGAAGTGTTGACTTTAGCAACTACCTCGCCGTGGGCAACAGCCTTACCGCAGGCTTTGCCGATGGCGGGCTCTATGCCGACGCACAGATGCAATCTTTCCCTTACATACTCCATCAGCAAATGAACGAAATCACTTCGAGCGATTTTACACAACCTGATGTGAAGGGCAATGGATCGGGATACATATACCTGACCTCTCTTGCACCAACATTCGATGAATATGCCCCCGAACCGGATTTCCTAACGCAGCTGGAAGGCCCCTTCAACAACCTGGGCGTACCGGGCATCAGACTCAAAGACATTACCTTCAATGGATATGGCTCCAGCCCACAGGTCAATCCATATTTTTTTAGGATGTTGGGTGGAAAACCGGCTACTACTTCCTATCTGGAAATAGTGCAAGAGAGCCAGCCAACCTTTTTTACGTGCTGGATGGGCAATAATGATGTGCTGGGCTATGCAACTTCAGGGGGAGCCTATGGTACCACAGGTTTGCCTGTTACCGGATTAAATGGCCTGACCGATCCCGAACTGGAATTTAAGCCTTTGTACCTGGCACTTGTAGCCGCCCTGTCTTCCAATTCGGGCAAGGGGGTGCTAGTCTCCGTGCCCGACATTACCAAAGTGCCATTTTTTACCACCGTGCCATTCGCGGCCATCCCACTCGACAAAGCCACGTCTGATGCATTGAATAGTATGCAGGCATTCGGTGGATACAATGCTGCTCTCGATGGCCTGGCGGTCTTGACGGTGATCACCCCGGAGGAAGCGGCCAAAAGAAAAGTGGTGTACAAAGAAGGATCGAATCCTGTTTTGATTCAGGACAATGACTTGGCCGACTTAAGCCAGCCCCTTGGAGCTATCAATCCAGCTTTGGGAGTGTATGGAAAAACCAGACAAGCTACCGCACAAGACCTTCTGCTGCTAACGGCAAGCTCAGTAATTGGCACTTTGGCTGTACCAAACAACCCATCTACCGCCTATGGTGTGGCCGTTCCCCTACCCGATCAATTTGCACTAACCAACATGGAAATTGGCTGGATAAAAGAAGCCACCGCCAGCTACAATACCATCATCAAGAATATCGCCTCCGCCAGCGACCTGGCCTATTTAGACATCGATCCGGTATTGACCAATGTAAAAAATGGCGTATTTGAGAATGGTGTTAAAGTGAATAGTAGCTTCATCCAAGGCGGAGCCTTCTCGCTCGATGGTGTTCATCTCACCCCTCGTGGATATGCCATCGTGGCCAATGCTATTATCGAAACAATTAATACTAAATTCAACTCAAGCCTGGCTCCGGTAAATATCAACGATTACCGGGCAGTGGTTTTTCCCTGACCTTGATATAGTACAAAATTAAAACTATCTTAAAGCCCGGTCATATCCGGGCTTTTTTGTTTTCAGATCATGCGCATTATTCTTTTCACCGGCAAGGGCGGGGTGGGCAAAACCACCGTGGCAGCGGCCACCGCCATCAGAGCAGCCAAAAGCGGCATCAAAACACTGGTTATATCCACCGACCCGGCACATAGCCTTGCCGATGCGCTCGATACGCCCCTGGGGCCGGAACCTGTAGAAGTGCAAAAATTGCTGTATGCACAAGAACTCGATGTGTATTATTCCATGCAAAAGTATTGGCAGAACATCCGGGAATTGATGCTAACTGTCTTCCGTTGGCAAGGTGTGGATAAGGTATTGGCCGAAGAAATGTCTGCCCTTCCGGGAATGGAGGAAGCATCAGCATTTTTGTGGATAGAAAAATACTTTTCCGAAAAGCTTTTTCAACTCATCATTATCGATAGTGCTCCCACTGGCGAAACCCTTACCCTACTCACCCTGCCTCAGGTCACTAAGTGGTGGGTAACCAAAGCCCTGCCTCTGCAACGATTTGCTATCAAAAATATAGGCAAAGTGGCGCGTTTTACCACAGGCATCCCCATCGACAAGGGCTATGAAGAGTTGGAGGGCATATTTGACAAGCTGGAAAGCATACAAAAGATATTTGCAGATCACGACATTTGCTCCATCAGGCTGGTTACCAACCCCGAAAAGATGGTCATCAGCGAATCTAAACGTGCCTATACCTACCTCAACCTGTATGGATATAATGTGGATGCCATCATCATCAACCGAATTATCGACCAACATGATACCAGTGCTTTATTCAAAAAGTATTTAAAATCTCAGGAAAGCTACATCAGCGATATTGAAGAGAGCTTTGCAGGTTTGCCCATTTTTAAAGCTCCACATCTCGGAGAAGAAATTTTTGGAGTGAAAAAGATGCTGGATTTTGCAAACAAACTCTACGCAGAATCTCAGCCAGAACTGGTGCTGCACCGCGAATCACCCTATCTGCTGCACGAAATAGATGATGGCTATAAACTGAAAATCAAACTGCCCTTCTTAAAAAATAAAACGTATAAAATAAACAAATACGGTGATGAAATCGTGCTGCAGGTTGATAACAGACGCAAAAACTTGTTTCTGCCCAGGTTTGTGAACTACTACCAACTGGCCGCACACAACTACCAGGAGCCATGGCTGGAAATCGTACTGAGAAAGTGACAACTATGCGTCAGGCGATGATCTGACCTCTTCGCGAGAAAACCAATATTACCCATTCAAGCTAAATGACAATGTCAGCTATGGATTAAGTATTCCCAGCAGATTGGCCGGCGAATAGTTTATGGATTTGAGGGTTTTTTCGTCACCTTTGCGATAGACCAAAAAATGTCCATCTACCTCTTTGTAGTAGCAATCAACACCTCGGCTTTCTTTATAGTATTTCACGGTTTCTTCGGCCTCGCTGGCCGTAGCGCAGCTTTTACTCATATTCGATCGCTGCACTTCATCAAACAGTTTCCTGAATTTTTCCCCCAGTCCAAACTCCAGCACGGCACCACTCAGTACATATTGAATATCGCATAGGGCATCGGCTATTTCCACGATATCGTTGTCGCGAATGGCCGCTTCCAGCTCTTCCAATTCTTCACGGATCAGGGCAACGCGCAGGGCACAGCGCTCCCTGCTCGGGATCATGGGTTCTTTTTCCACAGGATGCTTGAAGGTGCGGTGAAATTCCGCCACCTGGTTCAAAGCGTCTAATACCTCCATAGATTTTACTTTTCGATGTGCTGCAATTATAAGAAAAAGTACCCTTTCATTCGACAAAAATGTTCACCCTTATTGTTTTTATTACATTTGACAGGCAGTTTTCAAGCGTTTCTATCAAATCTCCATTTCCTATTATTAACTATTTTCGTTTATTTTAGGGCGTTTTAACAAGAATAAACAGAATATGAATTTAGCTAATAAAAATGTCCCTGCCTTGCTGGTTTTTTCCTGACCATCTTCATGTACCATGTGGCAGCAGCCCAAAAACCTGAAGCCGAAATAGAAAAATTTATAAAAGACTATGCCAAGGCATACGAAAACATCACCAAATCGCGCGACAAGCAAACCGTGTTGAACTATGTCTCCAAAGACCTGTTTTCCACCATCATCAAATCTAATGTAGTCGATAATTTTGGCCTTATCCAAAGTACCTACGCCGACTTTGATTCGTATTTAGAACGCATTCTTCGCACCGACGGCATGACGGTGACCTATTCCGTAAAGGACATTCTGCGCTCGAAAGTCAGGGGAAAGACCGGAGTGGTCGTTTGTGAAATAGCCGTTCAGGTAGCTTCCAAAGGTGAAATCTGGAACAAAGGTACCGAGATTACCACCTTTGTGCTGAAAAACTATAAAAATGGCTGGAAAATCCTCAATTTCAATGTAGTGAATCTGGAAGAAGAGCAAAACAAAGGCACCTGCCTCACCGAAATATTCAAAGCCAATACCGGAAACTACATGGTAAAAACCATTGTGCCTAAAGGAGAATCTTATGAATCGAACATCAACAATATCGAATTCAACCCCGGCAATGGAATAGTATTTATTAGTTTGGATGGTGAAAATGCCTATTCATGGATCAAAGACGGCCCGATTACCCGACTTGCAGAAGGCAACCAGCCAGAGCGTGTGGTAGGCCCCGCCATCGACGAATACGATGCAGTACTGACCATCATTAAGCAAGACCTGTACAAAGGCAATTGCACGGAATTTAAAAGCAAAAAGTAAATAAGATACCTGTAAAAAAAAAACGCCGGCTGTGTCCGGCTTTTTTTTGCCTTTTCGGGTTGATTTTAGTTTGCTGAATTTATTGAATAGACCTGTGGTGACTGGCAGACGCAAGTGCAAAGCATATGATTAAAATATTTTGATTTGTCACAAAAGTGGCTTCTGGTATTGAACACTGTACAAATGCCTCAATAGACCCATCCCCCGCCCTGTGCTCATCAGACTATCAACCTATCAAATAAGTATTCAACCACCTTTCAAATAATCCTCGCACAACCGGCATTGGTTGACTACCTTATCATCTTTGTTGTACGCCAATACCACTGACATGCTCCTCAACTACCTCAAAGTAACGTTGCGCAGTTTTGCGAACCAGAAGTATTATTTCGCCATCAATACCATCGGGTTGGCCCTTGGCCTTGCAGCCTGTATTTTGATACTGCTGTATGTGCAGGACGAAAGAAGCTACGAAAAGTCCTTTGCCGACCACGAACGCATCTACCGCCTGGTGCAGGATTTTCCTATGGGTCCCCACCTTTCACAATCGGCCACAGTTCCATTTCCAACGAAAAATACACTCATGGCCGACTTCCCATCCATCACCAAGGCAGCTTTTGTTTATCGCCCTTCCAGCTGGGGCAATCCCACACTGATAAGATATGGGGAAGACGAATACTACGAAGATGATTTTGTATTTATGGAGCCTGAATTCCTTCAGATTTACACCTTGAAATTTATACATGGCGACCCCACCAGTGCTTTGTCGGGTCCCAATGAACTGGTGATCACGGAGTCGGTTGCCAAAAAATATTTTGGGAACGAGCCGGCAATTGGCAAAAGGCTGAACCTAAACGGTTTTGTCGATTTGGAAGTGGTAGCGGTCATCAGCGACCTGCCCCCTAACACCCATTTAAAGTTCGAAATGATGGCCTCATTTGCCACATTCCGGTCGTTTTTCAACAATCAGTCATTTTTTGACACCCAATGGGTGTGGGTAGCCGCCTGGCTGTACTTTAAAGTCGATGATCCGATTGACGTCAACAGGATTAGCGAGCAATTGCCAAATTATGTCAACGCACACTATCCCGCAGTGTTGGCCGAAAAGGGGATTGCCTTGCATATTCAGCGGGCAGATGATATCCATTTGCATTCTAACCTGGAACTGGAGTTTAAACCCAATGGCAATATTCAGCACATATATATCTTTTCGTCTATCGCATTGCTTATCCTGATAATCGCCATTATCAATTTTATGAACCTGGCCACTTCACGATCTGCTAAGCGCAGCAAGGAAGTAGGACTCAGAAAGGTGATGGGTGCAAAAAAGAGCATGTTGATTTCCCAATTTATGGGCGAAGCTATTCTCACCACCTTTTTTGCCTTGATTGTGGCCTTGTTGTTTATCAGTATGGCAATGCCCTGGTACAACCAACTGACTGGTAAAAGTATGGAGCTGGCCTTATTGTACAATCCCTGGATCTGGCCTGTTATTTTACTTCTGCTGATGGTGGTAGGCATTATTTCGGGCAGCTATCCGGCATTGGTGCTGTCTTCATACCAACCGACAGACGTACTCAAAGGCAAGGCCGTGAAATCGCGCGGCGGAGCCGAAATGCTTCGAAAAGCGCTGGTTGTGAGTCAGTTTGTGGTTTCAATCAGCCTGATGATCTGCATCGGCATTGTGTACAAACAGCTCAATTATATCCGCGAAATTGATATGGGCTTCGACAAGGATCATATTGTTTTGGCTGATGTCAATTTCAACCAATTGAAGCACTATGTGCCCTTCAAAAACACGCTGGAATCGCAACCCGGAATTGAGGCAGTGAGTATGCTGGGAGGAAG
The DNA here is from genome assembly GCA_012033595.1 of Cyclobacteriaceae bacterium. Classification (GTDB taxonomy): domain Bacteria; phylum Bacteroidota; class Bacteroidia; order Cytophagales; family Cyclobacteriaceae; genus JAAUQL01. The sequence goes on along the minus strand of JAAUQL010000020.1, from coordinate 43,875 downwards.
CATTCCCGGACAAGCAGAGCTGATAGAAAATGCCTTCGTTGAATCCGGCGTACCAGTAGAAGACCAGCAATGGTTCAGTATGTTTTTTGCTGCGCACGATTTCGAAAAAGTGCTCAATCTGCAATTTGTCCAGGGCCACACATTTCGTCCCGGCAATGCAGCCGATTCTACTGGTTTCATCATTAACGAAGAGACCGCAACAGCCCTGGGCTGGGGTGACGATGTACTGGGAAGGAGCCTCGATCGCATCAATTCTACCGATGGCAGCATTATTCAAACGGGCACCGTTATCGGCATGGTCAAAGATTATAACTATCGGCCACTATACGACCCCATTAAGCCTGTAGTGATAGCACTTGCGCAAGGAGCAAATAAGATGTGCATAAAAATCGAAGGGCAAAACCTAAACACAACACTGGCAAATATAGAAAGCGAATGGACTAAGCACTTTGACGGTACTCCTTTCCGCTACACATTTATGGATATGGACTATGAAAAACTATATGATAAGGATGAAAAACTTAGCCAGACGGTCAAATATTTTTCTTTGCTGGCCATATTCATCGCTTGCCTTGGTTTGTTGGGACTGTCTGCTTATGCTACGGAAAACAGAAAAAAAGAAATTGGCATCCGCAAGGTAAACGGAGCCACTACCATTGAGCTTGTCAGCATGCTTACTGCCGATTTTTCCAAACTGGTGCTGATCGCGTATCTTGTTTCGGTACCAATAGCCTATTTTCTGGGTCAGTTATGGTTGAATGGTTTTGCCTACAAAACCCATGTCGGCATCTGGATTTACCTTTTGTCGGGCGTGGCCGCGCTGTCCATTGCCATACTCACGGTGAGCTATCATACCATCAGGGTATCCATGCTCAATCCTGTAAAATCATTGAGGTACGAATAGTCGCACCGCCCAAGGGTGTAAGGGTGTATTTTGTGCGTGGTCGACTTGATTGACAGCATGTTGGAGCATGGTCTAAATCAGCGTCAGCTTCTGATTGATCTCTATGGCCATGGCCTCCTGGCGGAGTTCGGCTTTGATGATGCGTACAAAATCCACTACTTCGTCCAGATACTTCTTTAGATCGCCAGAGGTAGCATAGGTATGTACCTTAAAGAGCTTCTCTCCTACCAGACCAATATCTTCGCTGTTCCAAATGCCTTTGGCCTCTTCGCTCGTAGCACCGCCAAATCGCTCACCAAGAAAATTGAGCGTTCGATCGATATATGGTGTGGTATCGAAATATTTATCTACTTCGTAAGTAGTCGGAATAAAAATGCCAATATGATTGTTGCGTTGCAGTCGATCTACAAATATCTCTACTGCTTCGTCAAACGATTCTGAACCCAATTTAATGTTGTCCTCAGACCAGAGCTGGTAATCGGTGGTTTCATTGGAAAAAACAACCTTAAAGTCCGGGGGAGGAAAAACATTGAAATCATCACTGGTATCGTTGTTGATCAGAATGGTAAAAATCTTAGTACCGTTGCCCTTTACGCTGGCTTTGATGGACTTGTGAAGGCTCGACACCTCATCCCAATGTCTTTTGTGGCTGGAGCCCACTACAATTACCTGATCTATATTTTCGATGATATGCGACAAATCTTCCTTAAAATCGCGATTGACGTATATCACCAGGTTTTCGTAGGTATTCAACAGGTCATCGACCATCAAGGCCATCTTAGAATTTTTTACCGCGGCAAAATCATCCTTTTCCAGCAAAATATCCAGTCCGCTTTCATGATGATAAACGTTTGTCATCACTTTGGTAAGGTCTAACTTAGACGACAGCGTGCCCCTGAATGGATGCTCGCCATAGATGGTGCTTTTGTCCGTGCCTTTTATCAGCCTAATGGCCAGTCGCTTACCCAGCTCTGCTGCTCCGTGCGTATTGAAAAGATCAAATACGAGCACCACTCGTTTTTCTTTATCGCCCCGGGTGAGCCTTTTGTTGGTTTCTGTAAGATAGTATCCCAGTAGCTTGGCCAGTTCGATGGTCACACTGGGGTATTGGTGTAAAATATCAATGAAATTTTCACGCTCGAAGATGAGCACATCCACCCCTGTGAGGGCTGCCACGGTAGCAGACCTTGGTTTATTTTCTAAAATGCCCACCTCGCCAAAGGTACTGCCAGGCAAAAGGTAGGCAAAAATTTTATCCGCTTTATTAGGCACTACTTTTTTCACCGTCACTATACCGTTGATCACGATATACAGTTTGTCACTTGGCTCTCCCTCCCACACGATAACCTCCTCGGGGGCAAAACTTTCGACCCAGGTATGCTTGCTTATATCCAGCAATACATCGTCGGCAATATTCTTAAATATGGCTGTTCCGTTTAATCCCCTCAATACCTTCGAATGGTTTACTTCGCTCACGTCAAAAAATTTACTTGGAGTTAAAAATGCTCAGTTGATACCTCATCTCGTCCAGTTCCATCAGTTTCCACAGGAGCTTAGGGACATTACTGATTTTTTCTACAGGAATGGCAATAGCCTCCAATTCATCGTCCAATTTAAATTTTTGCTTCCGGCGTTGATCGCGCAAAAGCGCAAGGCCACCAAAATACTGGTGTTCTCCAACCTTGAGTTTGGCTTTTTTTCCAAAAGAAATTTTCACCTCTCCTTTCACAATAATGAATATGAAATCAGAAAGCGCCGGTTTTGAAAAATCAAAGTTTGCCTGAGTGACTATATTGGCATATTTACCAAATCGGTTGTATATGGCTGTAGAAATAGAATCGAGAATGAGGTCCGATTCGCGCAGCAGCCTCACTATGTTTATTCGCTTGTTGAGGTCGTCTTTAAGGCTATAATTGCGAATAAATTCATTGATGTAGCTTTCTTCATATTCCAGACAGTTCACGTGACTCCAGGCCGTGTATTCGTCAGGTAGCCACTGTTGAAAGTACTTCCTCGAAAATCCTATGAAATTACCGGCATCGAGGCGATGGTTCATTCCCGATTCATCGGTATAGCCTACCAGTCCGCTCACAATGAGTTTTACTTTGGTGTATCCCTTTTTGGAAGCCACCACTTCGCCAGGGACAAAGTGTCTAACAGGGCCTCCGGCCAACACTTCAATTTGGTCTTGAGGCAAGGTATTGAAATACCGTTTCAGAAAAGTGACAGATTTAGATTTTAAATATGAGTTTTCAACATCTTCGATGAGAATGTGCGTTTCACCAAAGGGGACATTTACAAATTTGCCTGATGATGGTTGTACTTCGCCGGTAGTATGCGCCATCACCAGCAAAGCCGATTCGTCATGCTGATAGTCCTCCAAATGCCCATGTATGGGTCCTCCCCCCACATCTATTTTTTTTAAATCGACGGTAGATAGGTAGTTGGATGCGATCAGGGCATAATCCTGATCGCTGAATACTTCAGGAGCACCTTCGACAATGCGCTTGTATTCGGCCAGGTTGATGGTATCTGACAGGTGCAGATAGGTTTTGTAATCTCCTTGAGTTTTGACCCGGAAATTAAAAGCACTCGTCTCCACCGTATGTGGTGAATAAATGGGTTTTACCTCCAATCCATCAAAATTATTCCATTCGTCAAAATCCAGATCGACACAATTGAAAGCCACTTTGATCAGATCAACGGCGGAATCCATCAATGCCTTTAACTTTAATTCCGCTGTTTTTCTTACAAGCCTGGTACTATAGAAATTGAGTTTGCGCTCAACATTGAGCAATTCGGTGATCCCCGCAAAATGATCGTCATGGATATGGCTCAGAAAAACACCATCGATTTCCGACAGGCCTATGCCCAGGTAAGACAGATTGTTGAGCACATTTGGGCCGGCATCTATCAGATAGTATTTGTCTTTGTAGTGAATGACACTGGCCATGCATGGTCTGTTCTCATCCCACCCGTTTCCTTCGCCCGTATGGGTAACAGAAAAATAACCTGGGTTCACTTCCCTGAAAGGCAAACGGTACGGCACCGCAAAGTGCTCGTTGGCTTTGAGGTTGAGATCTACTGTGGCACGTTCCTCTTTGTATAGTATTTCAAAAATATTGATGCCTGTGCGCTTTATAAATACCTGGTTTTTTATTTCTGCCATGCCTTCATCCAATACGCAAGGCGATACGATATCGTGCATGGAGTTGATGTGCCCTGCAGCGTAGTGCAACTTGGTAGTGAATATCTTTTGGGCATTTTCGGTAGAAATTCCGGCAGCAATAATTTCTTCGATAGATGATAATCCGTGGTTGCCAACCGTTACATATTCCAGTTGCATCCTGATCTGCTCTTCGTATCCGATCAGGATGGGCTTGCTTTTTTTATAGTTGGGATGATTGGGCAAATTGAAGCCTTGCAAATAGAGCATTTGCAGTATGGCAAACTCCGTCAGGTTGGCGATCTGCCCGTTTTGTATAAGGGTATCGGAAAGTAATATGGCATTTGGTCCGTTTTCGTAGAGCACGCCATCTCGCTCCAGCGTCTCGATCAACCCGGCCTTTTTCAGATGTTTTACGGTATCTGCCGGACATCCGCAACAGATATATACCTTGGCGTCTTCTATGGCTACCCAGGTGATTCCTTCCGAAATGTGCTTCTTGGTGATATAAGACATATGCCTTTTAATCCTGTATTTTGGCTGAAATTAATAAAAACTCAGCTAGTCCCAATTCTTCCAGATTTTTTTTGCCGCTTTCGCGAATATTGAAAAGTAATGTTTGCTCTTCAAAACGAATTCAACAGATCAAAACCACCTAATTGCCCGCCAGCGCCTGCTGAATGCGTTCTTCGATTTGTCGGTATTGTTGGTTTTGCGGTTCCAACACCAGCAGCCTTTCTACGACCGGTTTTGCTTCTCTAAACCTTTTTTGCTCCATATACAAATACAATAGCGCGTACAGATTGGCTACAGAATTGGGCTCTTGCTTCAGCCCGCTTTTGTAAGCCTTTTCTGCCTCGATATATTTACCCTGAGTCTGCAGTACCAGACCATAGTTATATGGCACTCTATCGTTATAATCTATTTTTTCAGCTGCTTGTTTTAGAAATTGCTCTGCCTGGGCCATATCTTTTTGTTCTGCATACAACAGTCCCAGCGAATAATACGCCTGGCCAAAGGCAGGTTCGAGTTCCACCACTTTCAAAAATAGTGCTTCGGCATCTTTGTACCTTCCCTGGCCATAGTACAACCCGGCCAGGTTGATACGCGCAGGGTTGTAGTAGCTGTCGAGGTCAATAGCCCTCAGATAGGCTTGCTCTGCAAAAGCGGGATTGCCTGTTTTTTCATAGTACTGGGCCAATTCCATTTGGCCTCCCGGAAAATCAGACCTCACCATTAGTCCTTTCCAATACTCTTTGAACACATCATCATAGCTTAGCTGATCTGCGGGACTCAGCAGGTTTTTTGGCACTCCGACCATAGAACTTAAGGCCGCAATTCGAACGCTGCGGACATCGTCGGTAAGGAGCGGAGCCAATATTTGTGCTTTCTCTTCCGGGGGCAGCGGAGCAACGGTGCGGGCTGAGGTGTAGCGCACAAGCGGATCGGTATCATCCAAAAGGGCTATGATAGACTGGTAGGCATCCTGATCTACTGTTTCGCCCAGGTACATCAGTGCGGTAGATCGTGCTATTGCGGGCTGAGTTACATCCCTGGCCAGTGCAATCAGTTCGGGTACCGCCTCCGGCTCGCGGGTTCGACCCATGGTAAGGGCATCGGAAAAATGCTTCGCCCTGTCTGGCCCATACCATTGTTTCACGGCTTTTGCAGCCCACTGCGCGGTCTTGTCGTCATGACATCCCGCGCTATTGCAGGTATTGGGCACATCGAATTTTACGCTTTGGTCTGGCCTGGGCACTCTGAAACTGTGATCGCGTCTGAAGTCGTTTCCCATATAATATCTTCCGGGCATGTGGCATGTGATGCATTCGGCAGCTTCAGTCTCCATCAGGTGAAAATGATGCGTTTTGCTGTCATACTTTTCCGGCACGTGGCATTGCAGGCACAGCTCGTTGCCCTTAGCTTTCAACTCCAGAGAATGTACATTGTGGCAATCGTTACATTTCACATTTTGGGCATACATTTTACTTTGGATAAATGAGCCATACACATAATCTTCGCCCAGTATTTGACCATCGGCAAAATACTGGCCATCGCGCAGCATGTCGGGCGCATAGTGATCCATGTAGGTGCCCTCATGATCGTAAAACTCAGTGTATTGCGTCCGCAGCGAGTGACACCGGGCACAGTCATCTACCATTTGCTTGGGCAGGGTGTACTTGCCCATGTACAGCTTGCCGACATACTTAGTACTATCCGGATTATTCTTAAATTCTTCTGAAGAGGAAAGTTCGACATGTTCTCTGCCCGGCCCATGGCAGGCTTCACAGCTCACATTGATAATGGAAAATGTGGTATTGTACGCATCACCAGCCAGATCATAGTTTTTCTTAACGTAAGTAGAATGGCAATCGGAGCACATGGTATTCCAGTTGAGTCCGCCTTTAGTCCAATGTATCCATTCACTGTGTATCACCTCCATATCCGGATACAGATCGAACCACACATTTTTCTCGGTGTCCCAGGCGGTTCGCAGACATTGAAACTTTCCCCTCGGGAATTCAACGATATATTGTTGAAGTGGCCTGATGCCAAAAGTGTAGATAATTTCAAAGTCATTGTAAATTCCATCCTTTCCCTCTGTATGTACAAAGTACTTTCCCTCACGGGAATAAAAACGCGAGGTAACACCCTGACTAACAAATACGGTGTCGAAATTGGCCAGCACTGACACGCTATCGGCTACCATCATGGCCCTGTCATGGTCAGAACCCAGCCAGTCGGCATATTCCTGTTCGTGGCACGATTTGCATGACTCACTTCCCATATAATCGGGATTGGGCAACAGGTTTTTGATGCCCCGATTGTCCGCTGATCTCAGGGACGAATGGTCATTTGGGCGTTTGTCGCAGCTATTTAATAACATGGCCGCCGACCATGCCAAAAATGCCAGAACTATAAGGAGGGATTTATTTTCTTTACTGAAAAATTGGAATCGATGCATGTAAAGCGCTAAAAATTAAACATTGCAAGTTAGTTAAATATGCCTTTCAGCCAAACCAAAAATTTGAACACAAACATGCTGTATCTTCTTTGAAATATGCCATATTTAACCATAAATCTATTGTTTTCATTATCAAAATGACCCGTGAACAGGCGCCAAGCAGAGCGGCAACAAATAACTGCCGTGCAGAAGTGAACATTCCGGTATTGATATCATGGTTTATTCATATCGACTGATTTCTGATGAGTTGCATATTTATGGTTAATCCCAGGAGGCTGCCGGTATTCATGGGGGCAAGCGCCTATATTGGCGGAAATGGTCTGAAACATTTATTTAAATATTAACATATTAAACCCAAAAGAACCCCAAAATGACAACGATCAAACGAAGGAGTTTCCTCAAGCTATCCGGTGTAGCTGCCACTGCAACCGTAACAGGACTGCCAACAGCCGGCTCTGCAACCGCCAAAGCGCCCTCCTCCACCCTAAGGCTCGGCCTGGCTTCTTATTCGCTAAGAAATTTCGATCTCGATGAGACCCTGGCCATGACAAAAACTGCTGGTCTTGATTATCTGTGTCTCAAAAGCATGCATCTGCCTCTCGATGCTTCGCCACAAAATCTCAAAGAAGCTGCCGGCAAAATAAAGACGGCCGGTCTAACCCTCTATTCCGTTGGGGTCATTTATATGAAATCCAAAGCTGAAGTGGATCAGGCTTTTGAATATGCCAAAAATGCCGGCGTAAACATGATCATAGGCGTGCCCCAACACGATCTACTGAGCTATACCAACGATAAAATAAAACAATATGATATAAAGGTAGCCATACACAACCATGGCCCGGGTGATCTCGTCTATCCCAGTCCGCAGAGTGTCTATGAAAAAATAAAAGACCTTGACCCACGTTTTGGCCTTTGTATGGACATAGGACATACACAACGTATTGGCGTTGATCCAATAGAAGCACTCAAAAAATATTTCGACCGCATGTTAGACATACACATCAAGGACGTGAGCAGTGTCACCGCTGAAGGACAGACCACAGAAATTGGACGTGGCGTCATCAACATCCCCAAATTCCTGCGCACCCTTATCGACAAGCAATACAGCGGTGTGCTGGCGTTTGAATATGAAAAAGATGAACATAACCCCATGCCTGGACTACGCGAATCGGTGGGCTACGTGAATGGAAGTATAGATACGATGCAATAAACCTGAAAAACGAATGAAAAGTGGCAAGAACAGATCGGATGTAGAGCCAGGTAGCCCGGTGAAAATCGTACAAAAACATGATCAGCGCACCGGCAAACTTACTTCGGGCATTGTAGCCAAAATACTTACTAAATCTGCCAGTCACCCGCACGGCATCAAAGTGATGCTTGAATCAGGTGAGGTGGGCAGGGTAAAGCACATCGCGTAGTACACTATTACTTTGCACTAGGCACACAACAAAAAATAAAAAGACTGATCTTACCTTTAAGACCAGTCTTTTTATAGGGTTCGAAAACTTATTCTAAGGTTACGGATACAGAGGCGGCTCTGTAGCTGGCCGTCAGCAAGCCACCTGCTGAGCTTGCTTGCTGGATAATGGGCACATCTTTTCGTTCAATAAATAACTTGGCCGGCTGCGGGTCTATTTTAAGCAGTTCTACCGGATTTAAAATCACCGTTTTTGCTCCTTCATCAGCCTCAATAAATAGCTTGGTTTGTCCCAAATTATTTGGTACAACCGTAGCCACTACCGACGAAACTCCGGCACCTACCGGTTCTCCCGTCCACGTAATTTCCGTAGATTTGCTCCGGTCTATCTTAGATGGCACAGTGGCCGCAAAGCCAATGGCCCTGAGTTGCACCGTATTGGTAAACGTTTTATTTTCAAGGTCTACATACTTGAATGTACCGGAATTTGTCAACCCAGACAATTCAAGCTCGTACATACCCAGCAAGCTATTGTAAGGAATAGGCTGATCGTTGAAGGTGACTATCGCACCCTCTGCCAACTGTAAGCGTGTACCGGTAGCCGTACCAAAGGTGAAGATGGCTTTAGCCTGGGTCTTGTCTTCATCTTGCAGATAAATCAATTCATAATTGGTGAATATCCTGTCCTGGGCTACATCGCCAGAACTTTCAGTTTCACACGAAAACATAGCCAAAGAGGCCATTAATAGCAATGCAATACATTTTATGTTCATATACGTTACATTGATATCTTGCAAAATTACGCCAAAAATTATTGCAAGTCATCAAAATCTAAGCTGGATAAACCATGGTTTTATCCAAGTTGTAATATTGAAAATGAAAATCAACTTTTAGCGCTCAAATGCCCATCGCTCCCCGTCTTTCCATTGCTTGGGCAGATTGCCATAAGCCGGTATTCCTCCATGGCCTTTTATCATACCTGCCAGGTGCAATAAGTTGTAAGTCATAAAGGTGGTGTTCCTATTGGTAAAATCGCTAACGTAACCAGCCGGCGCATCCAACTTCTTATCCCGATAGTTGGTATCCCCATAGCTTGGCCCAGGTCCCACTTCACCTATCCATCCACTATCGGCCTGAGGGGGTATGGTGTAGCCGATGTGTTGCAAAGCGTACAAGATATCACGCGCACAGTGCTTTACGCCATCTTCGTTGCCCGTCACTAAACATCCACCTGCTTTGCCATAGTAAATGTATTGCCCCGAATTATTGGTCGTGGCGCTCATGGCATACAGTCTTTCTATCAGTTTTTGGGCTTCAGATGACTTTTCTCCCAGCCAAATAGGTGTACCCACCACAAGGATATCTGCGGCGATAATTCGCTTGAATAGCGCTGGCCATGCGTCCTTTTGCCAACCGTGTTCGGTCATATCAGGGTAAATGCCACTGGCCACGTCATGATCGACGAGGCGAATTTCTTCTACCCCGACTTTTTCTTTTTTCATAATGTTCATTGACACCTCCATCAGTCGGGCAGTATGGCTAATTTTTGGAGATTTGCTCAGGGTGCAATTCACAAATATTGCACGCAAATTACTGAAGTCGGGCTTGTCCATAGTTTGTTGTTTTAGTAATGTTTAACATGTGTATCACCGTAATTAACTCCTTTATCCTGTCTTGGTTTAACTGACTCAGGACAGTTGCGCTAAGTAGAGCTATACCTTGGGGAGTTGCTTTTAGTAAAAACAAATCCTTGTCTGATCCGTTTCCAATATCATTGTTTGAAATTTCCTATCCATTTTATCTATTTTTGAAAGTTCAAAAACGCACAGCCCAACCGCTAATTACCGCCTCGATATGCAAAAAGATAAATCAACCAGACAAAAGAAAAAGATAGGCAAAAACCATCTGAGGTATGTGATCCGGGATATAATGTTGCCGCGAAAGGGTCTGTTGCTACTGGGTCTGGTGCTTATCATCATCAACAGGCTGTCCGGGCTGGTGTTGCCGGGTTCGAGCAAATACCTAATCGACGAAGTAATCGCCAAATCAAACTACGATTTGTTTAAATGGTTGCTGATAGCGGTGGCTGCCGCTGTGATTATACAATCAGTCACTTCATTTTTTCTTACCAAATTGCTCAGTGTAGAAGCGCAACACCTGATCTCTTTATTGCGGTCGCAAATCCAAAAGCAGATCATCAGATTGCCGGTTGGTTTTTTTGACAATCAAAAATCCGGTGCCTTGGTCTCCCGAATCATGACAGATGTAGAAGGTGTGCGTAACCTGGTGGGCACAGGTCTGGTTCAATTGTTTGGCGGGGTGCTTACCTCCATTGTAGCCTTTGTTCTTTTGCTACGGATCAGCCCGACCATGACCCTCTACATTATGTTGCCGCTACTTGTATTTGGACTCATTTCGCTCAAAGCATTTGCGTACATCAGGCCGATATTCCGGAAACGCGGAGAGATCAATGCTGAAGTGACCGGTCGCCTGACCGAATCGCTGAACGGCGTGCGCGTGATAAAGGGCTTTAATGCTGAGGAACAGGAGATCAAAACGTTTGAGCACGGCGTGGACAAATTGTTTTTGAACGTAAAAAAATCTCTGACTTCTACCAGTCTGGTCACCAGTGCAGCCACCCTGCTGCTGGGACTGGCGACGGTGGGTATTATGGGAATAGGTGGCAATATGATCATGCAAGATCAGCTCACTGTTGGCGATTTTTTTGCCTTTGTCCTTTATCTGGGTTTTCTGATTGCACCGATTGTGCAAATGTCGAATATCGGGAGTCAGATCACGGAAGCTTTCGCGGGGCTGGATCGCATGCAGGAGATTCTTGAAATCAGGCGCGAAGATGACGACGCCGAAAGAAGCGACAAACTGATGCAAATCGTTGGGGAAATCGAGTTTAAAAATGTAACATTCTCATACGATAAAGGTACCGCGGTGCTTCACGACATTAATTTTGTAGCCAGACCGGGTTCTGTCACTGCTTTGGTTGGTAGTTCAGGTTCCGGAAAAACCACCATCGCCGGGCTGGTTGCCTCGTTCCTCAATGCCGACAGCGGCACCATCAGCATCGATGGGCACGATCTCCGCCGGTTACATTTGCCCGATTACCGTTCGCATCTTGGAGTAGTACTTCAGGATGATTTTCTTTTTGAAGGCACAATTCGTGAAAACATACTTTTCCCCAGACCAGATGCCTCAGAAAATGAACTCATGGACGCTGCCGCTTCTGCCCATGTGCTGGAATTTGCCAATCGCTTCGAGGGTGGCCTCAATACGCTGATCGGTGAGCGGGGCGTGAAATTATCGGGAGGACAGCGTCAACGAATCGCCATTGCGCGGGCTATTTTGGCCAATCCGAAAATATTGATTCTCGACGAGGCCACCTCCAATCTTGACACGGAAAGTGAGGCATACATCCAGGAGAGCCTTGCGCGCCTGATGCACGGACGCACTACCTTCGTAATTGCCCACAGGCTAAGCACCATTAGAAAGGCAGATCAGATTCTGGTGATAGAAAAAGGTCGAATTGTAGAACGTGGAGACCATAGTACTTTGCTAGAAAAGCAGGGCCGGTATTATGATCTATACAATTTTCAGGCGAGGATTTAGATCTGCATCGGGGAAATCAATTTTACTTCCGATCTGACCTATGCGGCCTCAGCATTTGAAATTACACATCGGTTACGCTCTTGTCTTCGGCTTCCACTTGTTCCACCTTTATGGTCACAGCATGTTTAATGGGCTTGATTTTATTGCCAAAATGCCTGTTGTACACGAAGGTAAACTCTGCGCCAAATAGCAGGATCAAAACCGAATAATACACCCAGGCCAGCAAAGCCACCAATGACCCCGCAGCACCATATGCCTCGCCAAAATTACTGGTACCCAGGTAATATCCAATCAGGTTTTTTCCCAATAAAAACAATATGGTCGTGACTATAGCGCCAACCCATACGTTTTTCCATTTGATCTGGGCATCGGGCAATACCTTGAAAATGAGGGCAAAAACAAAGGTGATGATGACCATGGATATCAGCAGATTGATGCCCCACACCACATAGTAGGAAGCGCCCATGAGATAGCCTGATATGGTTTGCTTAAAGATGGCCAGCAGCGTATCGGCCATCAGTGATACTAAAATCAAAAAGCCCAACGAAGCCACCATGGCGAGCGAGAGTAATCGGATGAATAAAAACTTAACTACCTCTTTTCTTGGTTTGGGCTTTATATTCCAAATGGTATTGAGACTGTCTTGCAGCGATGCAAATACGGTGGTGGTACTGATGATCAGGGTGACGATACCTACAATTTTCATGATGATGGACTCACCGGAAATGACGGCCTGACCCATAAGCTCCTCCACCTGCCTGGCGCTGCCATCACCCATGAGCAGCCTTATTTGCTTGATTAGCTCCTCCCTCACTACTTCATCTTCGTAAAAAGACCCCGCCACAAGTACAGATATGATGGCTATGCCGGGCATGGAAAAAATAGTATAATAGGCTATGGCTGCACAATGACGCAGCGGGTTTTTTTCAAAAAATTCCTTGAAGGTGTCTTTTATTATAGTCCACCAATCTTTGAATGAGGATTTTTTAAATGCAAACTTCACTTTTCTATCTTTTTAAAAACTTTTTTGATATCCTTTTTAATATTCCTGATGCCGCCTTCGCGGCCAGAATCATACAAATCGTCGCCCATTAGCATGGCAACGGGCTTAAATTGTTCGAAGTGATTGAAGAACACTTTTGCGATGGCCATAAGTGGTAAAAAGAGTGCCATGCCGGGTATGCCCCAAATATACCCACCGACGATAAGTGAAATAATAGCCATGAGGGCATTGATGTTTAGCTTTCCTCCTACAATTTTGGGGCTGAGGAAGTTGCTTTCGATCAATTGGATAAACCAAAAGCAAAGCACTACCCCAATAGGTACCCAATAAGAATCTTCCGTCATCAGCGCATAGAGGGTAGGCAAAGTGGCGCCCAGGGTAGTTCCTACATAGGGGATAATGGCCAACATTGCTGCCAAAAAACCAAAGAAAAAAAAGTGATCAATTCCCAATGCCAGCAGCGCCCCGCTATTGGCAAATCCAAGGATAAGTATCATAATGCTCATTCCGAGCAAATAGTGCTGACCCACTTGTTGCATTTCTTTTACCATAGATAGCACCTCATTTTTTGGCTGCTTTCTAAAGGTCTTCACCACCACATCTACCAATCCACTGCGATAAATGAGCAAAAGGAAGGTAAAAATCAGCGACATCAACAAACCAGAAAGTACCGTAACGGTGGTATTGAAAGTATTGGAAAGCACCGCACCTCCCGAATTTTTAGCCCAATCTTCCCCTTTTTCTATTATATCCTGCTCTTTGATCTCGGGCAGCAAAGGCACTTTGTTATTGACAAAATTCACCACACTGTCGAACATCGTTCTCAATTTATTTTCAAAATCAGAGAAGTCGCTGATCAGATTGACAATTTGGGTGGAAAACAAATAAATAACACCCAAAAGGAGGCTAATGACCGCTACCATGCTAATGAGTGTGGCAGGAATACGGCTCAGCCCCCATTTTTCCAACCTTTTGCAGATTGGAAACAAAATAAAAGCAAACAGTATGGCAATAGACATAGGTACTAGTATCGGCTGGCCGTAGTACATCAGGATGAACAGTCCGGCAGTACATGCCATCGTGTAGAAGGTAGTGCGTAATGATAATGACATAGAAGTCTTTTGCTTAGTGGTATGACTGGACTAAAAATACAATAAACAAGAAAAGGCTAATTGATACTTAGCCTTTTGTCTATGGATTTGATATCGTTTTTTAGCGCTGCTACCTTGTGGCGGTGGTTTTTCAATCCCATGGATATCGATATGCTATCGCCCGACCAGGTACTGACGCTGCTTTGCTGCCATCTGGCCAGCAAATCTTTCAATTTATCAGCCTCTTTTGTTAATGCTCTGTGCTTCACATAGGTCTCCGGATACAACAAATGATCATATCTGATGTCCAGGCTGGTCAATTGCTTTTTGAGGCTATCCTGGATTTTATCATAACCCGCAATTTCTGCGACAAGCATATCCCTTACCTCAAAGTATGACTGAGAATATTTTTCATTGGTTTTTTCAAAATCTACCGCATGTGATATCATCCCCGCCGACACCATGGTCACCAAAGCCACTATACTGATCCTGAATAGTTGTTTGTGATGTATTTTTCTCATGATCCTTCATTTAGTTTGTGTACGCCCCTACTGTACAGGGTATTGAGCACGCCTGTCAGCACCGAGATGGAAAGTGTCCATCCGAGGGCTTCCGTTAATTTGATGTTGGAGTCTGCCGGGTTAACGGCTTCCTCTTTGCCGGTGCGCTTTCGCCACACACTGTTGATCAGATGCTTGACACCAAATCCTATGGCCATGGTACCGGCTACTACGGCTACTTTATTTATGTTTCTGTTTTTCATAATATTATAATTCTCCTCGTTCTGCTGCCTTTTTCATTTTTTTGTTGGCATACACCGCCACATCTACCCTGCGGTTTTGCTGTTTACCTGCCACAGTGCTGTTGTCTGCAACGGGTTGCTGTTCGCCATAGCCGGTAGAGGTGATGCGATTTCCGGCTATTCCATAAGCCTTTAGACTGTTGGCTACAGCATCTGCTCTTTTTTCAGAAAGCGTTTGATTATACTCGTCAGATCCGGAAGAATCGGTATGGCCTTCGATCAAAATATTTGTATCATCATATTTTTTCAAAGTTTCTGAAAGTTGAGCCAGATTGCCTGCGGTAGCCGGACTGAGATTGTACGAGTCCACATCGAACATGAGACCGGAATCGAAGGTGATTTTGATTCCTTCACCAATGCGCTCTACCGTAGCGCCTTCCAGGTCATTTCTAAGCTCTTCTGCTTGTTTGTCCATTTGTCGGCCAATGAGCGCTCCGGCAGCTCCACCCACCGTAGCGCCTATTATGGCTCCTATGGCAGTATTGTCGGATTGATTGCCAATAATGCCGCCAATCACCGCACCAGATCCGGCTCCTATGGCGCCTCCTTTTGTGGTTTTGGTGGCATTGCAACCAAACAGCATAATAGCGGTTGCAGCCAGGATGAATACAGTTTTTGTGAGTTGATAATTCATCAATTTCATAGTACTTCATTTTATTTTGCAAGCGTATTTCCAAATAAAATGCCATGAGCCCAATTGGGCATAATTCGGCAGGTCAAGCTTTATTTGACCCTAAAAACGACCAATAAAACTCCCCAAAGTGTGGAATTTTTTTCACGCTAAAAAAAATGGCGTACGGTGAATTCGGGTAAAATGACCCTAACAACAAGGCGTAAATCGTGGAAAACTTTAGTTTGAAAATTTAAGTTGAGCAAAGTCAGCGAACTGCGGTGAGCTACTGTGTGTATTTGATACGGGTAACCACTTTCTGTAATTCCCGCTCAATGATGAGCCGGGCAAATTGACCAGGCGGATCATGCTCTGCGAATGCTTGTCTCGATTTTTCTTCATTGATATCAATGCGATAGAGCAGGTTGAGAAAAGCCTGAAAATCGCTATCCATCAGCCGGGCAATTTCCTTTGCCAGCCAGTTTTGCAGGTCTTCCAGATTGGGATTTTCTATGGCGTTGGCCAGGCGCAGGTCTTGCACGAGCAACGCTTTCACCTGCCTGAGTTCATCGGAGTTCATCAAACTATTTGTTTGCGCTACCAGGTGTCGGTGTGGTGAATTTGATCCAGGTAGCAGCGCCATCCGTTGACCTGCCTTCGGATACATCGGTACTTTGTTGGCCAAAGACATGTTTGTCAATTAGTCTCCCGTCTTTATAATACAAACTCAGCACTTCGCCATCAACGCTCAATTTAAACTTGAGGTGATTAGGTCCTTGTTCTGTGTCACTATCTGCCCAAAATAGCAGATGTCCCCCTGGTGCAATGGTGGTTTTGTCTGGTGCATCTCGCTGTATGCGGTCGTCAAAGGGGTTTTCAGAGTCGCTGAAATAAAACCTGGCCATGTCTACAGCGGTGGAGCCCGCATTGTATATTTCTATCCAGTCGTCATATTCGTCTGTGCCGTCCGGGTCGGCCAACGTGCCTGAGTTACTTGCCATCACCTCGTTGATGACCAAGCTTGGCACCTCGCCTGAAGTGATGGTGAGGTCATATGGATTTTCATTGCCCTTTTCGGGCAGCAATACCTCGCTCCCATCCTTATCTGTCAGTTTAAAATAATATAGCAAATCGCCATCGCTGGTGAGGGCACTTACCTTTGCGCTGTAGTTCTTCGAATCGCCACTGGTCATATTCACCATGGTAAAACCCGCGTTGTCCACTGCATGGTAAAGCTGTACGTTTGCTACATTCGACGGATCAGATACCTCGACACTAAAGGTGATGTCTTCGCCTACCATGGGTAGTTGTGGTGAGTGACTTTTGGATGTGAAAGAGGCGATGGGACCGGTGCCATTGCTTGCGTTTTTGGTGGCAAAACCGGTCATTTTCCAGGTGGTGCTGCCGTCAGGAAAGCGCGCATAGGTCTGGCTGTTTTGCATGGCAGGAAAAACCACATGATCTATCATTTTGCCGTCGGGTCTTTGTAAAGTGATGCTTTCACCTTCGGAGGTCAGCTTAAAAGGCAAATTGAGACCTGCACCCTGGTCGTCGCAGTACAAGATCAGGAATTCACCGCTTTTAATTTGATGCCCGGACGGAAGCACATACTTGCTTTCTACTTTATCGAAAATAATAAAACCCTCTATATCAACGGTCTCTTCGCCGTAGTTGTACAATTCTAACCAGTCCGGATCGCCGGTAGAATTGATCTCATTTATGAAAATGGTTTCTGGTGCTGACTGGTCAACGGGTTCCTCTGAATCGTCTTTGGAGCAACCCGCAAGACTAAAGAACAACATGATCGCAAGCAAATTAAGACTTAGGTATCTGAAAGGCATACAATTGAGGATTAGAAAAGTTTTAGCTTTGATACTAAGCGTAAATAACGCCAATGCTACTAAAAATTAAAATTGCTTTACATTAAATTAATATAGCGGTGACAGATGCCGGTGAAAAAAACATGCTAAAGCGCCAGGTATGCCTCGGTACAGGCCTGAAATTTTTCTTTGCGCAAATATTTTTTTGTCCACTTTTGCCAACTATATGAAAAAAGCCCTTGCCTATTTACTTTCGCTCCTGTACCTGATGGTGTTTTTTATATTGATCACCGTTTTTCATCCTATACAGGTAATTTGTTGGAAAATATGGGGATATGAAGCCCAAAAAAATCGGTAGAGGCACTTAATTTTCTGCTCATCAGGTCATTGCACCTATTGGGTTCGCGAATTCGCTTTGTGGGTTTTGATAAAATCCCCCAAAACCAACCTTTGATCATTGTTTCCAATCATCAAAGCCAGTATGATATCCCACCGGTGGTTTGGGGTTTTCGCAAACATTACCCGAAATTCATTTCCAAAATAGAACTCGGCAAAGGCATTCCCAGCATTTCGTACAATCTAAGAAAAGGCGGATCGGCGCTGATAGATCGAGCCAACAAAGGACAGGCCATCAAGGAAATCATCAAACTGGGGAGCCATATCGAAGAAAACAACTATAGTGCCTGTATATTCCCGGAAGGGACACGAAGTAAAGACGGAAAGGTGAAGACCTTTAAGGTTGGCGGCCTGGGCACCCTGCTTAAAACGGCTCCTACTGCAGCCATTATACCTTTTGCGGTAGACAATAACTACCTGCTACAGCGCTTTCCTATGGGCATTGGCCTGACGCTGACCTATACCGTACTGGAACCTATAGCACGAGAAGGGAAAACAGCCGAAGAAATTACTGAACAATGCGAATTGGCCATTAAAAAGGCATTGGGTCAACAGTAGGACGTATTGCCTGGCAGAAATCAGAAACATGTAAAGGCAGCCAGGGAGGACATGATTCGTACACATCATTTTGGAATCAAGAATATTTGATGATATCCCGGGCATTTTAAATCGTCAAACAGGCATTGAGTGTATTGAAAATAAAAAAAATAATTTGTTGTCGAAATTACCGGCACAAATCGAACTGGAACAGGCAAGGCAGCTTAAAAGTTAATGATATAAAAATCCGGCACGCGTTTTGGATGGACACCAACCAAATCTGACATCACCTATGAAAACCGGAATCCTTTTTTATTTTTTACTACTGTCCACCATTGCTTCTGCAAAGACCTTCCATCCTGATTCGCTACAGTCTGAAGCCCATAGGGTTCATCGAGACAATAGGGTTGAATTTGACAGACACAATCTGATACAAAATTTTGGTTTTGAGGAAAATACACGTCAGTGGATCCTGGGTAAATACAATGGTGGCATGGGGGTTTTTCTTGCTGATTCCATTGCTCCCATTGCCGGAAATAGCAGTGCTATAGTCGTCAGCAGCAATCAGGGAAAGGAGCTTCAAGACCTTAAACTATTCACCGCGGTCGATTTACCTGTGCAAGAACACTATAGTCTTACCTTTAGCGCAAGCGTGAAAAAAGCCTGCCTGATATCAGTTTCCATAGACAATGGTGTCACGGCGCTAATCGAAGAAAAATTACTCCTTAGACCAGGTGTCGAACTGTACGGGCCCTTTACTTTTTGCAACGATTACAATGAACCTTTTCTTTTCCTGGCGTTCAACCTGGGCAAAACTTCCCAAAAAATCAAGATTGACAATGTGGGACTCTACCTGCAATTACCGGATGCTACCCCAATGTTGAGTTTAAAAAATGAAGGTGCCTCATCTCAGATTGCTTCTCTTGAAATGTCGACTCAATATCGCGAAGTAGATGGAGCCTTCCCAAAATAAGTAAACCATACTCAGGGATGGTAGTCACCGGGTAAAACCTCAAGCTTTTTACTTTCTCCAGGCAGTGTCAGCGACATCATTTATCCGGAAAATAGTGCATTTTTTTAATACAGAGAAAGATTTTTTTTCTGATATTCAGGCTCGTTAATAATTCAACAATAAAAAAATTTTCCATATGAAAATCATTCCAATTTTTATTTTGCTTGCGCAAATGTTTTCTCTTGCATCCGCCCAAAACCAACTTAGTGAAACAGAGAAAAAGGAAGGCTATCAATTACTTTTTAATGGCTTGGATCTGGATGGTTGGACAGGCAACAAAACCGACTATGTGGTAGAAGAGGGAATTATTGTCATATATCCCGAAAAAGGTGGAGGTGGCAACCTGATGACCGAAAAAGAATTTGGTGATTTTAGTTTCAAATTCGAATTCCAACTTACCCCAGGTGGAAACAACGGTCTGGGAATTCGCGCGCCGCTCAAAGGTGATGCTGCGTATGAGGGTATGGAAATACAAATTCTTGACAACACCGCCGAAAAATACAAAGACCTGCACGACTACCAGTTTCATGGATCGGTGTATGGCGTAATACCCGCCAAAAAGGGATACTTAAAGCCTGTTGGCGAATGGAACGAAGAAGAAGTGATCGCACAAGGTGACCGGATTACGGTAATCCTGAATGGAGAAACTATCCTGGAGGGAAACATTGCCGAGGCCAGCAAAAACGGCACACTAGACGGAAAGCCCCACCCTGGCCTGAAAAACGAAGCAGGTCATATTGGATTTTTGGGTCATGGCGATGTAGTCCGCTTTAGGAATATAAGGATAAAGGAGCTCTAAATATAGTTCAACAGCACACCCATTCCGAGCCTGCCACAACTCAAGGTGGTGCTCGATTTATTCCACTATTATATTTTGATTTAGGAAAAATATATTTCTGGTCAATTATATTTTAACTTTGACGCTTCGCGATAATGCGTGCTTATTAATTAGTAATGTTCGAACAGGTGCTTTGGTGCCGGGGAATGGTTTTGGCAGCAGGTCTTTGGCGGCCGGCGGCATGGTAACTGCCCAAAAATGCTTCCTGAGCTGCTCATTTATAGCGTATGCGTGTGCATTATGGCGATGAACATACATTTGCAGCCATATTTTATCGCCTCAAGCATAATCTATTCCAGCATCATTTTTATCAAAGGCATTTGATTTTTTAGCCATGAGAAAGGAATTCAGACCAAAATTTTTCACCCTGTTGAGTGAAGGGATATCCCGGCAGCAATTAACACAGGATCTGTTGTCGGGCATTATTGTCGGTATTGTAGCTTTGCCGCTTGCCATTGCATTTGCCATAGCCTCCGGGGTATCGCCCGAAAAAGGGCTGGTTACCGCCATCATCGCCGGACTGGTAATTTCTGTTTTCGGTGGCAGCAGAGTACAAATTGGCGGACCTACCGGAGCTTTTATCGTGATAGTCTATGGCATAGTGCAGCAATATGGAGTGGGCGGATTGACCATTGCCACCTTTATGGCCGGTTTTATCATCATAGGCATGGGGCTGGCCCGCTTCGGAAATTATCTAAAATTTGTGCCCTATCCGCTGGTAGTGGGTTTTACCAGTGGCATAGCTCTCATTATATTTTCGTCACAGATCAAAGATGTGCTTGGACTCGAAATCGAACAACTACCAGCCGGTTTTATTGATAAATGGAGCGTCTATTTCCATAATTTTAGCCAGGTAAACGTTTATGCATTGGCCATAGCTCTGTTTACCATCGTCATCACCTTCCACTTCAACAAAGTCACCTCCAAAATACCCGGTTCCATCGTGGCCATAGTGCTTAGCACCCTGGCTGTCAGCTATTTCCATCTTCCTGTCGATACCATCGAAAGCAATTTTGGCGAAATTCCAGGCAAGCTTAGCCTGCCTGCTCTGCCCCATATCGAGTACGAAACTATAAAATCTCTGATCCAGCCAGCTTTTGCCATAGCCATACTGGGGGGTATAGAATCGCTGCTCTCTGCAGTGGTGGCAGATGGAATGATTGGTGGAAAACACCGGTCGAACATGGAACTGGTAGCCCAGGGCGGTGCCAATATCCTTTCATCGTTATTTGGTGGCATTCCCGCTACAGGAGCCATTGCCCGTACAGCCACCAACATCAAAAACGGCGGGCGTACACCCATTTCAGGCATCGTTCACGCCCTGGTGTTGCTCTTGATTATGCTCGTATTCGGATCCTATGCCAAATTGATACCCCTAAGTTGCCTTGCTGGAATACTGGTGGTAGTAGCCTACAACATGAGCGAATGGAGACAATTTAAATCGATACTGAAAGGCAACCGTATGGATGTGATCGTACTCCTGACCACATTTTTTCTGAGTGTGATTTTCGATCTGATCATTGCCATCGAGATTGGTGTAGTGCTATCAAGTTTCTTATTTATGAAGCGGATGAGTGAATCTTTGCAGGTTCAGAACATTGCATTGGAAGGCGATGGCGATGAACTGCTATTTCAGAATGAATTGGAAGGATATTCTGAAAAATTATGCTTTATGAGATCAACGGTCCCTTGTTTTTTGGTGCGGCTAAACAATTTCAGGATGCCCTCAGCGAGCTTCATGTCAAGCCCAGGGTGATCATTCTCCGGATGCGCTATGTACCATTTATCGATGCCACGGGCTTTCAACGACTAAAGGAAATCATACAAAATTTCAAAAAAAGGGGGATTGTCATTATACTTTCCGGGGTGCGGATTCACCTGCAAAAAGAATTTGAATCGAACCGGTTCTACGACACGATCAATAAAGAATATGTGTTTGACCATATAGCAAACGCTATTGCCAGTGCCAAAACCCTTCTGAACGATCAGACTGAAACACCACGTCAGGAGGCTCTTGAATAGTGCAAATAATCTTATTCCATTTATTGTTTTGTAAAGCTCAAAAACTATCCTCAGGCAAGTTGTCACCATCATTTTGTAAAACCTGGCTCAACATGATGATAAGGACATTGATTGCAAGAGTTTTGCAGGAAGCGCCAGTACAGCATGGCTTTGTGGCTGTCGCTATCCGTCTGTAGTGATGCCATTCGAGCTTGTTCTCAGACTGTGCACGCTCCTGCCCAGACCATACACGCAGCCCTTTGACACACATAATTTACCGGCAGTGTAAATATTGACTCGAAAAATGGCGCTATGCGCAACCAATTGCCCGAAATTCCCATCTAATCATCAAAACAACTTGACACATGTTCCAAAACTATTTACGTATTGCCATACGCAACCTCCTTAAACAAAAGTTCTACTCCGTCATTAATATCCTGGGGCTTTCAGTTGGTATTGCAGCTACGCTTTTCATCATGTTGTATATCAATGATGAGCTGAGCTATGACCGCTTTCATGCCCAAATAGACCAAATGTACCGCCTGGGCCTCAACGGCAGGCTCGCAGGACAAGAAGTGCAGGTTGTTAGTACTCCACCTCCTATGGCCGCCGTCATTACGGATGAAATCCCGGGTGTAACACAATCGATCCGTCTGTGGGAATGGAACGATGTAGTGGTAAAGTATGAAGACAAAGCCTTCACAGATGACAAAATATTCCATACCGACTCCAATTTTTTTAAATTTTTTTCTTTCGAACTGTTACAAGGAGATGCTTCCACAGCACTGCAGGAACCAAACTCCATGGTAATTACCGAAAGCATTGCACAGAAATTTTTTGGTAATGAAGAAAGACTGGGGCGGATTATCACATTTAGCAACGATAACAAGGCCATGAAAGTGACCGGAGTGGTAGCAGACCCACCCCAAAATTCACACTTTAAATTCAACTATCTGATATCATTTTCTTCTAATGATTTTGGCAAGTCTGACCAATGGCTCAGCAACAGTCTGAATACCTACTTTATGCTTGGGGAGGGAGCCGACATCGATCAGGTTATGCACACACTCAACAGCTCGATAATCCCCAAATATGTCGGTCCTCAAATCCAACAATTTATGGGCATATCGCTGGAGCAATTTATCAAACAAGATGGCGCCTATGGTTATTCGGTGATCCCTGTTAAGGACATCCATTTGCACTCACATCTGCAGGGTGAGCTCGAACCACCCGGTGATGTCACCTATGTGTATATTCTTGGCGCCATTGGGCTTTTTATCCTTATGATAGCCGCGATCAATTTCATGAACTTATCCACCGCCAGATCCTCGGGACGAGCCCGGGAAGTGGGCATGCGCAAAACCCTCGGGTCTTTAAAACACCAACTGGTATTTCAATTTCTGCTCGAATCCATGGTCTTTAGCATCATTGCCGTGATATTGGCTGCTGGTTTGGTTGTTTTGCTCTTGCCGCAATTCAACACCGTTTCCGGCAAGCTGTTCACCCTGGATCAACTGCTGGAGCCCACCATGGTTGCCGGCACCCTTGGGGTAGGCATACTAATTGGCCTGTTGGCTGGCAGTTATCCGGCCTTCTATCTTACCAGATTCAAAATCACCGATGTGTTCAAAGGATCGACCACCAAAGGCACCAGGAGTGGCCTGGTGCGGGGCGGTCTGGTGGTGGTGCAGTTTGCCATTTCTATCTTGCTGATCATCTGCACCGCGGTAGTTTATCAACAGCTTCAATACACGCAAAACAAAAACCTCGGTTTCAATAAGGATAAAGTGCTGGTGGTATCCAATTCAGATCGACTTGACACCAATCGCAAGGCCTTTAAAGACGCCTTGCTCAATGAAAGCAATATAACTGCGGCCAGTTATTCCAATAGTGTGATTCCGGGCGTGAACAATACCACGATTTTCAGAAAACCCGAAGCGGCTGAAGACCATATTATTGGCGTTTATTATGCCGATCATGACCAGTTTGATGTCATGGGTTTTGAACTTGTGGCCGGGCGAAATTTTTCCAGGGACTTCCCATCAGACTCCACGGCCATGTTGGTGAACGAAGCCATCGTCAGAGAGATGGATTGGAAAGAACCCATTGGCGAGAAACTGCTGTCGTTCGATGGCGACAAACCTGTAGAAATCACCGTCATTGGAGTGTTGAAAGATTATAACTTTGAATCATTGCGCGACAATATAAGACCCATTATGATTCGCCTGGGCAATTTTGGCAATGACATGACCATACGATATACCCATGCTGATGATCGCGAGGCAGTAAAACTGATAGAACGAATATGGAAGAGTGTGGCCCCCAATGAACCCTTTGAGTACAATTTCCTTAATGAACGTTTTGACGAACTCTATCGCACCGAGCAGCGGGTGGGCTTGGTTTTCTCCATATTTACCAGTCTGGCAATTATTATATCCTGTCTTGGGCTGTTTGGTCTGGCGGCCTATACCGCCGAACAAAGAACCAAGGAAATAGGCATTCGCAAAGTGATGGGAGCCAGTTCGTTTAATATCGTAAAACTGATCAATACCGAATTTATCAAATACATTTTCATTGCCTATATCATTTCTCTATACCCGGCTTATTATTTGATTTCTGCGTGGCTTGATAATTTTGTGTACCGGATAGATCTAACGCTGTGGATATTCTTGTTCAGTGGCACCCTGGCGCTTTTTATTGCCCTGGTTACCGTGAGCATACAGTCGGTAAAGGCCTCCCAGCTCAACCCGGCAGATACCCTTAGATATGAATAAACAGCAGTTCGTGACAAATTAAAATTTCAATTTCAATATTGTTACAATTGCAAAATTCAGCTTAGATTTAGGCTGAATTTTGTATCATTTTACGGGTTTTAGACTCCCAAGCTATGATTTCCAGCATGTTTTACCATTTGCTTTTTATAGCCCTGGCGTACCTGGCTTCTGGATGTAACCCCAGGCAACAACCAGCACAAACATTAGACAAACCAAACATTGTGCTGATAATGGGCGATGATATTGGGTTTTCGGATCTCGCATGCTTTGGGGGTGAGATACCCACACCAAACCTGGATAGACTGGCCAGGGAGGGCATTCGCTTTAGGCAATTTTATAATATGTCAAAGTGCGAAACCACCCGGTCTGTAATGCTCACAGGACATTATACTGGCGATGACCGCTCCATTTCCATGGCAGAAGTATTGCGTGCAAACGGTTACTACACCATACACAGCGGCAAAGAACACTTTATGAAATGGGTGCCTAAATCGGCGTATGCACACAATGTATTTCATCAGTCCTACACCTTTTGGGGAGCTAACGAATTTCTCATTCCGCCGGATAGCACCTTCGAACGTCCATTTATACTTAATGGCGAAGAATTACATGCCCGCGACTTGTATCATCATGGAAAACAGTTTTACAAAACAGACGCTTTCACTGACTTTGCCCTCGACAAGCTAAAAGAAAGACAAAACGCTCAGGCTCCCTTCTTTCTATACTTACCCTATGGTGCGGCGCATTATCCTTTGCAAGCCAGAACAGAAGATATCGAAAAATTTAAAGGAAAGTATCGGGTTGGATGGGACAAACTGAGACAAAAACGCTATGAAAAAATGATTGAACTGGGCATACTTGATCAGAAATTCGCCCTAAGCGAGGCTACTTCAAATATCAACAAATTTAGAGGGCACCCAAATGGAGACTTGGAGAGAAGAGCTAAAATACCACTTTACTCGCCCTGGGAGGAGCTTAGCGATGCTGAAAAAAATGAATTGGATTTGGAGATGGCGGTTTTCGCCGCTATGGTACACCGCATGGACTACAATATAGGAAGGGTGCTTGCATACCTGGATTCGACGCACTTGCTAGATAATACATTGGTGATGTACCTCTCTGACAATGGTTCGTGCCCATACGATAGCAACCGGGATTTTGATTTTGCTCCGGGCGTGGCAGAGGGATATAGAACGCTGAGTGCTGCATGGGCCAATATGGGCAACACGCCTTTTCGTTATTTCAAACAATTTGGTCATGAAGGAGGTGCGCACACCCATTTTATCGCCTCCTGGCCGCAAGCCATTCAACCTGGTCAAATCACCAACCAACCAGCTCATCTGGTCGATATATTCCCTACCCTACTCGACGTGGCAGGACTGGAATATCCTGCATCTATTCGAAATAGGGCAAGCCTGCCCCTCCATGGACAATCGATGCTGCCTATTTTCCAGGGCAAAGTACGGCTGGCACCTGCACAAATCGTTTCCGGCTACCAGGACAGATTTAGGATGTTTCGGCAGGGAGATTGGAAAATTGTAAACACCAACGGCGAAGGATGGGAACTCTACAATTTGTCAAGCGATTTGACCGAGATGCATGACCTGGCTGGTGAAATGCCGGAAAAATTGAATGAATTGAAACAATCCCTACAGACCTGGGAAGCATCTCTTCCTGGTGGGAAGGCCGAATTGTAAGCTGACAATTACAGGCATGGCCATAAAGACCATATCCTAAATATTCAATTGTTACTTGTTGTTCGACAGATCGAAATGTGGCCAGGAATCGCCGGATTTCGGTCCATATCCAATATTGTGCTGCCTCATAGGGGAGCAAGGCACTAACCGCTGATTAAATTTATTTATTCCCTGGCCTAAGCCAAAGCGTGTCGTATGGATGCCTTGGCCTGCAACATCCTTTTGTACTTGTAACCTTGCTAAGCATAAAGCACAAAAAGCCCACAGAAAATGTGCTGTGGGCTTTGAGTATCAAATTTTCCGGGTATTTATTTCACTACCAAAGCCATTTTTTGCAAATCGCTATCGGCAGAAGATGAACCCACCATAATATCATATTCACCAATGGAGGGCATATAATTCTGTTGTTCAACATTCCAATAGGCCAGGTCTTTTGCCTTTATTTTAAAATCTACAGTTTTACTTTCCCCGGCATTGAGACTGATGCGCTCGTAGCCACGCAGGTCTTTGATCGGCCTTGGATCGGCGCTGGCCTTATCGGCAATGTAGAGCTGCACCACTTCTTCTCCTGCCCTCTCTCCGGTATTTGTTACTTCTACGCTTACGGTCACTTCAGCATCTCCCTGTGCGGTAATTTCTTGAGCACTCAAGGTCGGTGCAGCATATTCATAAGAAGTATAGCTCAATCCATAACCGAATGGGAAGAGCGGCTCACCTTTGAAATATCGATAGGTAAAGCCGTCCATATCGTAATTTTCGAAGGCCGGGATGTCATCTACACTCTTGTAAAACGTAAGCGGCAATCGTCCCGCAGGGTTGTAATCACCAAACAGTATATCGGCAATGGCGGTACCGGCTGCCTGTCCCGGGTACCAGGCTTCGAGAATGGCAGGAATGTTATCCTTTTCCCAGTTGATGGCAAGCGCGCTTCCATTGAGCAACACCAGTACGGTTGGTTTGCCAAGGGCTTGTATTTTCTTAATAAAATTCTGTTGAAAATCAGGCAGGTCTATACGTACTCTGTCTCCGCCGGCAAAACCATCTACTTGAACAGGCATTTCTTCTCCTTCCAATCGGGGAGACAAGCCCATAAACATTAAGACCACATCAGACTGCCTGGCAATGCTGATAGCCTCCTCTTCCAGGTTCTTGCGGGGTGGTGCCCACAACAAGCCCACATTGGCATTGCCATGAATATCGAAAAATTTCAGTTCTATTTCATATGCTTTTCCTGCTTCCAATTCCAGAAATACATTCTTTTTGATAGAATGGTGTACATTGTTATTTTCAACCATCACCTTTCCGTCCAGCTTCAGTTCATAAAAATGATACCCCTCAGCACCAATGGCATATTCTCCGTCTTCATTTACTACTAAATAACCGGTCCATCTGGCAGAAAAATTGTCCCCATCCATATCGGCAAAAGGTGCTTTGTCCCACCAGTAGAAGTCCACGACAGTATCAACCTGGGCATAAGCTGGTGTACCCGACCATGATGTATTACCGAAATATTCACCGTTAAGTCCATGCACACTCAGGGTTGAATCTGTATAGAGCACTGCGGAAGGAATTACCTTCAAAGTTGACAGCCTTTCGGCATGTTCGCAGCCCAGGGCATATGTTACCTCTGCATTGGGCAATTTGTCTATGATGCCTTGCAAGGGGCTCACCGGTTTAGAAGGTATCCCATTGTAGTTGGCCAGCAGCACCTCCATATCATTGGCATTGGGTCCTATCACAGCCACTTTTTTCAGGTCTTTGCTAAGCGGCAGTATATTGTGCTCATTCTTGAGTAAAACCATCGATTTTCTTGCAGCCTCAAGCGACAACTGCTGGTGTTCCTTGCTATCGACCACCGAAAAAGGTATGCTGGCGAAGGGCACCTTGTCATCCGGATCGAACATACCCATTTTCATACGAGCCATCAATAATCTGCGCACAGCTACGTCAATTTCAGCTTCCGAAATCAAGCCCTGCTCTACTGCCTGAGCCAAATGGGGCGACACACTGCCGCAGTTTACGTCTGTGCCCGCTTTAAAAGCCATGGCCGCTGCCTCTGCTTCTGTTTTCACTACCTCGTGGTGTCCTTCTTTATAGAAATCGACCAAGGCCCAGCAGTCAGAGACCACATAGCCTGAAAAACCCCATTCATCCCTCAAAATAGTTTGAAGCAAAGGAGAACTGCCGCAACAGGGCAGGTCGTTTAATCGATTATACGCACACATTACCGAGGCTACATGCGCATCTTTAACAGTTCGTTCAAATGCCGGCAGATAGGTATTGCGCAGGTCATGCTCGCTAACTTTGGCGTTGAAGGTATGTCTCAGTGACTCAGGGCCGTTGTGTACGGCAAAGTGCTTGGCCGTAGCGATGGCTTTATAGTATTTCGGATCATCGCCCTGAATGCCCCTGATAAAATTTACGCCCATGGTTCCGGTAAGGAAAGGATCTTCGCCGTAGGTTTCCATGCCCCGACCCCATCGTGGATCTCTGAAAATATTGATGTTGGGCGTCCAGAAGGTGATGCCCTGGTATATGCCCCGTTTATCCTTTTTAATGTAATCATGGTATTTGGCCCTGCCTTCATCAGATATAGAAACAGCTACCTTGTGCATCAGTTCCTTGTCCCAGGTAGCAGCAAGTCCAATAGCCTGAGGATACACGGTGGCTATACCGCTACGCGCCACTCCATGCAAACATTCGTTCCACCAGTTGTATTCAGGCACATTTAGTTTTTCCACCGATTTCGATTCGTAATTGAGCTGGTCTATTTTTTCCTGCAAGGTCATTTGGCTAAGCAGGTCATCAGCCCGTTCTTCAAACGAAAGCTCCGGGTTTTGAAAAGCATACTCGTACTCGCCTGATGGGGTACATGCTGCCATTCCAACAATGGTTAAGAAGATAAAAATGGTCTTTTTCATAACATTTAGGTCGATTAAATTAAAAAGCCGGATACCGGGGTTTTCGTGGATTTTATGATGGCTCAAGCTTATAGTCAAAAATACTATAAATGGCATTAAATTAGAAAACATAGTGATGGAATTATTTGAACATTGCGCTTATCCACCAGGCTCATAAATGTTCAATTGCTTCCAATCTTGAACCCATGTAAGCAATCTACCATTTGAGTGTGTTTTTGATACCGGATAAAAAAGCAAAGCAGATTACCTTTGATCATCAAATTATTAATCCAAATTTTTCCGACTATGAAAAGCTCTATCAAAACGTTCACATTTTTACTGTTGATGTTTTCGCTTGCCGGTTATGCTCAAAAAATCGACAAAGAGTGGAAATCCCTGCTCAACACCAATATCGAATCATTCAGGAAATGTGATCAAAGATCTGGTAACGATACTAAATTTTGTAGTTCCGCTACAGCGGAATCCATCAACAAAATATATAAAATCGAAGATTTCTATTCTAAAAGCCAGGGTCGCTACATGAACAATTCCGAAATAGTTGAAGTGCTTAATGCAACAGGCAAATGGAAATTGATCGGCTATGCCTATGAGCAGGAAGCCCTCGACAAGGCTCAGGAACTTGCAAACAAAAATATGGCAACCCTCGCCTACTATGCCAATGATGACCTCTCGGGCAACGTATCGATCATCCTTCCGGGAGAACTTAGCACCTCCGGATCCTGGGGATTTAATGTACCTAATTCTGCTACCTTTTTTATGGAAGAACCTGGTAAGTCTTATAGCGACAAGGGGCTTTCTTATGCGTTTTCGCGCAGCATTCTCCGCAAAGTAATGATTTATGCTCGCGAATATTGATACCATTGGTGAGGCAGGGCCGTCCATTTTGGAGTTCTAACTTTACCTGCCTCCCTTCCCCGACCATAATTATTTTTGGATAAGCTGTAGGCTACCGGAGCGGATTAGCCCTGCTAAGGGCGAAATTTTTGTAGAAAACACATCATCATATGTATGAAGCCCCATCGGGGCGAAATTTATTGTTCTCGATTCTAAAAAATATCGTTCCTACGGAGCTGGGTTTACTGGTTTTTGTGGCCTTCTACAAAATTGTCGCTCCTATGGCGCTGGTTTTTTGTCTCATATCTACATAATTTCCGTTTCTAGCGAGCTGGGGTTTTACCTTGCCTCTAAAGAAAATTATCGGTCTTATCTATTGGAGCGGACTTAGCCCTGCTAAGGGCGAAATTTTTGTAGAAAAAAAATTTCATCAGATATGAAGCCCCGTCGGGGCGAAATTTATTGTTCTCGAATATTTAACATTGTCATTATCCACTATTCAAAAAAATTACGCTCCTACGGAGCTGGGTTAGCTGGTTTTTGTTGCCTTCTACAAAATTGTCGCTCCTATGGAGCTGGGTTTGCTTGCGTTTTGTTGTTTTCTACAAAAATTACGCTCCTACGGAGCTGGATTGCTTTCCGCAATTTTATTCTAGAAAATTGCCCCTCTTATCGGAGCTGGCTTTTTCTTTGTCTATAAATCCACGCAATTATAGGTTCTGTCTACCGGAGCGAATTAGCCCTGTTAAGGGCGAAATTTTTGTAGAAAACAAATCATCAGATATGAAGCCCCGTCGGGGCGAAATTTATTGTTCTCGATTCTAAAAAATATCGCTCCTATGGAGCTGGGTTAACTGGTTTTTGTTGCCTTCTACAAAAATATTGCTCCTACGGAGCTGGATTTGCATGCGTTTTGTTGTTTTCTACAAAAATTACGCTCCTACGGAGCTGGGTTGCTTTCCGCAATTTTATTCTAGAAAATTGCCGCTCTTATCGGAGCTGGCTTTTTCTTTGTCTATAAATCCACGCAATTATAGGTCTTGTCTACCGGAGCGGATAAGCCCTGCTAAGGGCGAAATTTTTGTAGAAAAAAATCATCAGAAATGAAACCCCGTCGGGGCGAAATTTATTGTTCTGGAATATTTAGCATTTCCATTTTCCGCTATTCAACAAAAATTACGCTCCTACGGAGCTGGGTTTGCTTGCTTTATTTGCTTTCTACAAAATTGTCGCTCCTATGTAGCTGTTGCTTTTCTTTGTCAAAAAATCCACGAAATTATAGGTCCTGTCTACCGGAGCGGATTAGCCCTGCTAAGGGCGAAATTTTTGTAGAAAACAAATCATCAGATATGAAGCCCCGTCGGGGCGAAATTTATTGTCCTCGATTCTAAAAAATATCGCTCCTATGGAGCTGGGTTAACTGGTTTTTGTTGCCTTCTACAAAAATATTGCTCCTACGGAGCTGGGTTAGCTGGTTTTTGTTGTTTTCTACAAAATTATCGCTCCTATGGAGCTGGATTGCTTTCCGCAATTTTATTCTAGAAAATTGCCGCTCTTATCGGAGCTGGCTTTTTCTTTGTCTAAAAATCCACGAAATTATAGGTTCTGTCTACCGGAGCGGATTAGCCCTGCTAAGGGCGAAATTTTTGTAGAAAAAAAATTTCATCAGATATGAAGCCCCATCGGGGCGAAATTTATTGTTCTCGATTCTAAAAAATATCGCTCCTATGGAGCTGGGTTGACTGGTTTTTATTGCCTTCTACAAAATTGTAGCTCCTACGGAGCTGGGGTTCTTGTGCTTAAATTTTGCAAAATTCACTAACTGCTTTTTTGATTGATGCTTTTATTGATTGCATATCAGTTAATTTTTTGTTTGAACCAGTTTATGATCGTTATGGAATGTGCCTGACCACAACTCATTCTAAACCTGATAATCAGGGAAGAAATCAGCGTCAGGATGCCGATAAAAATGATGGATGCATTGATGCTGATCAGGTCGGCGATGATGCCGGTTAATATGGCTCCGATCGCATAGCCCAAATCGCGCCAAAGCCTGAAAATGCCAATGCTCTTCGCCCGGTCTTGTGGATGGGTATTCTCTGCAACGGTGGCCAGAAATGTCGGATACACCATGGCCGTACCCCACCCCAGTACGGTAGAGAGCGCCACAAAATGAAACATGGTGTCGGCCCATGCAAATGAAAGAAGTGCCGCCGCCTGCAGAAACATGCCGGTGAACAGCATGTCTTTTTTGCAAAATTTATCGGCCATTTTCCCGGTGAACAGTTGCCCAATCCCCCATACCGCAGGATATACTGCCGTTACGATGCCAATTTGTTCCAATGTAAAACCTTTACCGGCCAGCAGAATAGGAAAAATGCCCCAGGCCATGCCATCGTTCAGATTGTTGATCAATCCCGCCTGGGTCACCGAACCAAGACTCTTGTTTTTCCAGGTAGTATCCCAAAAAATGTGCTTCAGTCTCGGCAGCGTATTGGTAGTGGTTTCTTTTGCCACATGGTGTTTGGTGTCTTTGATTAAAAATATACTCATCGCCAGTCCAATAATTACCAGGCCAATGCCCAGGTAAAATGGGTATGGCCTGATGCCATATTCTCCGGCTATCCAGCCGGTCAGGAAGGCAACGATGGCTACTGCCAGGTATCCGGCAAATTCGTTCAAACCCATAGCAAATCCCCGCTGCTTCTCACCGACGAGGTCGATTTTCATGACTACCGTGCTCGACCAGGTCAATCCCTGGTTGATCCCCAGCAGGATATTGGCCGCAATGATCCAGTTCCAGCTTGTCGCAAACATCAGGACAAAAGGAATTGGAATGCCAACGATCCAGCCCGCCACCAGCAGGTTTTTTCTGCCAAATTTATTTGCCAAAGCACCGGTATAGTAATTGGTGATCGCCTTCACCATACCAAAAACTATGATAAAAGACAGGATGGCGGTTTTTGCCGCGATGCCAAATTCCACCTCAGCGATTTGCGGCAAAACGGATCTTTCCAAACCCACCATGCCACCAACAAATCCATTGACAATGACGAGTAGCGTAAATTGCTGCCAGTTTTCTTTAAGTCCGAGTTTTATTTGATCCATGCTATTGTCGGATAGCTCGTTTATTTAAATGAATTTTAAATGCTTAAAATGTCAATACCTTATCGCTATCAACCACCCAATCCGTAAATTCGGCCATGGTGCTGATTTCAGCGCCTTCAACAAGGGGCATATTTTTTAATCCTCGTGCATCTGTGCATGAACCGCATATTTTTACTTTGGCGCCTTTGTTGATCGTGAATTTCAGCATCCGTTCTATATTGTAATACCCATTTGGCGTTGTTTGACCAGCAACCGCGCAGGAAGCTGCATCGGCCATCAGGAAAATGCGAACCTCAACATTTTCGTGGTCTTTGCCCAGCTGATTGGCCAATCGAAGAGCATTGTAAGCCTTCTCGGTACCATAAGGCGCATCGTTGATCAAAATCAAAATTTTTTGCATGTTTTTAAATTTTAGCGTTTTAAAAAAGAGTCAGTTATCAGCACTCGAAGGGAGTGTGATATACGGAAAAAATGGTTTTATATGGATGGGGATAATTTTTTCACTGCCCCGGATATTATTTCCGCCGCCCTGTCAATATCCTCAGCCGATGTAAATTTCCCGGTACTGATGCGTACCGTACTCGTCGCGATTTCATGGTCAATACTCATAGCTTGCAGTACGGATGAAACTTCAATGGAATCAGCATGACAAGCCGAGCCGGTAGAAATAAAAACATCGTCACTGATGGCTTCTGCCAGCCTATGTGCTTCCACATTTTCGAAGGCAATACTCAGCGTGTTTGGAAGACAATTGATCAGATCGGCATTAACCGTTACCTGATTTCCCAGTTTGCTTTTCAGCCCTGCCAGTAAGGCATCTCGTGTTGTGAGCATATTTTGACGATTTCTTTTAAAATCACGCAGTGCAATTTCACTGGCTTTCCCCAGACCTACTATATGGATTACATTCTCCGTGCCGGGGCTGATTCCTTTTTCCTGATTTGCCCCATGGATTAGACCTTCAATTTTGACTCCATGTCTGATGTACAGGGCTCCTATGCCTTTTGGTGCATAGAGCTTATGTCCGGCAATAGTGAGTAGATCTACCCCGAGTTCTTGCACATCTGTTGCGATTTTCCCTGTGGATTGGGAGGCATCTGTATGGAAGGCAATCTTATGTTTCCCGGCTATGGCAGCTATTTCTTTGACCGGTTGAATCGTCCCCACTTCATTATTGGCATGCATAATTGAAATAAGAGCCGTATCAGGGCGAATTGCCTTTTCAACATCCGCTGGTTTTACCCTGCCGTAACGATCAACCGGTACATAGGTGATTTCAAAACCTTGCTTTCCAAGATATTTGCACACCTCCGTTACTGCAGGATGCTTTACCGCAGATGTAATGATATGCTTCCCCTTTTCTTTATTAGCCAACATGAAACCATGAATAGCCAGATTGTTGGATTCGGTAGCGCAGCCGGTGAAAATAATTTCTCCGGGATCGGCATTAATCAGAGCCGCTACCTGACTGCGGGCTTTGCTGATGGCTTCCTTCGTGGCTCTGCCGATGTGGTATGCACTGGATGGATTGCCAAATTGTGACTGAATATACGGCAACATCGCTTCGGCAACTTCCGGGTCAACCGGGGTAGTTGCGTTGTAATCGAGGTATATTGGCTTTTTCATGAGTAAACTATTTAATGGCTTCTATGGCTATAAAACTGCCACGGTCATGGCCTGGAAGGGGTTTTTCTATGATGTCCGGATGCATGGCGAACAGTGTCTGGCAGGTTTCAAATCCTGAAAATCCATTTTTTTTAAGCTGATCAATGGTTTCTCCTACTGTATGGAAACGGGCATGCATATAAACCTCGCTGTCGGTCATATTCATATATTTCTGTGCTTTGGCGCCGTCCCGATGCAGCGTGCCTACTACCAATTTGCCGCCGGGTTTTAGTATCCTGAATATTTCACGATATACCTGTTCGATATCATCTACGAATGGATCAACAGCTACCATGACGGCAAAATCATAGCTTTCGTCTGCAAGCGGAATATTTTCTGCTGTGCAGATCATCACATCAACGCCTCTTTGCATTGCCATGGCCGCCATGGCTTGCGATGGTTCAATACCATGCCTTATGCCCAATTCAACAGCAA
The DNA here is from genome assembly GCA_012033595.1 of Cyclobacteriaceae bacterium. GTDB lineage: Bacteria > Bacteroidota > Bacteroidia > Cytophagales > Cyclobacteriaceae > JAAUQL01. The sequence continues at coordinate 8,258 of JAAUQL010000020.1, read as the reverse complement.
ATCTTCCAGTTCCCACACCGATTTCTATTCCGACTCCTGAAGCCGGAATAAAATATTTAATTGCTTCCAGTTCGGAAAGAAATGAGTATTTATAGTCAACATACCATTGGTCATATTCCTCAGCAATCTTGTCGAATGGGTTTGATTTAGTCACGGTCATTTCATCGTATAATTTGTTGTTCTGTTCATAAAAAGGTCATCATCAGAAGTTAATTTGAATGTCAAAAGCCCACCTCCTCCGAGGATCAATATTTTTTTCATGGTCTTAATTGGTTTGTAGTTGCCTAATTTTCCACTCCGGGTAGCCCTCGTCGAGCCTTCTTATCTTATATCCCTTTTCACTCAAAATTTTCACTGCTTCATCAGCCAGAACGCAAAACGGGCCCCGGCAATAAGCCACAATTTCTTTTTCCCGGGGAAGCACTTTCAGCTTTTCCATCAACTCGCCCATAGGAACAGACATCGCTCCGGTAATGTGTCCGGATTCATATTCACTGGATGGTCGTACATCCAAAAGCATCACGTTTTGGCCGTTTACCATGATTTCCAGATCATCAAGGCTCACGGCGTCATTTGATTTGTTGTCATCCCGCTGGCGATTCATGATTTTTTCCAACTCAGCTATCTCGCTCATGGCATATTTAATCACATGTTGGTATAAGGCTAAAAAATCATCATTCACAAGCGAATAGTACACATAGTATCCATCTTTACGTGCCTTTACAATGTTGTTGTTCTTGAGAACTTGCAGATGCTGGGATGCATTAGCAAAAGACAATCCCGTGGTTTTTACAACCCCCTCCACACTTTTCTCTCCCTGTGAAAGCATTTCTATAATTTCAAGCCTGTTTGGGTTTGCCAAAGCCTTAATCAGCCTGGCCAAACCGTCGTACATGGCATTTTTAAACTCTCGACTTTTCATATTTGAAGCTTAAGTTGCGCAAAGGTAAACATATTATTCAAGTATTCAATAGATATATTGAATACTTATGAAAATACGAAATTCACCAACCGGTTACGCGCACATACCGGTACATGAACCAGTCATCAAAGCCTTTATGCGCGTTAAAATGCAGAATAAGTATAGACCAACTTTTTTGCATCTTAGATGCGCTCAACACAGCGTCAGTTCATAATCCTCGATCTGGCACCAAATAACAAATACTGATCACTTTTACGACACGGGAATATATTTGAGATAAGCCTCGTCAGCTATTTGGATTTTAAAGTTGAATACGTGCCGTCGCCTAAGGGCTTAGCTTAACTCGTGCGGTGGAATTGTTGTGGATTAGCTACCTGCTTGCCTTCTATGGCTCATTTTGTTACCTTTGCACGCTTCTCATCAAATAACGGATACATGCATTGCAGCGTAGAACCCAAAGAAATAGAAGCCATTCAAGAAAGCAACATTGCCCAACAAACCGCATTTTGGGCACGAGTAAAGCACCATCAGGGTATGAAGCCTTTTGCTTTTAAGTATAAAGCCCCCAATGATTTACTGTATCCTGACACCTCGAGAAGCAAACTATTTCAGGATGATTTGCTGGTTTTGCTGCAAGCTATCGATGACAAACACAGCGTTGCCTACGTGCCCTACGGGCCAGAAATAGAACCAGATGCCGAAAACCATGGCGTTTTCCTCGAGGAGTTGTCCGAAGTGCTGCGTTCGCACTTGCCAAAAAACTGCATTTTGATTCGCTTCGACCTGCCATGGGAAAATCAGTGGTCAAAAGAAGAAGACTACTATGATGAAAATGGCCACTGGATGGGACCGCCAACGGTGCGCAATCAAGAATACAGGCTCAACTTTAAAACCAATGAATGGAATCTGGTAAAATGCCAGTCGAATATCCTGCCCACCAATACCATTTTTCTGGATCTTAATCACAGTTCAGAAAAATTATTGGGAAAAATGAAGCCCAAAACCAGATATAACGTCAAGTTGTCGCAACGCAAGGGTGTGAGGGTGCAAAGTTACGGACTGGATAAAATTGATATTTGGCTCGAACTATACCAACAAACGGCTTCACGCAACGGCATTAACTACGGCCTTCAGGATGCTGAATATTTCAGGTCGGTATTGGCCACGCCCACCGATGACTTGCCTTCGCAGGTAGAAGTGCAACTGCTCATGGCCGATCGCGATGGCGAATACCTGGCGGCCATGTTTCTGATGCTTTCCGCCAAACGGGGAACCTACCTTTACGGCGCTTCTTCTGACAATCAACGCAATCTGATGGCAACCTATGCCGTGCAGTGGGAAGCTATGCGCAGAGCGCAAGCCTATGGTTGCCTGGAATACGATATGTTTGGCGCAGCGCCCAATGGCAATCCAGGCCATCCGATGCATGGCTTGTACCGATTCAAGACCGGCTTTGGTGGCAAAATGTTCCACAGCATGGGCTGCTGGGATTATCCGCTCGACCACGAACAATACGCCATTTTTGCCGCCGTGGAAACCAACGGCCCAAAATACCATGTCAACTAAAAAAACATTGCGAAAGGCATCCTGCCTGGTTAATAATGCGTAAATTTCAAGGTTTGAACAAAACTCCAATACAAAACATTTAGTCCTTAACTTTAAAATCTCATAAAAATGGCCAAATCACAGGATGCTAAGAAAAACGTAAAAAAGGAGCCTTTAAAGACCCCGAAAGAAAAAAAGGAAGAGAAAAGGGACAAAAAATCCAAGAAATACTGATTACAACCTCATAAATCGTTTCAGGCGATACGAGGTTTGCTCATTGGGGTTCCCACGCTGGCATGCACCTTCATCATGCTGATGATGGCCATTTTTTTACCGCATGTGTTTTAGAACAACACTTTAAAGCCATTTTTCTATTTCGCCATGAATCATTTTGTTCATTTGGCTGTTGATAATAAAAATGGATCCCAACACGGATTATTCACTTTCTAAAAAATCAATAATGGATAAATTAACTAAAATCGGACTCGACAAAGAAAAAAGTAAAGAACTGGCTGAATTGCTCGGCGACTTGTTGGCCAATTATTCTACCTTCTACCAAAACACCAGAGGATACCACTGGAATATAACTGGCGAAAAATTTTTTGAGCTCCATGTCAAATTCGAAGAGTTGTACAACGACCTATTTCTCAAAATCGATGAAGTGGCAGAGCGTATCCTTACGCTGGGGTACAACCCGGCACACAAGTTTACCGATTATTTAAAAATCACCAAAATCCCCGAAAGCTCTGAAGTAACAGATGGCAAAAAAGGGGTAGAACAGATATTGGAAGCTTTTAGCATTTTGTTGAAAAAACAGCGGCACATTCTGGAGCTATCAGGTGAAATAAATGATGAAGGCACCAATGCCCTCATGAGCGACTACATCCGCGAACAGGAAAAGCTGGTATGGATGTATTCTGCTTTTTTGAAGAAATAAAAAAAATGGATTGCAGCACAAAAGCCGGAAGCCTTCTTCCGGCTTTTTTATTTGTCAACTGCCAGACCTGCCTGGGCAAGCCGTGGATTTTTGGCATTGTAGGTGATGATCCGGCGCATATTGCTGTGAAATTCTCTGATCAACTTGTTGTGAAAAAAGGGATAGAGGTATTTGTCCCGAAATTTAGAATCGCTTCTTACGAAACTTTTATGCACTATTTCGGTATAGCCTTGTGGCGTTTCCATCAATTGGATTGATTGCTTGCCTTCGGCTTTACCCCCTTTTAGGTAGCTAAATTCAAAAAGACGCCTTTCTCGATCGACTGTGGTGACCTCAAAGGCCACGGGGAGATTGTACAATCCATGGAGTATCTTCAAGTTTAGAAAATATATCTGGCCGACTTCCATCCCAAATAACAGCTCGTCAGCATAAACCACTTCCTCTGAATCCCGGCAGAAAGCCATTCCAAACGATACCCGGTTGATCTCCCACACGTCTGTCTGGCTGGCATACTTATAGTTGGCCCATACTTCATGAACCGACTCCTTGATCAGGTAAACTTTTTCATATTGTCTGAAATCATCCAGTGCGTCATTTTGCACTACCGATGGGTGCAAATCCGAAAAGCATTTTATATGCCGGTCTTGTTGTTCCGAAATATATTGTCGTACCGTCGCCTGTCGTATATGTTCAAGATCGATTTCTGTCAGTTGATTTTGCGCTTGCGCGAAAGAAGAAACCAATAAGACCAGGCTAACAAGGCAAGTTAGCCACACAGTTTTTGGGGGTTTGGGTATAAGCGACGTTGTCGCTTCTGGTTCATGGCACACAGGGTCAGAATAAAATTGCAAATTTCAAGTTTCGAGGGTAAAAATAGCCAGAAAGCAACAAAAATTGAATAAAACCAGGGGTTTTTACCGAAAGATGCCAAAATAGCAGTTTGAACAGAAATGTTTATCATAAGTTTATCCCCCGGCAAAGGCCGTTTTGAGTCCGCCTGAAGTCAAATATGAGGTGTTTGCTCAGCTGGCCTTAATTACTTTTAGTAACCATCCGTGTTGTCTCCTCCAATTCCAACAAGCGGCGATTGAGCATTTCGGAATAGATAAGCTGGTGAAAGTGCGCATTACGATCTTTTTGCCACTGCTTGTACTTTTTGCTTTTGAAGGTTTTTCCGAAAAAATCAGTGAACGCATCACGGGGAAAAGCTTCATCCGCATCCGAAGCCAGTTTTGCCAATACACTTTGTGACGGAAAGTACCACATCGAATCTGGCAAATCGATGTGCTGCCCCGCAAGCGTATCCAATCCAGACTTGGTTTGTTTTATTTCGTGTTCGAGCATAGCCAACACTGCCGTTTGCGTGGTATCAAGGTCGATGCTATCCAATATCCGGCTGTACTTTCCAATTGGCGCGCACGCGCCCTCCATGCAATACCGATATCGGATATGAGCCAACTCCCGTATGGGCACAAAATCCTGCGGTTTTTGCCGATTGAAAGTCTGATGCAAAGAATCAAGCACCTGAGACAAAGCTTCGCCACTAAGTGGCAGCAGGTTTTTATTCAAGGCGCTATTTATAGTTTGCTGTATGTCGCTAGTTTGCCTGATTGTTTGCCCTTCTATGGTTACAGTGGAGCTATATGTTTCTTTTGCTCCACCGGCAATGAAGGTTTCGTTGGCTATGACCACCTGCGCCGCATGGCTTTTTATTTGACTGAGGATTGTTTCAAAATCATCGCGCTTCTGCTTCAGTATTGATTTAGCAATCAAATTGCGGTAATAATTATTTCGCTTTTGCCGCCATTGTTTGTATGGGGTACTTTGGCTTATGATCTGCCATGTGCCAAATGGCTTTTCAGGTGCCGTGGCCTGATTGGCCATGTTCTGTAAGGCTTGTCGCATTTTTTGATCAGGATAGTACCAAATGGTGTCGAGCGGATGGAGACCGGGTGGCGTTTTGGCTTGCGTGGAGGTGTCGCTCCCCACAGCCAAATAAGCTTCGTTAAGTTGTGCGCCAAGCGCTTGTAATTGAGCCATTTCACCTGAAGAAAGCTCTTCATCTTCGATGAATGCCAACAGACTGCTAAAGCGCTGCACCCGGTAGGTGCTATCGCCCACCAATATTCTTTTGTGCTGTCTGAGGGAATCTCTCATGGCGATTACTTCCGTGCTATCAGTGGCAAAGCGTCTGACCAATAGCGAATCAATGGTTTTCATCACCGGTGGACTTATGGAATCGAGCTGCATGGAAGTATCGAAATAGCTAAAAAAGTCATCGTGCAGGATGACATGCTCCACCCCATCGGGGATAAGCAGCGAAAAGAAATCCTTTAAGTTGGCCATGGCATTTTCTCGGGCTTTTTCCAGCAGTCCTGCTTCTATGGCGTTGTTTCTTAGTTTTTTAAGTGTTTCTTCTTTCACCATTTGCATAAACATGGGCTCATTGGCTTTGCGGCTCACCAATATCACTTCAAACCCTTTCACTTGCTTTTCCGGAATAAACCAGGGATTGATGGTGCATGCCAATATCTCCGGTTTCATGCCTATCAGGTGGATTGTCTTGGTGTTTTCATCATATTTAAAATTATGTTGGGTAAATTTTCCGAAATCTATCCCGGCTTTTACCCAGCCCCGGCCCAGCACTACGATTTGTTGCTTTCTGAATTTTCTGTCGGCACTCAGTTCATTGAGCCTGGCATCGGTAATTTGTCGAATGGCGATTGACAGTTCACTGGTCATTTGCAGCTTATTCAATTCCGCAAGGGCCATGTCGCTTTCGGTATAAAAATATTTCAACAACTGCTTTTCGGTTTTGGGCTTCATTTTGGTGAGCAACCACTCAATATAATCCTGGTAATAAGGATTTTCGGTGAGCGAAGCAAAGCGGAAATAAAAGTATTCGTAGAGGTCGTTTTTTTTATTCCAGCGCGACACCCGGTAGTCTGTTTTGTCGGCGATCATTTCGGCCACCGCTTTCTGATATTGGTTATGCAGCGATTTGTACTCTTCTTCATGCACTACCATGTCGTCCATCACCTGGTTGATGCGCGATTGCTGTAGCGAATTGAGCACCTCGCCATAGTATTCGCTGGTGATGAGTTGGCCGATGTCGCGAATGCTCTTTACGACAATGGGCGTATTTTCCAGTTTTTGCTTTTTGCTTTTCAACATGCCGAATGGATCAAAAAAGCTAAATGCCAGCACTGCCGCCACCACCAGCAAAATCTGCAACACCAATCCGATTTGTTTCCAAAAAAGTATCACGCCTTATTCTTCTATTTGATAGTCAAATTCCACCTCTTTTATCAGTTCGCCCGGTTTAAAGGTGATGTAGATCTCTTCATAGCCCAGGTTTTTGAGCAAGCCTTCCATCATCCGCCTTGTTTTGGCCTCGGTCGCTTCTCGTATGCCGGTATATTTCAGATTGTTTCTGATGTCGAGCTCGGCCATCATATAAAATCGTTCGTGGTCGAGTATATCTATTTTGTTCAGGAACTTGTTTTTGGTAATGGTGCTGTCGATTTTGTAGCTGGCAAAGGGATAGCTGAAATCCAACACCTCCACCGCCGGAAAGTGCAGCGTAATCCGCCGGCCTTCTATGCTCACATCCTCTTCGCCAAGTTTCGACAAATCCACTCCTGACTTGATTGTGGCCTGCGTATTAGCGGCAAAGTACGCCTTGTTGACTTTGATGATGCCCAGCAATTTTTTCTCTTGAGTACCAAGTACCACTTTGTCAATGATCGTCTCTGTAGTAGCAAGCTTGGAGGCACTTTTCACCTTGCTGATGACCAGGTGTCGTTTATCTTCCTTTTTGCAGGCAAACAGGAAGGTCACTGCGATCAATACCCATACAGCCCTCATCCCTGAGCCCCCGTTACATCAAAATCGTGGGTGCTGCGGTCATCCTCTATCTCCGGATTTTTAACCACAGTAGTCGTCGTTCGCGATAGCTCAGTACGGTTTTGCACCGGTGATGGCAGTATTTCCGGCATATTTTGCCGCATTGCTGGTTTGGTGGCGTTGGAAACTCCATGCACCGGACTACTGGTTTTGAAGTATTCAAGTGATTTGTTGCCAAAGTAGAAGGCCACCATCATGAGAATGGCAGTTTTGATAAAATCGTAATTATCAATAAAGAAACTATTTTGCTCCAGCATGTAGGGCATTTCGAGAGAGGCCAACATCAATGCCAGCGCTCCGATGAGCAGGGTAAGCGCAATGGTGGCGCGCACGGTGCCTGGCGGCAGACCAAGGGTTTCTTCAGCATTGGGATTGGCCTCAGGTTCGCAGTCTGCCGATTCCGGCTGTTCCCGTTTTAGTTTGTCTTGTTTTATCCAGTCTTCCTCGGTCCAGCCCATATTGATGTTGTAAAATCTGATGGCCCAGACATAGTAGGTCACCAGGGAAATTATCCAACTGATGATGATGCCCCCGGCTAAATTAAAAAAGGTATGCCCCGGATTAGCCAACGATATCGCGGTGGTCACTGTGAAAATGAGGCCAATATACATGAGGGCCACTTTCCACCAGGGCATGGTCTTGGGTGTTTTTTTAGTATCGTCATTCATGGTCAACATAGTTTTTGTTTTGCTATTGCAACTGGTTTATCCATTGTTCGTCCTTTATAGTCAATTGTACTTTTTTGCCTTCACCAATTTGCCGTTCAAGAAACCTATACAACTGTTCGAAGGTGTATTTGGAATTGGTCAATGTTTTGTTTTCACTGCTTATGGTTGAGCTGTCCGACACCAGGATACACCCTGCGGTATCGTGGTGCCCGCCACCATGGTGCAGGCATATACCTTTGAAATGGGGTACATTTTTTATTTCTAAATGATAGCTGAACCA
>JAAUQL010000120.1 GCA_012033595.1 Cyclobacteriaceae bacterium | reverse complement strand
GAAGTTGCCTATTCTCATCCGTTTCAAGTTGCACTCTACCGTTTTCAAGCGGCTCTTTATGGTTTGAAGTTGCATTCTACCGTTTTCAAGTTGCACTCTACCGTTTTCAAGTTGTCTCTTTATGGTTTGAAGTTGCATTCTACCGTTTTCAAATTGCACTCTACCGTTTTCAAGAGGGTTCCAATGGATTGGAGCGGAGTGTTATGCATTGAAAGAGGCTGGTAATGGGTTGAAACATCAGTATGCGTTGCACGCTTCGAAATATTGGTGCTGCGGTGGGGACTAATTCTTACCAAATTGTTTGGTGATTGCGGAAAAGTAATTGCCTCGCAATCCGCTACTGCTTTTGTTGGCAAGGTTTTTGGGGTTTAAGTAGCGTTACAATCTGTGAAATGAACAATTAAACCATGACTACAGTAGCAAAAAATAGTAAAGCAGCACCAGTTTTTTACGAGAGAATTAGCCCAAGAACTTTTATCGATCGGGAAGTGGACGAAGCCATGCTCATGTCGCTTATTGAGGCAGCCCGGTGGGCGCCATCGAGCTACAGCGAACAGCCTTGGCGCTTTGTTTATGGCCGCAAAGGCGAATCGGAAACCTATCAAAACTTATTTTCCTGTTTGTCGGAAGACAATCAAAAATGGGTAAAACAAGCCCCCATACTAATGTTGACCGTGGCCAAGACATTTTTTGACCTTGATGGTTCTACCAACCGGCATGCTTTGCACGATGTAGGATTGGCCATGGGAAATTTTTGCACGCAGGCTGTATTCAAAGAGATGCAGGTGCATCAAATGGCTGGATTTGACTTGAATAAAGCCACAAAATTATTTCAACTCCCATCGGGTTTTGAACCGGTTTCTATGGTTGCCATCGGATATTCTGATCAGGTAAAAAACGATCGAAAGCGGAAACCTATTGATGAACTCATAATCCATTCGGATATGAATTGAAGGGTACAAACAGACGAAAATGTGGATAATTTTCCACTACCGGTAATTATTTCCCCACTTTATGCCGGGTAACCGCCTCACGCTCTATGCCCTGCAGCTAAATATTGTGTGGATAACAAGGCTCAATTCAATCAATTTTATAATTATGGATTGCAAAGTGCCTTCAAGTCCATAAATGGCATTATTTGGCAGGGTTTTAAACTAAATGTTATAATACATCAAAGACGACAAAATGATCAATATCAATTCAAAAATTGCCCAATTCGAATTACCCTATCTTCCCTACAGCACGAGCGATCTTGAGCCTTATATAAGCGAGGCCACCATGGAGGTGCATTACAATAAACACCATCGCGGCTATGTAGCCAAGCTGATACAGGCGCTGGAAGACAGCAAATATGAGGATTGGCCATTAGTTGAGTTGTTGGCCAGGGCATCGCTTCTGGGAGACAAGATCCGCAACAATGCCGGAGGGCATTTCAACCATACCCTTTTTTGGAGCATACTTTCACCTGAGCCCATAAAACCGTACGGCAAACTACTGAACCAAATAGAAGCTGCATTTGAGTCTTATGAATCGTTTCAGGAGCAATTTGCCAGAAAGGCCATGAGCCATTTTGGTTCGGGTTGGGCATGGCTGATTATAGACAGCGACGGCATATTGCAACTAACTACCACAGCAAATCAGGACAATCCATTGATGGATGTAGCTGAACAGAAGGGCTATCCGCTTTTTGGCCTCGATTTGTGGGAACACGCCTACTATCTCGATTATCAAAACAATAAGGCTGACTATATCGATGCTTTTTGGAATGTGCTCGACTGGACTGAAGTTTCCAAAAGACACCAGGATGCCCTGCTTAATATTGCTTCAAAGATTACATAGGCCAAACGGCATCGCAATGAAGTTTTAACCATAAAAAAATTGATTATGATACGCAAAATATTTGTTCCACTCGAAATTTCGGCACAAGATGACGTGGTCATCAGATATGCCGTAGAGTTGGCGCGGAAATTTGAAGCCAAACTTGTTTTTTTCAAAACTTACCTTGCCAGCGAATTTGCTTATCCGACCAGCGGCATGGCCAGCATTGTGCCCGAGTCAAATACCCTGGTGCTGGAAGAAGAAGAAATGAGGGATGCAAAACTGAAATTTCTGAAGGACAACTACCCCAGGTTGGCTGAGTTGGACTATGAACTGGTGATTTTGCCGGGCACCCCGGTAGATTTGCTCACCCAGGCCGCCAACGAGAAAAAATCCGACCTGATATTGATCGGCACCACCGGCGCTTCGGGTTTTGCGGAGTTATTTGGAACCATGGCCGAATCGCTAAGCCGCGAGGCTTCGTGTCCGGTGCTGGTGATCCCCGACGAGTTTGCATATCGCGGAATGAACAAGATAAGCCTGGCGCTTGACACAGATAACGTGGAGAATGGTTTACACCTCGATACACTCTTCGATATCACCAAGCGTTTTGCTGCTTCGCTCGACATCGTAAATGTATCGGAAAACATAGACGAGGCTGACCTGCACCACAACATGATTTACAGCAGGATTAAAAAAGAACTCAAAGCCAATGTCAATTATTTTTCGATAAGGATATTGTTGAAAGACAATGAGGAAAAAGCGCTGGAAGAATATGTAGATAAAAATCATGTTGATATGCTGGCGCTGGTATATAGAGATCACGGCTTTTTTAAGCGGATGTTCAACCCCGGGCTAAGAAAGAAAATGGTATACCATACCAAAATCCCATTGCTGGTATTGAAATAATGCGAAAAGGACAGTTTATAATCCACCTGCAAGGCGGATGCTACCGCTTTGCCGGCGATGGTGGATATGGAAGCGAACCGATACAACATACAGCAACGAAACAAGAACAAACAAGGACACTATGAGCACAAACAACTTAAATATACGACTTGACCTACAGCACCAGATGTTTTTGCGCAAATGCCGGATGGTACTGCCCACCTCAAGTTTGAACGACCCGAAGAAGATACCCTGGAATACTTCGAAACTTACGTGCCTGAATCGGTGCGTAAACTTGGTATTGGAAATGAGATGGTGGAGCATGCCCTTCAATATGCTATTTCCAAAAATTTGAAGGTAATTCCCACCTGTCCTTTCGTGAAGGAGTTCCTGAAGAAAAATCCGGCTTACAACAGGGTAGTGGTATAAAACGACCACTTTACCTGCACCGTGAGCTTGAGCGAGTATTAAGACCACTAACCACATACATGATGAAGAACATTACGTCACATCCGGATATCAGCACCAAAACTATCCGGAATTTTAGTATCCCGTCAATCGGCCTGGGCACCTACCAAATGCAGGGAAGCACCTGTCAGGAAGCAGTCAGGGATGCGATTTTAATGGGATATCGACACATCGATACCGCCCAGATGTACGACAATGAAATAGCTGTCGGTACGGGCATTGCAGCGTCTGGAATTCCCCGGGAAGCGCTTTTCGTCACCAACAAAATTTGGCTCGACAACCTGGAGCCGGAAAAGCTTAAAAGCACCTTTCAACAGAGCCTGGAAAAATTACAGATGAACTATATCGATCTGTTGCTCATCCACTGGCCGCCGGCCAATGAGGAAACCATTACCAATGCGCTCAAAACCATGCGCGAGCTGAGAAGCAAAGAATATATCCGCAAAATAGGAGTGAGTAATTTCACCCCCCGATTGCTGGTAAAAGCGCTTGCCATAGATGAGATCATTGCCAACCAGGTAGAGTACCACCCCATGCTGGCACAAAATGATCTGATTGATATCTGTGAAACGTACAACGTGTTTTTAATCGCCTATGCGCCATTGGGTCAGGGTCAGATATTGGGCACGGAACTGTTGCAACAAATAGGAAAGAAATATGGTAAAAGCGAATCGCAGGTGATTTTGCGCTGGCTTATCCAACAGCGCCTGGTAGCCACCATTCCCAAGGCATCAAATCATGAACACAGAAAATCGAATATCGATATTTTTGATTTTGAACTTAGCGAAAGTGAAATGCACGAAATAGCCGCCCTCGACCGTGGAGCACGCCAGGTCAATCCTCAGTTTGCCCCAAGATGGGATGAAAAGTTTGAACTGAAGCATTGAGAAGCTACATTTCTTAGCAGACTGAGACCCGAAGCACCTCAGCGTGAAAAAATCAAAGCCTCCTGAAATCATTTTCAGGGGGCTTTGATTTTATTCATTTCTTATCCTGATGGGCCTGGAGTACACCAGGCTGGTGCAAAGCAATTATTCAACATGAACGATCAGGTCGTTATCGACCTTGACGCGCCGCCATCGAAAGCATTTTTTTCTGCAAATCTATATTCATTCCATGAATCTACGGTACCCGAAAGTTCGGCCACTCCATCTTCCACGTTTACTTCTACATCAGATTTGTTCACAAACGGCGACCACCAAATCTGGTCTTCGATGTCTTCTTTTATTTCCCAGTCCGATTTTGCCGGGCGATAGCGCTGGTCGTATTGTCCAAAATAATACGGATAGTAGTATTGGGTATGATAGTCAAAGGCATACGGAAGGGCATCCGCATTGGGTGTCAACAGGTTTTTTACTTCCGATATGCCACGAATCCCTGAGGCTATTTCAGCCGCTTCGTATTTAAGTTGGTTGTTTTCGACCGCACCAAAGAGGGTCACTACGCCATCGTTGACGGAGACATTGATCCCGCTTTTTTCGGTAACGGGGTGCAGCGCCAAGGCGTCAAGCACTTTAGTGCGCAGCTCGTTGTCTTTTGGCCGGGTCTCTGCCCTCACTTTTAATAAATTAACCACTTTGCGCACGCCTACCACATTGCGGGCATCACGTTCAGCAGCGTTTTTGGCTTTCAGGTTGTCCACGGCGCCCGTCAGGGTCACCGTTTGATTGTCCACGGCTACATCGGGGTTGAATGACAACACCCGGGGGTCATACAGAAATACATCTTTGATGGCTTTTTCGATCTCATCATCTGATTTGCTCACATATTTGTCTTTTCTCATGGCTTCATTGCGAGCCCACTTAGAGATGGTGAGCCTGTCGGTATTTACGTGTTTTACCCCAGCGACCCAGGCATCAACCTCAGCCTGGCTCTGCTCTGTAGCGCTACCTACCGTTCCGCTCAGGTTTACAATGCCATCTTTTACCTCCACATTTATCAGTCCGTCATCCACCCTCACATCCCAGCGGAGCGATTGCATCACGTCCTCTCTTATTTCCGCATCAGACCTGTTGGAGGTGAAATCGAAATAGACATTGTTCTCCACTGCTTTCACACCTTTTACACTGCGTGCTACCTTATCGGCAAGCATTTTTTCCTGCCACGATTGCACTTTTCCCGACAAATCTACCTTGCCGTTGACCACAGAAACCCCAATTTCGTATTGCTCTGTGGCCGGATCCAGCTTCAGCGATTTTTCGATATTGGCCTTTAGCTGTTCGTCCGATATTTGCAAACCGCTCACATTCACCTTGTCGAGCACAGCCCGTACGCCTTTTACTGACTTGGCTATGCTGATGGCCCTGTCTTTGGCCAATAGGTTGTTCACATTTCCACTTAGCGTCACTATACCTTCCCGGGTGCTTACATCCACATTATTCCAGTTAACGGCTTCCTGCACCATATATTCCCGCTGAATAAAATAGGTAATGTCCTGGTCTGCGGGCACATCACCTTGGTTTTCATCAGCCGCAAATTGACCCGCCAATGGGAGTGCAATTGCCGGTGTGCTGGCCATACCTGGCGCAGCCAACACCACTAGTGCGGTCACCAAGGCGGTTTTCTCTATAATTTTTTTAATACTCATAACTCAATGATTTTTCGATGAAACATAGGATTAATGATCTTGTGAGACCCAGGCTGGGTCTTGGTATGTGCACCTGGCGGATACCGGATGCTATTTGTAGTATTTTGATTCATTATTCTTTCGATTTAGTGCGAAAGCCATAAAACAAAAACATTCACCCAGCCAGGCCGGATGAATGGTCATATCTATCAATTGTAACTAAGCGTGGACATGCCGGCCCGGAGTTTTTATACTGTCCACAGCCTATCTGTTGGCTAATAGGATTCTATGGTTTTTCGGTGTTTTTTACCAGGCTGTCTATTTTGTGCCTGCTGTAATTCACTGATTTTTCAACATCGTTTTTCACGGTTTGCCAGGTATCGACAGTTGCATTAGTCACTTCGCTGAGTTGAGCTTGTATTTGCTGTTTTTCAGCTTCGATCTCAGCAATCGCAGCGGTAATGTCTTCCTTTTCGCCTGCCGTAGCGATATCGAGTTTATTTTCCATTTTTTGAATGTATTCATCTGCCAGGTCGATATCTTCCTGCATGCTTTCCCTGAGCATTTTTTGACCGTAATCGATGCTTTCTGTTTCTTCTGCTTGCTCTACTTCATTGTTCGATTCTCCCGGCTGTTGGTTCATGCACGAGGTGAAGGCTATGATTAGCGACATCATGATGCCGATAGCCAGGTAAGATGGTTTGATTGTCCACATTGCTGTTATTGTTTGCATTTAATCCGGGGTTTTATTTTACGACCATATCCTTTTTGATAAATTCATATGGAGTTTTCACAAACTCAGCACGGTCGCTATATACCGCGATTGGCGTCTTCATGATCATCGGATTTTGCTTCAGTGCTTTCAGGGTACTATTGTCCGTAAGTTCGGTATTGGAAAAATACCGCAAATATTCCGACGATTGCGTGTCGATAAGCTCTTGTGGTTCGATATCCAATTTTTGGGTCAGTTCCATGATTTGAGTTTCGGTAAGTCGGTCGTGTTTCAAATCAATGCTCTTCAGATTATGGTTTTTGAGACTTTTAGCGTAAGCGTAGGCCTGTCTGTCGATCAAAAGACTGGAATTGTAAATCAATAAAATTTCATTTTTTTCTACGTTCATGATAGCAATGTTTAGTTGTTGTCCACTTTCTCACTGGCGATGGGCACCATACGCTTTCACCTACATCGGCAGGAGGGATGGAGCTTGCAGAGACAGTTGATCAATGTAAAGCCATAACTATTCCAGATCGTAGCGTGGGCTTATGAGGGGAATGAAGCCATATTCCCTGACGTTCTTGACAAGTAAGTGTAGCCATGCTTCAACAGCCCCGGCAGAAATTGGGCAATAAATTCCACTTTGCTTAGCCCCCGGTTGCCCCATGCGACAGGCTACCGGGGGCAATTATAATTAGGCTACACTTTATTCCTGTTGATCAGGGCGATTCGTTGCTGCACACAGTCATTGGAGCGCAGAGCATCTGCAGGAGTATTTTTCACGTAGTCCACCAACTTATCGAGGGAAGTGCGCACGACATTGATACGCGTATCGCTGGCACCATAGTAGATCAAGACTTCTCCGTTGCTGCGTTTCACCCAGCCATTGCTAAATACCACGTTGCTCACATCGCCTAAGCGCTCAGATCCGCGTGGCGATATGAAATAGCCCCCCGGTTCGTATATTTTTTTGGTGGGGTCTTCGAGGCTGGTCATAAAAATGTAAAGCACATAGCGCATACCCGCAGCAGTGGGTCGCACACCATGGGCCAGGTGCAGCCAGCCTTCATGCGTTTTGATTGGCGCTGGTCCCTGGCCGTTTTTGCCTTCTTTGATGGTATGGTACACCCTGGTGTCAATAAAGGTTTCCTGCGGAATTACCGCATGAGTAATGTCGTCGCAAAGGCCCCAGCCAATGCCTTCGCCCCCGCCAAGTGAGGCAAAATCTGCCAGTGGCCTGGTGTAGAAAGCGTACTTGCCATTGATAAATTCGGGGTGCAGTACACAGTTGCGCTGCTGGTCTGACCGGGTCTTGAGGTTGGGCAGGCGTTCCCATATTTTCAGATCTTTGGTGCGCACTATGCCACAGTGTGCCAGAGCCGCCGAAAGATCTCCGGGCTGACTGTCGTCGTGGCTTTCGGAGCAAAAGGTGCCGTAGATCCAGCCGTCTTCGTGTTTTACCAGGCGCATGTCATACACGTTGGTTTCGTTGGGGTATAGATCGGGCAGCGCTACCGGATAGTCCCAAAAACGGAAATTGTCCAATCCATTTTCGCTTGATGCAAGGCCAAAAAAAGATTTTCTGTCCCATCCTTCTATACGCGGCATCAGCACTATTTTGCCGTCTAACTCTATGGCGCCGGTATTCATAATGGCATTGATGCCCAGGCGCTGCATCAGGTGCGGGTTGCTTACATAGTTAAAATCGTATTTCCACTCCAGGGGCACATGGGCATCGGTAAGGGCCGGAAGCTCGTATCGATCGTAAATGCCGTTTTCATATTTGTCGCATACCTTGTTGGCTTTGGTGCGCAAAGCTTCATATTTAGCCAACAGGCTTTGTTTCTTGTTTTCAAATGTCGATTTGTCCATTGTGTTTGTTTATTTGATTATAAAAATGTGTCATTTAAATTCCGCGATTAAAACCCACTTTAAGGCACCAACACCCCCATCGAAGCGTAACATTGCGATCCTCTTGCAGTGTATAAAAAATCTCCGGCACGCTAACCCATATATTCTTTTCTGTATTTCAATGGCGTCACTTTGTAGCGCTTGTTGAATGAGCGGTTGAAGTGCGAAATGTTCTGAAAACCGCTCTCATTGCACACCATGCTAATGGGCATTTCGTGCCATTGCAGGAGTTGGGCTGCCTTGCCCAGCCGCAGTTCGTTGATGTATTCCGTAAAACTTTTGCCGGTGCGACTTTTGAAATAATGGCTAAAAGCCGATGAAGACATACCCGCGAGCATTGCCGCCTCATCCAGAGTAAGTTTAGATGCATAGTTTTGTTGGATAAAATCCAGCACTTTAGGTAGCTTGTTGCCAGATTTTTTGCTGGCAGGTGGGGTGTAGGCCAGACCCGATAGTTGCCTGATCTCCTTTTCATTACCAAACATGTCCAGCACTTTGAGGATATCACAATATGCATGCAGGCTACAGCTTTCATCTATTTGGTCTATAATGGCAATGGCTTTATCTTTTGCTTCCTCCAGCAGCTCCAGTCCGTAAACAGATCGCCGGAGGGCGCGGTGGATGCCAGCCAAATGCCGTGAACCGGGCCTGGCACTCGAAAACATCATTTCGCAAAATTGAATCACCACCACCTTATGCGGGGTTTTTGGCCTGATGCCATGGTCTTGCCAGCAGTGAGGCAGCCCTGGAGCCATCAGTACCAGATCCCGCGGCGAAAATTGCTCGGTATGGTCGCCAACCATGCGCGTACCCGATAAGCCAAGGGTGAGTGTGAGCTCGTATGCCGACTGGTGGTGATGGAAAGGGTAGCTCAAATCCGGATTGGTATAGATTTTTATTACAAATGGATCCTGGGGTGTAAGTGCTATATGTTCCTCAACTATTTTCATTATTATGAATAAATGAAGGTAAAATTAGAATAAATAATTCTTTAAAGTATAAAAAACATTTTTCATGATCAATGCGTTTTGCGCTAAGCTCCCTTTGTGGCGGCTTAGGCAAGATAGCGGCTGCCGGGCAGGTACTTGAGGGGTGAGATTTGGCTAAAGGTTGGTGACCGACAATGACCATATAAAACTAAAATGTTTTGCTTGTGAGGTCTTTGGTTTTTCTTTTCCTTTACAAAACAAACCATATCTAAAAGACACAACATGAAAAAATTAGCCATTCCCTTTATTTTGGGCGCTTTCGCTCTTTTAGTATCTGCTTGCGACAAAGTGGAAGACCTGGCAGATATTGATTTTAATACCACCATCAGCAAGACCATGTCTGTGGCGGTAGTCAGTACCGATGAAATGAGCAGCTCGGTATTGCTGGATGCCACCAGCGATGCTGAAATTGACAAATACAAAAGCAAGATAAAGAATTACGAAATTACGGAACTGACCTTTGCCATCGAAAATTATAGTTCACCGTTAGCTGACGACAACTATTTCGACGGTGTGGTGGGATTTGGCAAAATGACCTCCGCCGCCCCAGACAAAACATGTGCTGTAGATCCACTCAATGTCAAACATGTATCGGGTACCGGTAGTTTTCCGTTAGGCACCTGCGATGCCATTGCCGATGAGGTGGCCAATCTCCTGAAGCAGGAGAATGCGGTAAAGGTTTATCTCAACGGAACTTTTACAAAAGAACCCTGCACCTTCGACCTGGTGGTAACCGCCAAAGTAAAAGTAACGGCCAATCCTTTGTAGCGCCGGGGGTAGGGGGTGGTGCAAGTGGAATTTTGAGGAAGCCGCTTACTGCGGAAGCCAACAGTCGCCAGGCCCACGGCTCTTGACAGGCTGAGGCTCACATTTTAAATAAAAAACCCATTGATGGGGTATGGTATATTTGTTCAGATTTGTATTTGTGATGTGGGTGGTATTCTCAGTTCAATTTTTCCTGGGGATCAACCTCAATGCCTTTGGAATATATCCTCGCACCTCTTTTGGTTTGTTGGGTATATTAACGGCTCCCTTCATACATGGCAGCAGTGTACATATTATTTCCAATACCATTCCCTTGCTATTTCTGGGCTGGACTTTATTTTCTTTTATGAAAATATCGCAAAAAAGTATTTGTGATATGCTACTTTCTTACCAATATATTGGTATGGGCTTTTGCCCGGCCTTCGCTTCATATCGGAGCCAGTGGATTGGTATATGGTATTGCCTTCTTTCTGATCTTTTATGGATTTTTTAAAAAGGACTTTAAGTCATTGGCCATTTCTGCCGCAATCATTTTTTTCTATGGGAGCCTGGTATATGGGTTGTTCCCCAATCAGCCCGGTATATCATGGGAGTCGCACCTCATCGGAGCTATAGTTGGCGGATATGCTGCTTTGCACTTTTCAAAAACCAAAAGCAGCAGATTGATATGAGATCAACAGCCAAATGCTTAACAATTCAAGAACCAAAAACCAATAATTCAAGTACGCAAAAACCAAGAATTCAAGAACCAAAAACTGATTGATTCAATAACTAAAAGTGGAATAATTCCAACCAAAAACTCAATAACGCAAACACCATCCATCAACCGCCACTTCCCGCTTCCCCATGCAAAACCAAAAACCAACCGCAATACCCAGTCAATCGATATGGAAGGCCCTGCAAGATGCCATTCGCGGCACCGATGCGGACTATACAAAGATAAATCTGAAGAAGGCCATATTTCTGCTGGCAGTACCCATGATTCTGGAATTGGTCATGGAATCTGCATTTTCGATAGCAGATATATACTTTGTAGGCAAGCTGGGGTCTTCGGCTGTAGCCACGGTAGGCCTCACAGAGACCTATCTTTTTTTAATTTATGCCGTGGCCATGGGCTTTTCTATGGCCATCACAGCCATCATATCGCGAAGGATAGGTGAAAAAATAAAGAGGAGGCTTCGGTGGCAGCCGTACAGGCTATTGCCTTGTCGGTACTCATTTCGCTGCCCTTTACCCTCGGAGGGGTATTTTATGCCCAGGAATTGTTGGCGATCATGGGTGCCGATGCCTGGAGTATCGAAACAGGATATCGCTATACTCAATGGATGCTGGGAGGCAATGCAGTCATTATTTTGCTTTTTGTCATCAATGCCATCTACAGAGGGGCGGGCGATGCCGCTATTGCCATGTGGGTATTATGGATTGCCAATGGCCTCAATATTATGCTCGACCCCATTCTCATTTTTGGTTGGGGTCCTATACCGGCACAAGGCATTCAGGGGGCGGCCATAGCTACCAATATAGGTCGTGGGGCGGCAGTGATGATCCAACTTTGGATATTGTGGAAAGGGGGGAAGCACATACGCGTGCGACTTGCTCAAATAAGATGGGATGCCAAAGCCATGATCAATATCGTGCGTACGTCACTGGGTGGAGTAGGGCAGATGATCGTGGCCATGACCTCCTGGATATTTCTGATGCGCATACTGGCAGATGTAGGCAGTGAAGCGGTCGCAGGAGCTACCATAGCGCTCAGGATTATGCTATTTACCATGATGCCGGCCTGGGGATTGTCCAATGCCGCCGCCACCCTGGTCGGACAAAATCTCGGTGCTGCCAATCCCGATCGTGCGGAGTCCTCAATCTGGAAGATCGGAGTCTATAATATGATTTTTCTAATAGCTGTGGCCATCGTGTACTTTTTTTTCAACGAGCAACTCATGAGCATTTTTACCAGCGACCCAAAAGTGATATTGATAGGAGGGGAGTGGCTTCGTATCTTATCCTACTCCTACTTTGTTTATGGATGGTGGATGGTGTCCACCCAGGCATTTAATGGATCGGGCGATACGCGCACCCCTACCAAAATTAACCTCGTGTTTTTCTGGTTAATCCAGATACCATTGGCCTACCTTTTGGCCATTGAGCTGGCATGGTCGCACTCTGGGGTCTTTTGGGCTGTTTTCTTTTCCGAAACGGGAGTTGGGCTTTTTACACTGTGGCTATTTACCCGAGGCAAGTGGAAGACTATCAGTGTATGAGGCAATAGGACAGTATTGTACCTGCGGTTTAGCATTTGGGCGATGGTAAAGTCATTGAAGCAGTTAGCTACTCATTGATATTGGTATGAAATATCGATAGATAGTTGCCCCTTTTTTCTTTTCTACCAGAGTAGTATCAGACCTCCTGACTTGACCATCGAAATATAGCAAAAAGGGCGAAAAGTCGTAAATTGTCATTGTCGCAAAACGCTATAGATATGCAGATGCAAATG
>JAAUQL010000119.1 GCA_012033595.1 Cyclobacteriaceae bacterium | reverse complement strand
CGGGAACTATAAGGATTATTGCTTTATGGGAAGACGTATTTATATTTTTACTAAACTCCTCGTTCATCCTGCAATCCAGCAACATCCAGGTTGCAGACAGGTTCGCAAAGACGGCAAATAGTGCGAACGGAGCTTTTCGCGTAGTGCGGCAATCTGCCAGCTACTGACCGGGAACTATAAGGATCATTGCATTATGGGAAACGGTTAATATTTTTTACTAAATCCCGGTCATCCTGCTATCCTGCACATCCTGGTTCAGACAGTTCGCAAAGACGGCAAATAGTTATCTGCCAGCTACTGGGATGGAATGGCAAGCGATTTATACCGGCTTAAACCACAAAAGGCACCTTTCAGTGCCTTTTGAACCTTAAACCGGATTATCAGGTTAATTATTTATAATTATCAAAATCAAATCGGGCTGGCGCATCATTTAAAAATGGATTGCCATTGATTTCTTCGATCGGATATGGTATCTGAAAATAGCTGTCATCTACCACAGTCAGTTTAAAATCGTCGTAAACTTTGCTGGAAGGGATGGTTTGCCAGAGCTCTACTCCAAAAGGATCTTTGGCTGTTTTGCCATCGATTATCACCGGCTCTATCTGAAATCCGTACTCACCACGCCTTTGGTTCAACAACAAGTTGATGGCCTCCTGCGGATGCAGGTTGTGGTATCGAAACAGGTCGTTTGTCGATTGAAACTCAAAAGCAAATTCGTGGCGTCGTTCATTCCATATATCGGCATAGCTGATCGAAGACAGCGGCTCCAAGCCGGCGCGGTCTCTAATGGTATTGAAGTAGCCCAAAGCCTTGGCATCGCTGGTGCTGGAATTTTTGCCCAATATGGCCTCGGCATAGGTAAGGTAGAGGTCGGATAGTCTGATGATAGGGGTATAAACCTCGGTGTGCTGAGGGCCGATATGGCCATCGGCAGAGTTGGCTCTGCCTGCAAGGTGTTTACGGATGTGCGTACCCGACTGTGAATGGGTACCCCACCACACTTTGCCATCATAATAGACATAACCCGGATTTGCCTGACCAGGAAAGGTATATTCTGTCCAGAACTCAGGATAGTAGTTTCCGTTTTCCATAAAGGTGGCATGACGCCTTTGATCATCGGCATCGAAAGATTCGACTAAATCAACCGAAGGAACGAAAGTTGACCAGCCATCCCAGGAACCTGTAAAATGCCCGGAGGCGATTTGCGACTGCATCACGTTTTGGGTTCCATAGCTGCCAAACAAGGCTGTCCACTGCCAAGTCCATCCCCATAGACATTCCTCCGGAAAATAATCGACACTATATTTTGGGTCAAAATTTTCTGCATAGCTTTCCATCAGGCGATATCCGGCAGTATTATTAATGACCTCATCCGATAGTTGCGCTGCTTTGGTAAAGTCATCTGTTTGTCCGAATGATTCCCCACCCCGGGTCAGGTAAACCTTAGCCAGCAATGCCTTGGCAGATACTTTGGACAGCCTGTTGGTTTGGGCCGGGTTTCTGTTTTCTGGCAATTTGGCAATGGCATCTTCCAAATCCATGATGATATAGGTATATAAATCTTCTTCGGCTATGGGCTTCCAGCTTTCGGGGTCGCTCAATTGTTTTGAGTTGTCATAGGCCAAAGGTATAGGACCAAATAGCTGTACCAGATTGAAATAGCTGATGGCTCTGAAAAACCTGAGCTCGCCCAAAGTGGTGTTGACGGCTTTTTCAAACTCCGGAGAAGCGGCCATACGATCCAGAAATTCCGAATCAGGCTGCATGGCTTCATAAAAACCGTTCAAATTGTCATTGGCTCTTTTGATAATGGTATAATGTGACTGCCACGCCCAGGAAATCCTGCTTGAAGTAGGGTTGAGCGTACCATTGAAAAAATCAACAAATCCACCACTGCCAGAAAAGGAATTTCCGCTATAGATCTCCTGGATGCAAGCTGCCGAATTGTCGAGGTATCTAAACCAATCACTTCCATACATATTGCTGGTAAGGCCGGAAATGGTCGATTCGTCCAATGTGGCGTAGTATTCTTCCAGCGACAATACCAACTCTTCATTTGGTTCGAGGAATTCTTTATTACATCCTAAAAGAAGGACTAAGAATAAAACCGCGTATTTATATTTTATCAAAATTTTCATAATTGTTTCGTTTTAAGATTTAAAAACCAACCTGAAGTCCAAAAAGGAATACCCTGGATACCGGATATCTGCCCTTGTCGTATCCCGAGATTAAACTATTCTGTCCGATACTTCCAATCTCAGGATCCCACCCGGAATAGTTGGTGAAGGTGAATAGATTCTGACCATTGAAATATACCCGCAGGTTCGAAAGCTTCAGCTTATCAACTACATTGCCTGGCAAGGTGTAGCCAAAGACAACATTCTGAATTCTTAGATACGAGCCATCCTCTACAAAACGCGAGCTGACAGCACTGTGCGAGAAATTATTGCCCAACCTGATGCGCGGCACCTCGGCATTGGGATTGAGGAGCGCATAGTTGTTGATATTGTTGGGATCGCCACCATCTGACAACACGGCACGAGCCCTGTCTTTAGCAATGGTCAGTACATTTTGGTTGCGCTGTTGGGTAGATAACAGGGTGACTTTTTGCTCATTGTAAACGTCGTTGCCGTAAGAACCAACACAATTGATAGAGAGGTCGAAGTTTTTGTAATTAAACGTATTGTTGAAACCAAACGTGAAGTCCGGGTTTGGATCGCCAATATAGGTCTGGTCTTTCTCATCAATCACGTCTGCATTTTTAAGCAACAGCTTGTCGTTGGGATCGCCTGTATATATCGCTGTACCTGCGATATAATTGCCCTCTGTATCATATTCACCAGTATAGCCGGGTACCGACCAGTCGGCCCTGTTTTCATCGCTCAGGTTGGCAAATTTATAGTCACCAATCCACATGCCTGCTGTTGGGTCAATGGAATTGTAGCCTTTCCATCGGGCGCTTTGCACGATGTCTTCCAGATCCTGAAAGAGTCCGTCAGCCTGAAAACCATAGAACCTGCCGATAGGTCCGCCTTCTTCTGTTCTCGATACCTGCCTGATTTCGGGAATACCCAGCCCAAGGCTTAGTATTTCGTTTCTATTGCTGGTAAAGTTGAAGTCCGTGCGCCATTGAAAGTCTCCTGCGAGGTTTACGGTATTCAAGGTAATTTCATATCCTCTGTTCTGCACAGAAGCTATATTGCCCACCGCATATAGTCCCGAACCGATAGACAAGGGGGGCTGGATTCGATAGAGGGCATCAGTGGTTTTTTTATCATATACCTCAAATTGCAGATTGATCCTGTCTTCGAAAAAGCCGATTTCAAGTCCCAGATTGATTGACTCGGTAGCTTCCCATTTCAAATCGGGATTGTAATCGAGAATGGTCGTTGACAATTCATTTTCGCCAGAAGGAGCAATGGCAATCAGGGGTCTGTACTGACCACCCAATACATCATCGTTGCCTACTTGACCCCATCCACCGTTCAATTTCAGGTTGTTGATGAATGTGATGTTGTTTTTGAAGAAGTCAAGGTTGGAGATTCTCACCGCAGCAGAAAATGAAGGGAAGTATCCCCAACGATTTCCATCCGGGAAATTGGGCGATCCATCTGCCCTGAAGGAGGCAGTGAGCATGGCCAGGTCATTAAAATTATAAAATGCCCGAGCCAGATATGATTCTTGTCTCCATCTGCCGCGACTGCCGTAGGAGGATTTGGAATCGTTGGTGGCCTGATTGAGCGAGTTTAAGTTATTGTTGTAAAAATTGCCGCCTGAACCTCCGACATATTCCCAATTTCCTTCCCTGGCCTCATGGCCTGCCATGGCGTTGATGCTGTGCTTGCCTATGGTTTTGTTGTAATACAATATGTTTTTCAATTCGTATCCGACCGAATAGTTTTGGCGCTCTGTGAGCAATGAATTGCTGTTTTCATACCCTTCGTAGCTGACTTTAGCGTCAAATGCATAGTCGCGCGTGAAATCGCCGGTGAGGTTGAGTTCGGTGCGGAAAATAAAGTCGTCGAGGAATGATATATCGACAAACATGTTGTTGTAGATATTGAATTTCTTTTTCTGAGAATTCTGATATTCGGTAATGGCCATAGGGTTGGCCTGGTGCAGCACGCCACCAAGTTCCTGACCTTCTTCTACCCCTATGTAGTTGCCTTCCTCATCGTATGGACGAATGTCGGGCGCTTTTTTGAGCGACATCCCCAAAGCCCCTGTGGTGATATTGTCAAACACATACTTGGTATTGGACTGGCCGGCAGTGAAGTTAACACCAAACTTCAGCCATTTTTTAGCTTCCAGTTCTACATTGGCACGCATGGAATAGCGTTTCATCTAGGTGTTCATCACCGGTCCGCTGTCGTCAGTATATTTGCCACTGATAAAGTACGTCAGTTTTTCTTTGCCTCCCGAAAACGACAGGTTGTGCGTGGTGATCAGCCCGGATTGAAATAGCTCTTCCTGCCAATCGGTACCCCCGGTGAGGGAACTGGGATCGGCAAATTCCGGCCTTGGTGTGGCGCCATGCAGAATTGATTGTTCGTTGTTCAGGTTGGCATAGTCTTGCAAGCCCATTACATCCACCTTATTGGCTATGCGCTTTATACCCACGCTGACACTGTAATCGATTTTAGATTCGTTTTTGCTGCCTTTTTTGGTGGTGATCAGTACGACACCATTGGCGCCCCTGTTACCATAGATGGCAGCGGCCGACGCGTCTTTCAATATCTCTATCGATTCGATGTCTGCCGGGTTTATGGTTGACAGCGGCGATACTTTTGCCGAAGCATTCCAGACGTTGCCTGCATTGTTGAGCACAGCCTCATTTTGGCCACTGAGCTGAATACCGTCGATCACATATAGCGGTTCGTTGTTGCCCATAATGGAGTTGGTGCCTCGCACCCGAATGGTAGATGCTGCGCCGGGCTGCCCTGAGTTGACCATCACCTGCACACCGGCGGCCTTGCCTTGCAAAGCCTGATCGAAGGTGCTCGAGATCGTTTTTTGAAGTTCATCACTCCCTACAGAAACTATCGCTCCGGTCAGGTCGCTTTTGCGCATGGTGCCATAGCCCACCACTACTATCTCATCGAGTTGGGTTACATCTGGAGCCAGCATCAGGTCTATAATGGATTTTTGACCGACGAGCACCTCTTCCTGAATGTACCCGATGGAGCTAAATACCAAAATGGCATTTTCGCCAGGAACCACCAAAGAGTAGTTGCCCTGCACATCGGTGACGGTTCCAAGGTTGGTGCCCTTTACGATTACGTTGACGCCGGGCAGTCCGTCTTTGTCTTCCATAGAGGTGATCTTACCTGTGATGGTGATCCCCTGGATTATCACTTCAATGACTTCCTCATGTTTTTCTTCATCCCGAATATTCACATTGATTAAGTCATTTACCTGCCTGAATTTCAGGTTGGCCGTTTTAGATATTTCCATCAGCAGGTCTGCCACCGAAGCGCTTTTCTTACTGAAATTGATCCGCACTTCACTGTTGATATCATCCCGCTCGTACGCAAATTTGAAAGAGGTTTGGCTTTCGATGGCACGAAAAGCATCAGAGAGTTTCGCATCAATAAGTTTGACATTGAGTGCGACATTCTGGACACTCTCAATCTTTTGGGCGTTGATCTCACGGGCATTGATGCCGGAGAAAAATACAGTCAATAGTACAACTCCGTACAAGGAGGTCTTTAGAGCCATGACTAATAGCTTTAGTAATTTACTTTTCATAAATTTGAGTGAATTTAAATTTAACAATGGCGGTGGCATTTGAACTTTCCAGGTACGGTGCCCCGCTTTTTTTTCTTTGAGGGTTAAGGTTTCTTCAAGACGTGTTTTCCATAGGGTTTCTTTTATACTGGCTACTTAATAATTACTTTTTCCGGATTTATCTCGAAGTCAAAATCCATGGTGTATGACATGCTTTGCAGCACTTCTTTGAGGTTGAAATTGCGGAAGGTGGCCGTGTAGTGCCATGCTTCGCGGGGTGCATTTCTAATCTCAAATTTCACCCCATACCAACGGCTCAATTCTTCAATGACCTTTTCGAAGGTGTCATCTTCGAAATACAAGACGCCATTGCGCCAATTGAACATATCGTCTGGTACTACACTGGCTTTCGAATATTTTCTGTTTTGCGAATTGTAGCTGATTTGTCGCCCCGGTTTCAATAGCTCTTTTGCACCTGCCGGGCTGCCATCGTGCATTTTTACCAGCACACTGCCTTCATCCAGCGCCACTACAATCGATGCTTCCGTTTGATAAGACCGCACAGTAAAAGCGGTTCCCAAAGCCGTAACATCCACTGCGCCAGATCGAACGATAAAGGGCTTGAGGGTATCTTTCTCCACTTCGAAATAGGCCATGCCGGTCAGATTTACCAGCCTGACGGTATCGGAAAAATAGGCACTATAGCTGATTTTGGATCCTGCATTTAACCAGGCGATACTGCCATCAGGCAAAAAAGCCTTGAGTTTCTGGCCGTTGGTAGCTTCTTTTTCCAACAAGGTAGTTTCTGGTGCTGGTGCTGTGGTCTGCTGTCTGGATGGCAACAAATACCAGGCTAACACGCCGACAACTACAAAAAGCATTACAGAGGCAGCACGCATCAATACAGGTAGCTGTATCCACCGGCTTGTATTCTTGCTTTTTTGCGAAGTTGACGAACTTTCTATTTGTTGGGCTATCCTGCTGTATGCCGCTTTATGGCCATTGGCTGTTTGATTCAAAGAGGCGTCGTTCCAGATGGATTTATGAAAATGAAAGAGCTTTTGAAAGTCTTCGGATGTTTTAAGGGAATTCCTCAATATGTCATCCTCATCTTTATTTGTCTCCCGGGCAAGATGTTTTATGATAAGGCTTTCTATGTAATCACTTTCCATAATTATGGGTTTTGCTAGTACGTCACCAATACTAATAAATACCCTACCTGGTGATTGGATTTTTTTCACTTCGATTATTGTCTGAATCAGAATTATCAGGATTAAAGGATTTGCAGGATGAATCAGAATTATCAGGATTAAAGGATTTGCAGGATGAATCAGAATTATCAGGATTAAAGGATTATTGTCTGAATCAGAATTATCAGGATTAAAGGATTTGCAGGATTTATTTATGCCTCGTTCTTTTTATATTAAAATCTTGTTTGGAGCGACAGGTTTGCAAATCCAAAGAAGGGTATTCAATAAGAATATAAGCTGAATCGTGTAAATCTTAAAATCCAGTAAATCATGATCAGGATGAGTAAAGGAGATTTTTTTCACTTCGATTATTGTCTGAATCAGAATTATCAGGATTAAAGGATTATTGTCTGAATCAGAATTTTCAGGATTAAAGGATTTGCAGGATTTATTTATGCCTCGTTCTTTTTATATTAAATTCTTGTTTGGAGCGACAGGTTTGCAAATCCAAAGAAGGGTATTCAATAAGAATACAAGCTGAATCGTGTAAATCTTAAAATCCAGTAAATCATGATTTAGACAATTTGCAGCAGGATGGATAGAAATGGGTATTTGAGTTTATTTTCATTAAGATATCGTTTAAAATCGCTATCGTTTAGATAAGGAAAAATATCTTTGCGGATCTGAACCATGGCCTTTGAAACCTGAGCTTCCACCGCTTTTATACTTATACCCAGCAAGGTGGCAACCTCACGGTATTTCATGCCTTCATCCTTTACCATTTCAAAAATCAATTTGCACCTTGGTGGCAGATTGTCGATTATCCCAATTACCTTTTCTATTAACTCCTTGTGTAATAGTTGATCGGAAGGGTCTCCGCTCTTGCTGAAAATCGATAATTCGCGGAAATCTGCATGCTGAATCAGGTTATTTTTATGATCGCGGTGGTAATTGATACACTTGTACTTGACGGAAGAAAAAAGGTAAGCTTCTATGTTGGCGATGTTGTCCAGCTTGGCTCGGTTGTTCCACAAAGAAATAAATACGTCGGAAATGATCTCTTCCGAAATCTCATGAGATTTCACATAATAATATGCCAGGCGAAGGAGCCTGGTGTAGTAAATATCAAAAAATCTCTAAAAGCACGCGGATCGCCTTTTTGTGAAATTTTATAGATCAATTTATCCAACGCATCTTCAAGCATAACTATGTTTATATCAGCCCGATACTGACAAATGTAAAAAGCTTTTTAATGTAAGCTTCATTTTTCGCACAAATGCTTTAGTATCCACCCTGCTCCCGGTTAGTCTAAAAGGCAATCTAAGAATTTATAAAAATACCTCAACTGCCTGGCGTGGGAAATTAATGCTCAAATCTCTTCAAATTATCGAAAGCGATACCACCGCCATTGCTAAAGGCCCGGAATCAACTTCCGCACGGGCGGTTGGTGTGATCGGGTAGTAGGTCAATTAAAAAAAATATATCACTCCGGCAAAATAGGAGTATGCCGCGCTATACTTGTGGCAGATTCGCCATCGCGCTGGAAATAGTTATCACTAAAACTAAAGGAAAACATGAAAGTATTGCTTTTGATATTGGTCACATACTTTGCCGTCAGCTTCTCTGCCACGGGTCAGAGCGGCCCAAAAAATTATACTGATTTGGCCGAGGCAATGCAAAACCCCGAATCCGTAGAGGTGCTCATGCTAAATGAGCAAGGGCTGACTGTTTTTCCTGATCAAATATTCGAGTTCAAAAACCTAAAATATTTGGAACTGGTCAATAATCAAATCAGTGTTCTTCCCGAAAACTTTGGAGACCTGTCCAATCTGTTTTACCTCAATCTTTCAGGAAATAAGCTGACCGAGATACCTGCAAGTTTTACCAGGCTTTTGTCCCTGCGCAACCTTTATGTAGAATACGACGCACCCGACAACCTCAATAGGGATTTTACCCTGCTTTCAGCATTGCCTTTGCTCAGTGTCCTGGAAATAAAGGGGACTCAAATCAATTACCTTCCTGCTACCATTGGGGCACTCAAAAACCTGGAATATTTAGAATTGCTCAATACCCGCATTGAAGCGCTCCCATCAGAATTTTCGCTTCTGACCAATCTACAAGTGTTGTATATAAATAACAGCACCCGATTCAATTTACAAGAAAACATCGATGTTTTGAGTCGACTTCCTAACCTGTCTGAATTGCACCTTGAAGGGGATGATTTTACAAATATTCCATCAGAGATCAGCAAACTGCAATCCATAGAATATTTGTTTTTGACCGACAACAACCTCAAGTATTTGCCACCAGAGCTAAACCAGCTTAAAAATTTAAAGTACCTGGATGTCAGTAAAAATGATATACCCTTCCACCTGCTTCACCTATATCGCTCCGATATGGCTCCTACCGTCAGAATCCGGTTTAACTAATTGAGCACTTAGATAGTATAAGTCATGAATAAAGCAGAAAGTGAACTTTTGATGTACAACAAACTTATTTTAGAAAAGGTAAGTTTTGATAAGCGACTTTTTTGGAAAGAGTACAGGAAGGGCATCAAAAAACTCACCGCACACGAATCGTTGATGTTCAGGTCATGGATCATAGATAAGTATGGTCTTCGGGGGAAGACCGCTGCAAGAAACAAAAAGATCAATAAAAAAATCAATATCGGCATTGATCAATGACATCAGAAATGGATGCCACCAGTCTCTGCCAATTGACCTCTGCTGGCGACAGATTCAGGGTATGGCTCATAGCATATCTTGGTTCAGACTTCTGGCATGTCAGGTGGTTTTATGACAGACAGACATGGAAATGATACCTGTTTATGCCATACAACCACGGAATATTCTGGTGAAGAGTAAATTGAAAAAACATCTTAGAATAAAAGTAACTAAATGAAAACAGCACTTTTTCTTTTGTTCATCGTCGCGATGCCTGCCATGGTGTATGGGCAGGAGCGTGATTTGGGCAACTGGATCATATTTTTTGGCGATAAGAAGATCAAACAAAACTGGAATTGGCACCATGAGATACAATACCGTAGCTACAACGCTATTTCCGACCTGGAACAGCTGCTACTGAGAAGCGGTATAGGTTATGACCTTTCTAATAACAACAATGTGCTCTTTGGCTATGCATATATACATAGCCAAAATTATATCTCAGGTGATGACAATAAGCAAAAGACCAACGAGCATCGCTTGTATCAGCAGTTTATTACACGCCAGCAATTTGGTCGGGTATATATGCAACATCGCTACCGCTTCGAGCAGCGCTTTATCGAAACCAATTTCAAATTGCGCTTCAGGTATTTTTTGTCCATTAATATACCTCTTAACCATCCGACCATGCTTGACCGCACGGTTTACTTGTCTTCCTACAATGAAATATTCCTAAACACCGAGGACACAATTTTTGATAGAAACAGGCTCTACGGAGGCATAGGCTACAGACTCAATGGCCAAATGAGGTTTGAGGCTGGTTATATGAACCAATTTCTGACAGATGGTGGCCGGGATCAAATCAATCTTATCGCATTTATCAACTTTTAATAAAATAATACGAAACACATGAAAACGAACATTAAAGCAATTCTTTTGACAGGAATAACGGTCGGTGTAATGGCTTGCCAAAACCAAAGCACCAACAATGAATCAGGAGCAATAAGCTCGCCTGTAACCACAGTGCAGTCCGTACCACCACTGGTAGAAAAAATTCTTAGTGCAGAAGAGCAGGCAGCCTTAACGCCGGATGAAGTGATCACCTTATTTAAAAAGGGAAACAAGCGGTTTATCAATAATGATCTCACGTCCAGGAACCATTCGGCTCAGGTAAGACAAAGTGCCAAAGCCCAATACCCCAAAGCGATTGTATTGTCCTGTGTCGACAGCCGGGTACCTGTAGAAGACGTTTTTGACAGGGGTATAGGCGATATATTTGTGGCCAGGGTAGCCGGAAATTTTATAAATGAAGACATTTTGGGAAGTATGGAATTCGCTTGCAAAGTCTCCGGTTCCAAGCTCATTTTAGTGATGGGCCATGAGCACTGTGGAGCAGTAAAGGCAGCAATTGATGACGTAAAGTTGGGCAATATTACCCCTATGCTTGCCAAAATAAAACCGGCGGTAGCGCTGAGTGAATACTCCGGCGAAAGAAGTTCGGCGAATCAGGAATTTGTTCATCAGGTCTGTGAGAAAAATGTTGAATATAATATAGCTCAGATTCGCAATGGGAGTCCTGTTCTGAAGGAAATGCAGGATAAGGGTGAAATAAAAATAGTCGGCGCCATTTACGACATGGACACAGGCGTGGTATCCTTTATGGGGTATTAGATTTTATTATATCGATGAAAAAGGGCATCAACACATTCATTGTCGATGCCTTTATATATTCCGCTAACGCCCGCTAAATGGGTCATTTTTTTTGAACCCAAGAAATAGTCTGCCTTCCTCATCGTACACATACGAACGTCGGGTATGACAATATTTTACCGGGGCTTTTAGTACGTTTTTCAACACTTCGAGATGCCCGTACAAGGTACTGGGCGAGATTTTGAGCCTGCGGGCCAATTCATGAGGTTGGCCGGTAGCTTTCATACGAATCAGCTGATCCAGCCTTTGAAGCCTGTCGATCATTTTTGAAAATAGCTTGGTCATTAGATTTTGATTTAAGCGCGTGGAAAGTTCATTGAGCAGGAGGGTCTCGAATGAAATTTTAAATGATCAGCGTGCGATGGAGTAGATAGACTTTTTGCTTTGAGAAAACAAAAGAGCAATCGCCTGGGCGTTGCTGATAGACAAGAGGCTTAAATGAAATGTGATAAGAGGAGGCAGCATACCCGGATTTCACTTTTTTGCGATTCGTGATGGTTTGGTATTCCTCAGCAATTAGCTCCGTTCGTTCCGTTTCATGTTTATTCAGCGATTCACCATGGGACATTCCGGCGGGAATCAGAAGAATAATCAGCAAAAAATGAATCAGGAACCTCATCGCAAAGCTATTATTTTGTCCATATTAACCCTCGGACTGAATATTTGTTTGCAGCGACGATGCTTTCGTTTGCAGCATCATCACGATCAGGAGGCAGAGGATTGTAGGATTTACCAGATTTACAATCTGAATTAGTCAGCATTAGACCCGGAAATTTGATTGCGTTGCGACCACACAATTTCCTTTTGTTTTACTTAACATCAGGTTTTTAGGTGCTTCTTCCAGGTATTTTACCCTTTCATCCGCATAGTTGACCCCTTCATCCGCATAGTTGACCCCTTCATCCGCAATATTTTAGCTTCCTCCGGATGGTTGAGTGGCATGTCCGCATGTTTTTGGGCTTCATTCGCCTATTTTTGGGCTTCATCCGCATACTTGACCCTCTCATCCGCATACTTGACCCTCTCATCCGCATACTTGACCCTCTCATCCGCATAGTTGGCGGCTTTTCCCCGGGGTGTTAGGCCTTGTAAAGAGTGAAGCAACAGAAAACCAATAAGTCACAAATCATGCTATCGCAAACTTTTAGAAAAAGCCTCAAGTGATATGAAGTGTTGACTGTGAAAATAGAGCTGGCTTTTTGGAAAAAGACCCAAGTGAACAACTCCCGCGCCAGACAGAGGAGAATCATTGCTTTAAGAGAAGCGATTTTATAATTTTTACTAAATCCTGCACATCCTGCTATCCTGCGCATCCTGGTCCAGACAATTCGCAAAGACGCCAGCCTTACACCGTCATTGCGAACGGAGCTTTTCGCGTGAGTGTGGCAATCTGCCAGCGACTAGCCGGGAACTATAAGGATCATTGCTTTAAAGT
>JAAUQL010000019.1 GCA_012033595.1 Cyclobacteriaceae bacterium | reverse complement strand
TGCTAAGACCCAATCAGCAGGTCGAATTCAACAACACATCAGGTTTTTCGGCTAAAAAGCATTTGACACCAGAGCGGTAATCGGCTGGAAAGACAATGTGCTCTATTTTGATCGATCTACCCTTGATGACGTTCTCAGTACGCTAAAGAGACGATATGGGGTAGAAATAAAAGTAAGCAATCCCGAAATATTAAAGTGTCGGATCAAGGCCGAATTCAAGGATGCATCTATTGAGACTATTTTAGAGGTGCTTTCGTTTGATGCCAATTTCAAATATGAAATCGATGACAATACAATATATATAACAGGAAAAGGATGTCTAAACTAAAAATGGTGGTGCCTATGATATAATCTTCGAAAAAGAAGAGAGTACAGACTTCGTGGGGTTGTCTGTACCCTCTAAAAGAAATTCTAACAAAACGAACGTTTCATTAAAAACATACTAAGTTATGCAAAATCCTTACATAAAGACAATTATTAAAGTGTCAAATTATACCCTATCCGTAATTGCCCTTAACTGCCTTATGGCAGGGATGCTATTTGCTTCCGGCTCAGCTACCAGCCAGAGTCTGAAAGAAGTGAATATTACCATGCAGGCAAATGAAGTCCGGCTCTCAGAAGTGTTTGAAATGCTGGAGCAGCAGTCACATTTCGTTTTTTCATACGCGCTAAATGAGGTTCCGCTCAATAAAAAAATATCGCTTGAGTTCGACAATGAAAATCTCTACGACGTATTGGTACAGATATCTAAAGACGCCAATGTAAATTTCAAACGCGTCAATAACCAGATAGCAGTTAAAAAGCAATCCGTTAGCAAGCAGGTCGAAGTCATTGACGAAATCATGCAGGGAATCACCATTACCGGTAAAATAATATCTTCGGAAGACAATGAAGGTTTACCAGGGGTGAATGTGGTGGTACAGGGAACCAGCTTTGGGACGGTGACAGACGTCAACGGTAATTATTCCCTCGAAGTCCCTTCTACGGAATCGGTACTGGTATTTAGCTCGGTGGGTTATATCAAAGAAGAAGTGGTGGTGGGCAACAGGTCTGTAATTGATTTAAACCTAATGCCGGACATCACAGCCTTAGAAGAGATAGTGGTAGTGGGCTACGGTACGATAATGAAGAGCGATTTGACCGGATCGGTAGCTAAAGTAAATTCTGAAGAATTAGAAAAAGGTTCTGCCGCTTCTTTTGACCGACTGTTGAACGGAAAGATTGCAGGGGTAAATATAGTATCAACAAGCGGTGCTCCTGGTGCCGAATCACAAATCAATATCAGGGGATTTAATGGTCTTGGTTCAGCAGATCCACTTATTGTAGTTGATGGCTATCCCATCGAATCAAGTGGATTTGATCAAAGCGGTAATGATATTAATACCCAACAAAAACTTAATCCACTTTCATTTATCAACCCTTCGGATATTGAATCCATAGAAGTGCTCAAGGATGCATCTTCTACTGCAATATATGGTTCGAGAGGTGCAAATGGGGTAATTATGATTACAACCAAATCTGGTAAAAAGGGGACTAACAATGTAAGTTACAACTTTCGATTTGGAAGTTCAGGATTGAGACCTACTCCTTATGAAATGTTGTCATCAAGAGAATATATGGAATATGAAAATGAAGCCGCAACGGCCAATGGTGATGTTCCTGAATATACTGAAGGAGCCATGGATACTATCCTTATGGAACAAGGAGGGAACATAAACTGGCAGGATGTTATATTCCAAACGGCGCCTCAGCAGACCCATTCATTGAGTTTTAGTGGAGCAGATGAAATGAACAAATACAACATCATGACCAGCTATCACACTCAGGAAGGCAACGTTATAAATTCCAATTTCGAACGCTTTACTTTTGGCATTAACGCCTCGCGTAAATTATCCAAAAAAATTGAGGTAGGAACGAATACCAATTACGTTGTGATCAATTCAAAAGCCGCGGCCCATTCACTGGCAAATGGTCAGTTAGGAAGCAATGTGGCATTGAGCGCTATAGTGTTTAATCCTTTGGAGAAAATCCCCGACGAAGACGTCTCCGCAGATGATGTGGCGCAAAACAATCCATATATCGTGGCTACCCGTCGGACAGACAAAACAGAGGTCAGAATGTTTCAAAGTAAACTTTTTACAAGAGTTGAATTGTTGAAAGGGTTGAAGTTAAATTTTGACGGAGGAATTAACACACGTACAAATATCAGGAATATTTATAATCCGCGGGGGACTTTCCAGGGAGATGTAAGCAATGGAGAGGCAATTTATACTTTAGGCGATAATTTTAATTACCTGACGGACATAACGCTATCATTCAACCGCAACCTGGGGGGGAAACATCAAATAAATGCAGTTGGTGGCTGGAGCTATCAAAGGTCGATTAATTCAGGGAGACGCGAAGTAGCGCAAGGTTTCTTAAGTGATAACCTCGCTGAT
The DNA here is from genome assembly GCA_012033595.1 of Cyclobacteriaceae bacterium. Lineage (GTDB taxonomy): Bacteria > Bacteroidota > Bacteroidia > Cytophagales > Cyclobacteriaceae > JAAUQL01. Next base: position 66,701 of record JAAUQL010000019.1, on the reverse strand, counting down.
CTGAATTTCGCGGGGGCAGGTACAACCACGCCGATACAGGCCTATAAAAATGAGTGGGAGCTTGCTTCCCTGCTCGGAAGGATTAACTATACATACGACCGTCGATTCATAGCCACGCTAACTGCTCGATATGACGGTTCTACGCGCTTAGGCCCAGGCAACAAATGGGACTTTTTTCCATCGGGCGCACTTGGATGGAACATTCACAATGAGGATTTCATGGATGGGATTGAGCAGATATCTAACTTAAAGATACGTGCCAGCTATGGACTTACCGGCTCTCAGTCGATTGGGGTTAATTCGCTGGTCAACACTTTTGGTCCGGATTACTATGTTGTCAATGGCACACAAGAAAATGCGCTTTCTGCTATTTACAGGCATAACTGGGATTATGGAATCTTGGCAAATAATACACTTGGTTGGGAGCAAACAAAACAGTTTGATGTAGGCATTGACATCGGCCTTCTTGATGACCGTGTCAATTTAACTTTTGATTATTATTCTAAGGAAACGACAAATCTTTTGTTAAACCTGAATGTTCCTCATAGTTCTGGTTACGCCTCAAGCGCAGCCAATGCCGGTACGGTCGAGAATAAGGGACTGGAAATAGAAGCTAATGCACGATTATTAACAGGTGAATTTCAGTGGACTCTTGGTGGCAATATGTCATTCAATAGGAACAAATTAGTAGAACTGGGCCCTGTAGAGCAAAGTTTTGGCAGGGTATATGCCAACGCAGGCAACCTGGGTTCTGGAAATCCTGCGCATATATTGCTCCCAGGTGAAGCCATGGGATTATTTTATGGATATGAAACTGACGGAATTTTCCAGAATCAGGAGCAAATTGATGCTTTTGCACAAGAAGATGGATCAAATCCATACAACGGCTTTGTACCTGGTGATTTAATAATTAAGAATCAGATGACAGTAGATACTAATGATGATGGTGTTCCTGATGCTTTTGATGGCAATATTAACCCTGACGACCGGGTCATAATTGGAGATCCTTATCCAGACTTCATTTTTGGGATAACAAATACGTTTACCTATAAGAATTTTTCACTTTATGTGTTAGTGAGTGGAAGCCAGGGCAACGATATATTAAATCTCAACCGTTATGTAACAGATTGGCCATCCACTGGTCAAAGCTTCAACATTAAACGTGAGGCCTATGTGGGAGCATGGAGAGCAGAAGGAGACGATGATGACTTTCCGAGACTAATGAATTCCGGAGTTCCTTCCAATAATCGTTTTCTTGATCGCTTTGTAGAAGACGGTTCGTTCATAAAAATTAAGAATATAACGTTTTCATATGATTTCAATCTCGAGAGTGTCAAATACGCCAAAAATCTCAATTTGTTTGTAGGTGCTGACAACCTTTTTATTTTCACTAACTACTCCGGATGGGATCCAGAAGTGTCGAGTCAGGGAGGTAATGTTATGAATCAGGCAATAGATTGGGGTACTTATCCAGTGCCATACACAATTTATGGTGGATTTAACGTGACGTTTTAAAAAATCAAACTAATAAAAAGTGATTAAGATGAAAAAGCTTATAATATATATTCTATTACCTGTATTTATGTTGGCTGCCTGTGAACTTGAGGAAGTAATCTATGACAAATACACTCCACAAACGGTATTTAATTCTGAACAAACTTTCAGGGCATTTCTGATAGGGACGTATCAGTACATCAACGACCAAAGGGGTTACAAAAGCCGGGCATTACAGCTTCCGCAATTAAGCCATGATTTAACGCTTTCAAGGAATAATTATTCGTGGGCCGACAATACTGCCATTTTGACCAATGCTTCTGAGGCAGTTCGTGATCCTTGGGCGATGTACTATCATATGATTGACGCGGCAAACATCATTGAATTTGAAGCACCCGGTGTACCAATGAATGAAGAGTTAAAAACAGAATACATCGCACATGCTTATTTTCTCAGAGGGTTTGCCTATTACGAGTTGTTCCGTCGCCATGGTGGGGTTCCAATCAAATTGGAGCCTACAAATGACCTTTCAGCCATTCACACGCCGAGAAGTAGCGCTAGTGAGGTATTGGATCAGGCCATTTCAGACCTGAAAAGGGCTTCTGCAGGTTTACCACTGTATAGCGAGCAGGTGGTGACTGACCGTGGCCTGGCCACCAAAGGCGCTGCACAGGCGCTACTTGCTCAGGCTTATTTGTATGCTGATGAATACAACACCTGCATTGCGTATTGCGATTCCATCATCAACAGCAACGTATATACTTTGCTTACTGATTTTGGTGACTTATGGGATACGGACAACGAACTTCCAAACGGCAAAGCATATCAGGAAGTTATATTTGGAGTTCAGATGATGGTTGATGACCGGAACCCGGCCTTTTATATAGCACAGGGAAGTGAGCTAAACTGGTTTGTACATAATAATGATGCCGGTACTAATCAGGGAACAGGTAACAATCAATTTGGAATTACCAGGCAGGGCTGGAGTGAAGGAAATACAGGCGTACACACAGGCGATTACAGAAGCGACAATATTTTCTGGGGTTATAATGTGCCAAACAGAGCTAATGCAACAAACAACATTAGAACATGGCCAGACCCCAACCCATGGAATGGTCTACGAGAGAATGCCGGCCCATACCTTAGAAAATATTTGTCTAAGCAAGGCTCAGTATCCCGAAACGGGGAAAACGATTTTTATTTTGTCAGATATGCCGAGATTTTTGCCCTAAAGGCAGAAGCATACAACGAATTGGGCAATTTGCAGGAAGCCATGAAAAACCTGAACATGCTCAGAGAACGTGCTCGCAATGCCGATGGTACTCCACGTACCTCGCCAGAAGATATCAATTTGGCTGAACTTGATGCCATCGTAGCAGATCCGATGCATAAAATTGATAACCAAAAAGATGCATTTAAATACGCGTTGATTACTGAGAAGGCAGTAGAGTTTGTTGGTGAAGGAGTTCGTATGTACGACTTAAGGAGAATAAAACTTGAAAATGGGGATCCCATGTTAAAGTATATTCTGGCCGATTACTACCCTGTTAAATATTCGGGTCCAGAATACACAGGTGGCGCTTATGGCAATAAATACAATATCACTTTTGAATACAGAGAAAGGGATTTATTGTGGCCTATCCCCGATACGGAAATGCTTTCCAACAACGCCATCAACGCTGAAGATCAGAACCCCGGCTGGTAAAGGTAAAATCGGTTAAGAGGTTAAGACCTGATGAAAAAGCATACATTAAAATTCCCGTTAACCCGCAGTTAACGGGAATTTTTATCAAACGATATTTTTTTATTTAATCATATTCAACGATGCTCAATAATTACTAATGCACGGTTAGAAGGGTATAATGCGAATTATCTTTTTTTAGCGCTACCTGATACACTTTGCCTTCATTATTATCTTCTGAATATAGAACCAAACTAATTTGTTATAACTCCAAACACAAAAAAAGGCCACACATCGTAAAGACTGGCCTGTTTTTAAAAATTGAAAAACGATAATGATAAGACGATTTTTTTTACTATCCCTGTTGCTATACAGCGCGAGTTGTCAGCAAAACACACAAACCGGTCAGGAAGATGACCAACATCCCAATATCATTTATATCCTTGCGGATGATTTGGGTATAGGTGACCTGAGTTCCTACAACCGGGAATCAAAAATACCTACCCCCAACCTGGATCGGTTTGCCAGTGAAGGTATCCGTTTTACCGATGCCCACAGCAATTCCGCAGTGTGTACGCCTACAAGGTACGGAACATTGACAGGCCGGTATGCATTTCGCACCCGGCTCAAGTCCGGCGTGCTGTGGGGTTATTCTGCTCCGCTTATTGACAAAGGCACCGTGACCGTTGCTTCTTTTTTGAAACAGCAGGGATACCAAACTGCCTGTATAGGTAAATGGCACTTGGGGCTGGAATGGCCTAAGCTGAACCCCGACAAAGAGATACCCGATATTCAATGGAATGATGAAGTAACCCGTGAATTTGAGGACAATGTAGATTATGCCAAAGAGGTGCAAGGTGGGCCCTCAGATCATGGATTTGACCATTCATTCATTATTCCCGCTTCGCTGGATATGAGCCCCTATTGTTATATCCGAAATGGCAAAGTGGTGGAAGCACCTACTGATTTTACCGAAGGTCGTACAGAGGCCAACGATGGCAGAGGAGTGATCTGGAGGCCAGGCAAGGTATCGCCAGGGTTTGATTTCGACCAGGTTTTCCCAACTGTTGTGGACTCAGCCTGTCAATACATCAACAGAAAAGCCGGAAATGAACAACCATTTTTTCTTTATTTACCCTTGCCCGCGCCGCATACTCCCTGGCTGCCACTGGACGAATATCAGGGAAAATCCGGTGCCGGAACGTATGGCGATTTCGTGGCAATGGTAGATGACATGATCGGGAAAGTGCTTCAAACGCTGGATGACAATGAGCTGAGAGAAAATACCCTGGTAATCATCACCTCCGACAACGGCGCTGACTGGCGTCCGGAAGATATTGAAGCGCACCAGCACCGGGCAAATTATTTTTATAAAGGACGGAAAGCTGATATATACGAAGCTGGTCACCGGGTGCCGTACCTGGCCCGCTGGCCACAGGCGATCACTGCCGGAACCACATCTGCTGAAGTGCTATGCGCTACCGACCTGCTGGCTACAGTGGCTGGTTTGCTGGAACAGCAAGTACCCACAGGGGCAGGTGAAGATAGCTATAATCTCTGGCCTGCATTTATCGGAAAGGGATATAATTCTCCCATTCGCAATGAGACCATCCATCATTCACTGGATGGGTATTTTGCCATTCGACAGGGAAAATGGAAATACACGCCGCAACTGGGGTCTGGGGGCTTTTCCAAGCCACAAACCATAGCGCCCGGCCCCGAAGAAGCGCCAGGTACCTTGTACGATCTGGAAAATGATCCGTCAGAGACCAATAATCTATATGATCAGCATCCGGAAAAGGTGCAGCAGTTGCATGAATTGCTAAATACTGTTCGGATAGAATAAGATTTTTTGCCGCTACAAAAAAACGCCTAATAGTGATCAATTCCTCACGGACATTGATTAACAAAAAACATGATTATGAATAAAAATATTTTAGTGTTGTTTCTGGGGATCGTGCTGATAAGTTGTCAGCCAGACAAAAAGCCTGACAGGCCCAATATCCTGTTTATCATGTCCGACGATCATGCCTACCAGGCCATCAGTGCCTATGGTAGCCATTTGATGCAAACACCAAATATTGACCGGATATCAGATGAGGGGGTATTGTTTACCAATGCCAGTGTTACCAATTCCATTTGTGCGCCCTCGCGGGCTACTATCCTCACGGGCAAGCATTGTCACATTAATGGAAAAATCAACAATATCCAGCCTTTTGATACTACGCAGGTTACATTTCCGCAAATTCTTCAAAAGGAAGGATATCAAACAGCCATGTTTGGCAAGCTGCATTTCGGAAACAATCCCAAAGGTTTCGACCAGTTCAAAATACTTCCGGGTCAGGGTAACTATTACAATCCTGATTTCATTACAAAAAATGATGGGCGGATAAATGTGGTGGGTTATGTTACCGATATCATCACGGACATGACCCTCGATTGGTTGAAAAATGACCGAAACGAAGAGAAGCCATTTTTTCTGATGTATTTACACAAAGCTCCGCACCGCGAATGGTTGCCCGCAAAAAGACATTACCAGGACTTCACTAAAAGGCAGTTTCCGGAACCGCCTACCCTGTTCGACAATTTTGAGGGAAGGGGCACTGCCGCCAAAACCGCTGAAATGAACATTCTTGAGCACATGAACTGGGCCGGCGATTCTAAACTTTATCCCGAAACCATAAGCGAGTTGGGCATAGAACCAACCATTACAAGGACGCATAGTACGTCAGAAAGCTGGGATATCGCTGCTTTTAATAGTACAGTGGGTCGGTTGAATGAAGCGCAAAGAAAGGCATGGGACAGCACCTACCTACAAATCAACAAGGATTTTATGGAGGCATATGAGGATATGTCGGAAGAGGATTTGATGCGCTGGCGTTATCAACGCTATATGCAGGATTATCTGGGTTGCATTGCTTCGGTTGACGAGGGGGTGGGCCTGGTGCTCGACTACTTAAAAGAAAGCGGGCTGGACAAAAATACCATTGTTGTTTATACTTCTGATCAGGGCTTTTTCCTTGGGGAACACGGTTGGTTCGACAAGCGCTTTATTTACAATGAATCATTCAAAACCCCACTGTTGATGAAATGGCCGGGTGTGATACCCCAGGGAACTAAAAACGATGAAATGGTGCAAAATCTCGATTTTGCCCAGACTTTTCTTGAAGCTGCCGGAATTACCCCTCCCGCTGATATGCAGGGTGAAAGCCTCATGCCACTTTTAAAAGGCGAAGACGAGAAATGGACAAGAGATGCCGTTTACTACCACTATTATGAGTACCCCTCGGTTCACATGGTCAAAAAGCACTATGGTGCCGTGACCAGGGACTACAAACTGGTTCATTTTTACTACGATATAGATGAATGGGAATTGTATGACCTTAAAAAGGATCCCATGGAAATGAATAATGTGTTTCATGACTCTGCTTACGCAGCAATCAGGAAAGATATGGAAGATAAACTTGCAGCGCTCCGCCAAAAATATAAGGTGCCGGTGAATGATTAGGTTATTGATATGATCATTGGCCAGGAGATTTGGAAGACATGAGCTACAAGCCTCTGATCGGGAGTAAAAACCCATAGAGCTGATGCAACATCCGAGATACCGGCTTGAGATTCTTAATTTATCATTTGAATAATAATTAGCATAAAATGAAATTCAAATTATTCGCATTTCTATACTTTTTGAGTGGTGTTTTTACTCTTTGCAATGCTACCGAATACCATGTTGCCAAAACCGGAAATGACCTGAATACCGGCTCAGCATCGGCTCCGTTCAAGACCATACAGGCAGCAGCCGATATCGCCAGGGCGGGTGATGTGATTACCGTGCACGAAGGGGTGTACCGCGAATGGGTAAACCCGGTCAATGGAGGCACCAGCGACATTAACCGGATTGTCTATCAGGCGGCTCCGGGAGAAAATGTTGCCATCAAAGGATCTGAGGTAGTGAGCGGATGGCAAAAGGTGAGCAAAAATGTGTGGAAGGTTGTGCTTGGCAATGATATGTTCGGGGATTACAATCCTTACCAGCAATTGATCGAAGGCGACTGGTTTCTCGATTTGGGTCGCAAACACCACACAGGCGAAGTGTACCTCAATGATAAAGCTCTTTTTGAAGTAGCCTCGCTGGATCAGGTAAAAGATCCAAAACCACTGGAAAATGCACTATATCCCGAAGCTTCAATCTACCAGTGGTACAGTGAAAGCAACGCGGAAAACACCACGATTTGGGCCAATTTTCAGGGTGCCGATCCCAACAGAGAGCATGTAGAGATCAACGTGAGGCGGTATGTTTTCTGGCCGGCCAAAAATTATGTCAACTACATTACTGTGCGTGGCTTCACCTTGAGCCAGGCAGCACCTAAATGGGCTCCGCCAACTGCTGCCCAGGACGGCCTCATCGGGCCAAACTGGAGTAAGGGATGGATCATTGAAAACAATACCGTTAGCAACTCAAAATGCGTGGGCATCAGTTTGGGCAAAGAACACAGCACCGGAGAAAACCGCTGGACCAAGGAAAAGGTAAAACATGGCACCCAGAGACAACGCGACGTGGTATTCAATGCCTTAAAAATCGGCTGGTCCAAAGAAACCATAGGCGCCCACATTGTTCGGAACAATACCATCTACGACTGTGGTCAGGCGGGTATCGTCGGGCATCTTGGGGCTATATTTAGTCAGATTTACAACAATCATATTTACGACATCACTACCCAGCGGCAATACCGGGGTTATGAAATGGCCGGGATCAAGCTGCATGTAGCCATTGACACATATATTCATAACAACCTGATTCACGATTGCTGGAAAGGCTTGTGGCTCGACTGGCAGGCTCAGGGTGTCAGAGTCAGTAAAAACGTAATGTATCGCAACTTTCAGCAGGACTTATTCATCGAGGTATCGCACGGGCCGCACCTGGTTGACAATAATGTTTTATTGTCTAAACAAGCATTTCTAAATGCCGCCCAGGGAAGTGCCATAGTAAACAACTTAATTGGCGGTGAAGTCATGCTCCGGCCAGTGCTCAACCGGTTCACACCCTATCATTACCAGCACTCCACCATGGTGGCCGGTTTAATGACCATTCAGGGCGGGGATGACAGGTACTACAACAATATTTTTATCAGCCAGAAGGAAAGCGGGAAGCTGCTGACCGGAACATACCACTACGACAACTTCCCGGTTTCTGTCAATGAATGGGTGCCGGGACAAAGTCCCGATGACTATGCAAAACTGCTATATCCGGTTTCGATTGCATCCAATCTATACCTGAATGGCTCCAAAGCTTTTGTCCGCGAAACAGGCGCTGTGGTTGACTCCTCATTTGCTACGCAGGTTCAGTTGATCGAAAACAGTGAAGGCGTTTTTCTGAAATTTGAACTGAATGATTCATACAAAAATGTGAAGAATGTGCAGGTAAGCACCGAAATGCTGGGGGAAGCATTTCAGCCTGAAGTTCCTTTCCTAAACCCGGATGGTGGGCAAATACGCATAGACACAGATTATTTCAATGTTGCCCGTGATCAGGAAAAGCCCGCGGCAGGGCCTTTTCAAAAACTGGAGGCAGGATCCAATACCATGAAGCTGTGGCCAAAACAATTTTTAAATGTAAAATAGAGAAATATGAAAATGAAAAAAATAGCGCAATTACGGTTTTTAGTGCTTTTACTGTTCATTTCCTGCATATCAGTATATGCCTGTAGCCCTAAGGATGATGAAATCGAAGAAGAAAAGCCAGATCCGGTTTACAGCATGACCCACTATATCGAAAAGATAAGACCGGACTTTAAGATAGGAACGCACTTTTCAGAAAACCCATCAAATAAAGATCCCTATCTCGGCTTTATCAGGAAAAATTTTAACGCCGTCACCATTGGGGTGTATATGAAAGGTACGCAACGAGATGGCAAAGATGCCTGGAACTTCGGCAGTTTGGACAGCCGGATTCCATTTGCTCAGGAAAAAAGCATGAAAATAAAATTCCACCCGGGTATCGGACACGACACCTATAATCCCGATTGGCTGGTCAATGGTGGGTTTAGTGCGGCCGAACTGGATGAAATTCTCACGGAGCGATTCAAAACACTCATCGAAAAATATGACGCCGACCTCAGTGCTTTTGAATTGGTGAATGAAGCCATAGCTCCCGATGCTTCCGGTGAAATCTGGACAGTGGCGAACAATGTCTGGACCGGCATCGGGTGGTCGGCTCAAAATCTATATCCATTGTACATCAAAAGAGCATTTGAGGTCAGCGACCAGTACACCGATGAAGTGGAATTTATCCTCAACGACAATAACAACAGTATGCTGGAAAGTGCCAAGTCAGATAACTTTTATAATGCTGTGGAGCTCCTGCTAGATCAGGGAGTGCCGATCGATGGGGTAGGGTTGCAAATGCATTGTTCTGTTGTAGGCGATCAAATCGTCGAAAGCGCATTCGGTTCAGGAGCCCCACTCAATATCGAATCGTTCAAGCAGATGATGGAAAAATACGGAAAACTGGGGGTGGATGTACATATCACGGAGTTTGATGTGCATTTGCCAGAAAATCCCGATGCGCAGGATTATGCATTGCAGGCCATTGCGTACCGGGATGTATTGAAGGCGGCACTGGAATCGACGTATTGCAAATCATTTACCACCTGGGGTACAGCAGATCCCAAGGGGTGGGCACCAAGCGGATACAATCCACATTCCCTTTGGCTGGATGATAACTTTCAACCCAAAGAGAATTATTTTAAGGTGTTAGAGATGTTGCAGGAGATGGCCGGCGAAATTTAAAATATAAAAGAAGCAGGTGGATCATACGTAAGAGGCCGATTTATTTATAATGACTTCGAGCATTACGTCTCTTGGGTGTTCTTGGTGTCATCCTGTTTAACTGCAACGGTCTAAAGGAAAAGCTCCGGGATCCAAAATAGGCAGTTGCTTAGTTAATCGATTTTATTATATAATCTCTATCTGCAAAGCTTGAGTAAATAAACTAAAAGGTATTATTATCTACATGACAATGAACTTGAAAAAAATGTGGCCTTGCTTTCGGCGATTATTTTATTGGCCTTTACGGCCTTTGGCCAGGTGCCTAACTACCTTAAAAGTTATACGCAAGCATACAAAAAGGATGCGCACGCCGCCAACCTGCAATGGTTTACCGATGCCGGCTTTGGCATGTTCATCCATTATGGGATTTACAGCCAATTGGCCAAAGGAGAATGGGTGCAACTGCGTGACACCGTCCCTTTCAATGAGTACATCAAGCTGAAAGATTCCTTTCATCCATCTGGTTTTGACGCTGATGCCATTGTGCAACTGGCTCAAAAAGCCGGCATGAAGTACATAACCATCACCACCAAGCACCACGACGGTTTTTGCTTGTTTAAGACCGCCCAGACAGATTACAATAGCTGGGATGCACCTGCACATCGCGACCTGATCGGCGAACTGGCGAAGGCATGTGACCAGGCAGGTCTTGGACTATTTCTATACTATTCCTACGCTGCCGACTGGCATCATCCGTATTTTTATTCACCCGATGCCGGTTGGAACAATGCGCGCCCTGCTTATGACCCCATGCCGGCACAATATCTCTACAAAAAGCCGGAAGATTTTCGGCAGTACGTCGATTATGTACATGCTCAGCTCAAGGAATTGCTTACGCAATATCCAACGGTGGCAGGTATCTGGTTCGATCCGGTAATGGGCTTTTATGCAAATCCTGAGACCTTCCCTATTGAAGAAACGTATGCATTAATCCGCAATATTTCCCCTCGCGCACTCATCTCATTTAAGCAAGGCGCCAATGGTACGGAAGATTTTATGGCACCCGAACGCGGTGGAGGTGCAAAGGTGGGTGACAAAATTCCGATTGCGCAAAAAGTATATGAACTCAACAAAGACAAACCCAAAGAAGTCTGTAACACCATGCAGCCACACCTGCCGGGCATCGATGGCGGCTCTACCTGGGGATACAATAAATCAATCGATGGCCATCACCTGAAAGTGGAAGAAGTGCGCCAGTTGCTGCAAGATGCACGCAAAAACGGGTATAACCTCTTGTTGAACATCGGCCCCTTGCCCGACGGCTCAGTGCATCCTGAAGATGTTGAAACTTTGTCAAATTTGAAAGACGACCAATAATACCAGGCTATATGAAACTTTTTATTCAGATATCAATTGCTGTACTTTTCATTTTCGGATACGCGGATTTGGCCGCACAGCGCAAACAACCCAACATCCTGTTTTGCATTTCCGATGATCAATCTTTTACCCATACCGGCTTTATGGGGACGCGGGAACTGAAAACCCCCGCCATGGATAAACTGGCCGGTGAAGGTGTCGTATTTGCCAATGCCTATTGTGCCGCACCCTCCTGTGCGCCGTCCAGAGCGGCCATCCTTACCGGAAGAAATGCCTGGCAAATGGAGGAAGGAGACCTGCTGTATGGTGCCCTGCCGGAAAAGTATGTCGTTTTCACCTCCTTGCTCAAGGAAAACGGTTATGCCGTAGGCCTTACTGGCAAAGGATACCAACCCGCCAATCACAATCTTGAGGGCTTCTACAAAGAACCTATCGGACAAAACTACAGCCAAATAAAAAATGAAGCCCCGGAAGGGATCAGCACGATTGATTACAGCGCCAATTTCAAAAAATTTCATGCGGACAAGCCGGGGGATAAGCCCTTCTTTTTCTGGTATGGGAGCTCAGAGCCACACAGGCCGTACCGGCAGGGGATTGGCAAAGACGCAGGTAAAAACCTCGATAACATGGAGGTTCCGGGTTTTATGCCCAATGTAGAAACCGTGCGGAGCGATATGGCCGACTACTTCTTTGAGATAGAATGGTTCGACAAACACCTTGGAAAAATGGTGGCATATCTGGATAGCATCGGGGAACTGGAAAACACGATCATCATCCTTACCGCCGACAATGGCATGCCTTTCCCGAGGGCTAAGGCCAATTTGTACGAATATGGGGTGCACCTGCCGTTTGTGGTGCGCTGGGGTCAATCTACCCAAGGGCAGATTGTGCAGGATTATATCAGCTTCACCGACATTGCCCCCACAATACTCGAGGCCACCGGCATTGAAACGCCGCAAATGATGGCGGGTAAAAGTTTCTTATATGCCCTCCATTCGCCAGCTTCCGGCTTTATTGACCCTTCAAGAGACCAGGTAGTCGCCGCTTTTGAGCGTCACACGATTAGCAGACCAGACGAAATCACCTTTCCCATGCGCATGATCCGGAAAGGCGACTGGGTGTACATTCACAACTTTGAGCCTCAACGGTGGCCTGCCGGTGTACCCGAAAAAATGGAAAATGTGAGCGGCCCTTTTGGTGACATAGATGGCAGTCCGAGTAAAACGACAATCATTGACGCCAAAGGAAGCACCGATGATTTGTACTACTATCTCGCTTGCGAAAAACGTCCGGAAAGCGAATTGTACAATTTGCATGCTGACCCTTTTCAAATGAATAATTTGGCGGGGCAAAAGCCATATGCAGCAAAACAAAAAGAACTGAAAGAGGCCTTATTCGAGTATCTGCAGCAGAACAACGATCCGCGCATGGCTGGCAAATCGCCCTGGGATAAGTATCCTTATTACGGAAGGAAGAATTTTGATGCAAGATAAGACCATGATTTTAGCACCGGTTTTTCAGGAAATGATTAATGAATATTTAAATAAAAAAATACAATGGAAGCAACTGGCAACAATCTACTCATCATTATTGGCCTAAGTAATTTAGTAATTAGCGGACTGGTTTGGGTGCTTGTAAAAAGCAAATTGATACTGGCAGATAATCCGGAATTTGGGAAATTGTTAACCCGGAATATTCTTAAATACAGCGTGATCTTATCTATTAGTCTGATAATTATTGGAGCACTTTCATTGTCCTTCCATTAAGAGGTAAAGCCGCCATGAATAAATCAATCTGCATCAAAAGCGTCGTTATTGCACCTGAAAACCATCTCTCAAAAGATTATTTTGACGAATTAACTGGCCTCATCCAACGACTGTTAAATTATGCTCAACTCGATTACAAAATCATCTCGAAGTGGGGCAAAAATTTGGATGGGGATACGAAGGAAGCCCGCATCCTTTCAGGCGATCGCCAACAGGAGAAGCACGACAATCGGGAAAGAAGAGGATGGATCCGGGAGTTGTTCACATATTATTTAGTGTTTAATAGTTGATTAAAAACAGATGAACCTATGAAAACCCGTTTTTTCAGTTTGCTTAGCATTGGAGTGATCATCATTTCCTTCACCATCCTGTCTTGTGCAGAGAAAGAATCCGGCCACCATGATCCGGACAGCGAAGGCAAAGCGCAAACCATAAAAATCCATCAGGCCGTTTTACACCAAATTGATGAAAACGTATTTGGTCAGTTTCTCGAACGTGCCAGTTGGGGCGGCGAAATGGGGCCTGAGGGTGCCGTAATACCAGGTACGCACCAACTACAGCAGGCAGTCATTGATTCGTTGAAAACCATGTTTATCCCGGTTATGCGGTTTCCAGGCGGTACGGATGCGGAAAACATGAATTGGACAGACATGATCGACAATGCCCCGGACAGGGACAACCCAGAAAGGCCTGTCAGTATAGGAAACAGGGGGGACGAAATCACCAACCGGTTTGGATGGGACGAGTACAATGAGCTGGCAAAGGAATTGGGCAGCGAAACCATTATGGTGCTCAACCTCACCGATGCCATGGAAAATCCGGCTGAGGCAGATGCGCACGCCTTACACAATGTGGGCCTGCTGGCTTATTGCAACGCTGAAGTAGGCCAGACCCTGCCCGAAGGTATGCATGACTGGCCGGCCGTCAGGCAAAAAAACGGGCATACAGCACCTTTTAATTTTGAGTATGTGCAGATTGGCAACGAATTATGGATTGACAATAGATATGGCAGCATCAACAGTCCGCAGAATTTTGTTGCACATGTAAAAAGATACGTTGACCTCATCGAAGCGATCGATCCCGATATACAGATCATTACCGATTGCTGGAGCCAGTCCGTTTATGACGAAATTAAAAAGGAGTTGGGGAATCGTATTGACTACCTGGCCAACCACCTCTACAAACCGATGAATATCGGTAGCATCATGAAAGATGGCGTGAAGGTAGATGGCACCGCGGTGCCGCCCGGCGACATCTGGCAGGCCATGGTTGCCCCGCTGAAATGCGATGAACTCGGACAGGCACGCGAAGCGCATGAGCCCATCAAATTGGTGCGGGATAACGGATTTGAATACAAAGTAGCCGTAACCGAATGGAACTGGAACGGATGGTTTTCTACCAAAGCTTCCATTAAACCCGGCATGGCAAATGGCATGGGGGTGGCAAGCTTTATTCATTATATGTTGCGCTTTGGCGATGCCGTGAAAATGGCCAACCAATCCATGCTGGTGGGCACCTCCTGGGGCATAACAGGCTTGAGGGTCGATCCGGACGGAAGCGAGCTTCCGTATTTCCTGCCACAAGGCCTGGCCATGAGATTTTATGCCAACAACAGCGGTAGCAATTTTCAGCAGGTTACCCTGGAGCACCTCGAAACCTATGCGCAACCCTATGGCCTTCAGAACATCAAGCCAAACGAAAAAGTGGCATACCTTGATGTCGTTGCTACCAGCAAAGGCGATGAACTATTTGTACATGTGATCAACAGGAGCTTCGACAAGGCACAGCATGCCAAACTAGACATATCGGAGTTCTACCTCAGCGGAGGGCTTACGATCATGCGTCTGCTCACCGACGAAAGTCTGGATTCAGGGTATATTTCTGAAGAAACGAAAGAAGCGACGGAATCTGTGATGGACATGGAATTCCCATCCAAATCCATAACAATCCTGAAATTTAAATTGAATTAACATGAAAGAAGCAGGCAATGGACCGAAAAAATTTTATTGAATCGCTGGGGATCGGGGTGGTAGGACTGATGGGTGCAAATGCAATCACATCCTGCCAGCCGGAGAAGCCGAAGTCGGCTTTGTCCACCTCATTTTCCCGGGCAAAAATACCGCATGCTGTGGCCATGTGGGACTTCTCCTGGCTCGAAAGGCGTTGGCCGGGCGCTGGCTATGAAGACTGGGATCAGGCCCTGGACGAACTTGCGGAGCGGGGATACAATGCCGTGCGTATAGATGCCTATCCTCATCTGGTAGCCGAAAACCCGGAAAAGGAATGGCTGCTCGATCCGGAATGGGGCATGCACGACTGGGGGAGTCCTGCCCCGGTAAAAGTATCGGTGCAACCCAACCTCAACACGTTCATCAAAAAATGCAAAGACAGAAACATCATCGTTTATCTTTCTACCTGGTGGCGCAATGATTCGGAAAAGTCGATCGCGAAGATAAAATCTCCGGAAGACCTGGCAGAGGTATGGATAAAGGCACTCAAGACCATCGACCGCGATTTGCATGAGAATATTTATATGGTCGATCTCTGCAATGAATACCCCCATGCCGAATGGCCGAAATTCCTGCCGCCAAACCATGTGGAAACCTATTCGCATGAGGATTACGAAACCTGGATGCGTGCATCCATTCCCCTGGTGAAAAAAGAATTTCCGGATTTCAACTATACCTTCTCGTTTTTTGGCGACGAATGGGTGAAGCCTGGTGATAAGCTCGACTATCTGGATATCATCGAGATCCACGTATGGATGGAAAATTTCAGTGATTTCACTGAAAGGATAAACTATCAATGGAAACCTTTTGATTTTAATGACTACTACAACATGCAAAAGGCAGAAACAACCTACCGCAGCGATGAGGGATACTGGAAAAGCAAGGTTCAGGAAGGAATTGATTTTGCCGTGCAGCTTTCAGAACAAACCGGGCTGCCCTTAATCACCACGGAAAGTTGGGGTTCTATCACCTATAAAGACTGGCCGGGTCTTGACTGGGGCTGGCAAAAGGAAATCTGCGCGTTTGGTGTCGAACAGGCGGCAAAAACCGGAAGGTGGATAAGCATGTGTACCAGCAATTTTTGTGGGCCGCAGTTCAAAGGCATGTGGCGGGATATCGCCTGGCATAATGAATTGACAGCCAAAATCAAAAGCGCCCAGATTTTAAGTGATTTATATAAATGATTTTTTTTAAACAGTAAACAACGATGAAACGAATTTTAAAATTAACACTACCCATACTGCTATGGGCTTGCGGAGCCTATGCTAAGGAAACACAAACACTTTACTCACCGGACGAAAATCTCTCGGTGGAGGTATCGCTGACAGAGAAAATTTATTACAGTGTCTATTTTAAAGGCGAACGGGTACTCGAAGCCTCTCCATTGACAATAACCATTGATAATAAAGCTCTTGGCGCTGATCCAAAGCTGGTTAACTCCACTCAAATCGCCGTAGATGAAACGCTCGAACCCGTTTGGGGAAGCCGGAAGCACATCAGGGATAATTACAACCAGTTGAAGCTGGATTTTGAAGGCAATTACTCTGTCGAATTTCGGGCATACAACCAGGGCGTGGCCTATCGTTTTGTGACCAACCTGAAAGAAAAACAAGTGACCGTAAACAATGAAGAAGTGGCTTTCCGCTTCAATTGGGGCGTGTCGGCCTGGATGCTCGATGAAAAAAGTTACGAAACCAATTACAAACTGGTGCCGCTCGACCCTCAGGAAATGCAGAATTTCAACAACAACCAGTCAAAAGTATTTTTGCCGATTGTTGTTCAGGCAACCCCGGAGGTGAAAGTTGCCGTTACCGAAGCAGGTTTGTATGACTATCCCAGTTTGTTTATCGATCGCGGCAATGATTATGAGAACTTTCTGAACGGTACGTTTGAAAAATATGCCCTTACCACCAAAACCGGGGGCTTCAGCAATTATTCGCAATTGGCCGACAAAGTTGCCGATTATATCGCCATCACCGACGGTACCCGTCAATACCCCTGGCGTTTGCTCATCATAAGCGATGATGACCGCACTTTTGCCGATTGCGATTTGGTGTGGCAGCTTTCAAAACCTTCCGTCATCAAAGAAACCTCCTGGATAGAACCCGGCAAAGTGGCCTGGGAATGGTGGCACGATTACATGGTGGAAGGGCAGGACTTCAAAGGCGGTGTAAATACCGATACATATTTGTATCATATCGATTTTGCGGCAAAATACGGTCTGGAATACATTCTGATCGATTGGCTCTGGACAGACAAATATGACCTGACGCTTTTCAATCCAGATGTTGACCTGAAGAAAATTACCAATTATGCGCAGTCAAAAGATGTAAAGGTGATCGTGTGGGCGCCCGGCCATACGCTCCACCGCCAGTTGGACAAAGCACTAAGCTTGTTTGTAGAATATGGCGTGTCAGGGGTAAAAGCAGATTTTTTTGGCCGCGAAGACCAGACGGGTATCAAGATGTATGAGGACATTGCAAAGGCTACCGCCAGGCATAAATTACTCATCGATTTTCATGGATCTGCCAAGCCTACGGGATTGTCGAGGACATATCCCAACGTCATCAACTATGAAGCAGTGGCCGGCAACGAGTGGAACAAGCTGAGCGATGATAAAGTAACTATTGCCCACCGGGTGATGGTGCCATTTACCCGCAGCTTGCAGGGGCCGATGGATTTTACGCCGGGCGGCATGCGCAATGTACAGTCGGGACATAAATTGCGCATGACAATGCCCGAAGTGCAGGGTACGCGCAGCGGCGAAATGGCCATGTTTGTCTTATACAACGAACCGCTCAAAATGCTATGCGATGCTCCCTCCGTGTACGAGCGCGAACCCGAAATCACAGGTTTCATTTCTCAAATTCCAACTACCTGGGACGATACCAAAGTGCTCGAAGCCAGCTTTGGAAAATACCTGATAGAAGCCCGCCAATCAGGTGAGACCTGGTACGTGGCCGGCATGACCGGGGAAGAAGCCCGCCATGTCAACCTTGATTTTTCCTTTTTGGGGGAAGGTACGTATGCAGCTAAGATTCTGAAGGATGGCCCCAATGCTGCCCGTATTGGTACCGATTATCTTTTTGAAGCCGGGGAAATAAGCAAAGACTCCAGGTTGGATTTGAAGATGGCAGCAGGCGGTGGTTTTGTAATACACTTGATCAGGCAGCAGTAATTGCCATTAAAAAACCGCATGCATTTTCCCGTTGCGGGTGGCGGCCTGGTCGGGAAAGAAATGCCTGACCAGATGAGCATCATTAAAATAATTGGAAGGAAAAAACATGAATAAAAGGCTTTTGACCTGTTGTTTAATACTGTTTGTCATGTTGATCGGATGCCGGCAAACCACCATAAACAAACCGGGAAGCTGGGGTGACCAGGGCGATGGCACCTACAGAAATCCGGTATTGAATGCGGATTTTCCCGATGTGGATATTGAACAAGAAGATGGCAGGTATTATATGATGGCTTCCAATCAACACATGGTACCCGGCATGCCCATACTCGAATCGTTTGACCTGGTAAACTGGAATATCATTGGTCATGTATATGACAAGCTCACCTGGGGCAATGAATACAACTGGGATCAGATGAATGGCTATCATTATGGCGTATGGGCGGGAGACCTGGTGAGACACAATGATAAATGGCTATGCTACATGATTGATTTTAATCATGGACTATTTGTGAGCAGTGCCGATACCATCACCGGCCCATGGACTGCCCCGGTAAAAATGCTGCCGAATGACATGGTTTTTGATGATCCGGCCGTTTTTTGGGATTACGAAGAAAACCAGGCTTATCTGATCTGCAATACCGGACAAAAACTAATGTCTCACAAAACCAATGACCGTGTCTGGGAAAACCGGGTTTTCAGGATGGACTGGTCCGGCACGCAGGTACTGGATTCGGGTAAGGTAATTTATAGCGGGCCGATGGCCGAAGCGGCAAAAATCTATAAAATCAAGGAGAGGTGGTATGTTTTTTTGTCAGAATGGTACCGACCGGATCCCAATGCTGCTGAATTTACGGAAGGTTTTCCGGATGACAGAAAACAGGTGGTGTTGCGCTCGACTACAAAAAGCATTTACGGCCCCTACGAGAAGAAGATTGTGCTGGAGAGAGGGAATACCTTTTCCAGGAGTTGTTGTCAGGGGGCACTGGTTCAGGCACCCGATTCATCGTGGTGGTTTTACCATCAGTTGGTACAAAACTCAGAATCGCCCATTCAAGGACGTCCCCAGTGTTTACAGCCCGTCGAGTGGGTAGAGGGTTGGCCGGTGATCGGTGCGGACATCGATCAGGATGGCATAGGAGAACCAGTCATAACCTACAAAAAACCCGTATCAGGTTTCCCGGCTGCATCGCCTGCTACCAGCGATGATTTTAACTCGGAAAAACCTGGAT
Source organism: Cyclobacteriaceae bacterium (assembly GCA_012033595.1). Classification (GTDB taxonomy): domain Bacteria; phylum Bacteroidota; class Bacteroidia; order Cytophagales; family Cyclobacteriaceae; genus JAAUQL01. The sequence continues at coordinate 47,196 of JAAUQL010000019.1, read as the reverse complement.
TGCAATGGGAATGGAACCACAACCCGCGAGATACGCATTGGTCATTGACCGACAGAAAAGGTTGGCTCAGGTTAAAATCCATGCAACCGGTTAGTTTTCAGGAACAATCGTACGAAAACCGGAAGGTGCCGGGATCTCAGGCTATTCCACATCACTTTTGGCTTACGCCGAATGTGATCAGTCAGCGGATTTTTGGCACCACCTCGGGCATGGCCATAGCAAAGCTCGATATTTCCGGATTAGTCAATGGACAATATGCCGGGTTTGTCCGGTTTGGAGGAAATTTTCACTTGCTGGGCATTAAGCAAACGGCACAAGGGGAAAGGTTTCTTGTGTTTATCGCTGATGGCCAGGAGCTTGAGGGCGCCAGGATCAATGAACCGGTTATTTACATAAAAACAAGCAACCGGGGCGATCAGGCTCACTTTGAGTACAGTCTCGATGGAATAAATTACCATGGTTTTGGGCTGGCTTTTACCTTGAAGTTTGGCAACTGGAAAGGCGACAGATTGGGTTTTGTTACCTGGAACAAAACCGCAGAGGCTGGATTCCTGGATATAGATTTTTTCACCTATCGTCATGATGGTCCAACAAGATCGGACTAATCGGTCATTTTGACCGTATTTAAAGATTTTGAAAAATTTTGAATTACAAATTTTAAAGAGTGAATTGTTAAAAATAAATAGTACTAAAGTTATGAATATCAGATCAGTCATATTGTTAAGTTTTCTTTTTTGCGTGGCAATGGTGCTGCCTGCCCATGCCCAGTCTCAGCAGACAGTAAATGAAATATCTCCAACCAGGCAGGTACACCTCGATTTCCATACCTCAGAACATATAGAGGGAATCGGCGAAAAGTTTGATAAAAGGCAATTTCAGGAAGCCTTAAAGGTCGGACATGTGAACCAGATCAACATCTTTGGCAAAGGACATCATGGCTGGAGTTACTACCCTACCAAAATCGGAAATGTACATCCGCATTTAGATTTTGATCTGTTGGGTGCTCAAATTGAAGCATGTCATGAAATAGGCGTTAAAAGCCCGGTGTATTTTACGGTAGGCTGGTCGGTGAATGATGCGGAAAATCATCCGGAGTGGTGCATCCGCGAAAAAGACGGCAGCATCTTCACCATGAATGCCGATCTGGAGGCAGATAAACATGATATTCGCCCCCATTATTCCTGGAAATGCCTCTGCCCGGCGGCAAGCGGCCCGTACCATCAAAATATTATGAAACAGGTGGAAGAGCTTTGTCAAAATTATGAAGTGGATGGTTTTTGGTTCGATATTTACCATATCGCCCAACAGTGTTATTGCCAGTATTGCCAGACCCGCATGAAAAAAGAGGGAGTGGATATGGATGATCCCAAGGCGGTATCGGTGAGCATGAACCTGGCCTTTAAAGCCCACATGAAAGCCCTGCGCGAATTGATCGCTAAATACCATCCGGAGGCCACTGTATATTTCAATGCCACTACCCGTCTGAAGGATCAGGAAATTTTCAAACAAAGGCTTTTTGACATGAATACCCACCAGGACCTCGAAGACCTGCCTTCCACCTGGGGTGGTTATGACAACCTGCCATTCGAAGCCAAGTATCATTTGGGACAGGGCACACCCATCACGGCTATGAGTGGCAAATTTCATAAAGCATGGGGCGAATTTGGCGGGTTTAAGCATCCGGATGCCATTAAATATGAAGCAGCAGCGATGATAGCCTTTGGGGCATCGTGTAATTTTGGGGATCAATTGCATCCTTCCGGCGAAATGGACATGGAAACGTACCGCAATATCGGAGAAGCCTATGAATACGTCGAGAAAATCGAAGCCTACGGCCCAGGGGGTATTCCGGTGAGCAAACTGGGAATGTGGCTTACCCTCAACAATGACGCAGACCATGGCGTGGTAAATATGCTGCTGGAAATTCATCAGGATTTCGTGATCGCCAATGAGGGTAATCTCCAGGATATGGAGCTTTTGATCATTCCCAGCCAGGCTTCTATCAATCCGACACAGGCCGAAAAGATCAACAATTGGGTGAAAAATGGAGGCAAGCTGATCGTATTTGCCGATGGGGCATTGAATGCAAGCGGAGATGAATTTATACTGGATGTTGGGGCAGATTTTCAGCGTAGATCGGAATACGACTTCGATTATACGGTGATCAAAAATGACATTGGCGATCAGATCGTTTCCACCCCGTTTTTAAATTATGAATCCGGTTTGTTGGTTGTGCCCGGCGAGGGAAAAGTACTGGCCTCGATCAGGCAACCCTATTTCAACCGAACCTACGAAAAATACAGCAGTCACCGGGAAACGCCTTACCAGTTGGAAGATTCACCAAACCCTGCCGTAGTGAGAAATGGCAATGTGATTTTCTTTGCCCACCCCTTAGATCAGTCGTATTACAAGCACGGGGTCCGGATGCACCGTCAGTTGTTTGCCAACGCCATCGATCTGCTTTATGAAAACCGATGCTATCGGTAAGCAATTTGCCCAGCAGTGGCCGGGTAAGCTTGTTAGAGCAAGCGGATAAAACCGGTATGTTGTGCACTTGTTATACTCGCCTGCGCTGAAACGCGGAGAAGTGATGGTAATGGAAGATTTTCTGCCGGTACCAGGGGTGGAACTCAGCCTGAATTTGCCGCAAAAAATCAAGAAAGTGTACCAGGTGCCGGATGGCAAGCCGCTTAAATTTGAGATGAATAAAGAAGGAACCCGCCTTAACGTTCCAACATTTACGATGCACACCGCCATCGTGATCGAATATTAAATATGGCACACAAAAAATGACCATGGAGGGCGTAAGCATAGATTCGGTAAGTTCAACATTCAAAAAAATGAGAAAAGTAATTATTATATCGATTTTGGCTTACTGCCCACTGTTGGGATATGCCCAGAAATCTACATTGGATTTGCTCCAACAGTGCAAATGGGAACAAAGGGCAAATAATATGATTTATCATACTCAAAAATTCACGCAAGACTCTCTCTATATTTATTACAGGGAAACCATGCTAATAGGTGTTGTCGATTATTATTTGTCCGATACCATTGTATCTGAGTTCGACCCTGATAAAGTCGGCAAAATCCGGAACGGCAAATATATCATTTATCGTATTAAAGATAATGTGAGTGTATTGGAGATCATAGAACTGACACCTGAAATCTTGAAGACGAAGTCATTGGCCGCCAACACAGTAGTAGTGGTATTTTACCCTCCAAAGGAAGACGATTGAATTTTTTTGTATAAAAGCCGGTGCTTGTTCGCTTTAGGGGCATACAACGATAAGGAGCAAGGCCGGACGAAGAGCCATACATGATTGCCAAAATTTCCTCTTGACAATTTTTTGTACATTATTTATTCCTTTTGCATATTTTGAGCAAAGTTTTAGGTTTATCATAGTTTCAGAACCCTGACACGGCTTTTGAAATATATTTTTTAATCGGTTTTAATATTGTATTGTTGTCCACTTTACCAACTTGGTTTTATAGAAATTTGATGGATACCAATCAATTGGTAAGTAGTAAATTGTTTAATTACAAATAATGTAAGTTGGAGGAAAAAGCGATCTGGGAAGGTATTCGCAAGGGTGACAAAAGCGCGCTGAAGAAGATTTATGATCAATTTTTTAGTGCACTTTATACTTATGGCCTCAAAATTACCCAGAGCAGCGCTGATACAGAAGATGCAATTCACGAACTCTTTCTTGATATTTGGAAGTATCGGGAAGGTCTTTCAGATACCACTTCCATTCGATTTTATCTATATCGATCGCTACGCCGTAAATTATACAAATCTCATACGCTGAGCGAAAAAATACTGCGACCAGATGTTCTATTAGATGAGGTGCAGGAACACTCAGTTGAAACAAAGCTGGTGGAGGAGGAAGAAAAAAGACAATTGAGCGCCAGATTGCAGGAGCAACTGGATACGCTCTCTGAAAGACAAAAGGAAACCCTGCTCATGCGATTTTATGGAGAACTGTCGTACAAAGAAATTGCTGAGATCATGGAGATCAATGAACAATCTGCCAGAAACCTGGTAACCAGAGGATTGGAATATTTGAGAAAGACGATGAAGACCTGGTTTTTGTTGATGATTTTTTACTTGGCGAATTGAATAGCAGGAAATTGTCGATGATAAAAAAAATATTTTTGCATGTGAGTTAAATAGGCTGGTTTGCTCTTTATATGGGTGATGATGTCTATTTGATAGATTAATTTTTATTGATGAACAACTATAAGGAATTTCGTCCTGTTGATTTTGCCGCTGATGTCGATTTCATCAGATGGATTCGGAGTCCGGAAAGCTATCCGGATAATACCCGTTTTTGGTCTCAGTGGTTAGAAAGCAACCCTGAGAAGGAAGCTGATGTACTCGAAGCTGAAAAATTGGTAGCCTTATTCGGCTATCCGGATGATGTCGCAGCGCATCGCGCCACTTTATGGGATCGTATTGACACTTCGCTAGAGGCGTCAGAAGCCACAGGCAAGCAAATAAAAATGGCCGAAAAAGCTTTTAATTGGAATGCCTTGGTGCGGTATGCTGCCGTGTTCATCATTGTGCTGACCGTAGGGGCTTTTTGGTACCTAAACAAAAATGAGCGCCCACTTGCAACGATGGCGGCAAAAGCCACTGTTTATCAAAATATAAATGAAAATCCAAAAACCATCTTGCTTGAAGATGGCACTTCTGTGATCCTATATCAGAAAACAAGACTCAAAATTCACCCGGAATTTAATGTAAATGAAAGGAAGGTGGAAGTGGAAGGAAAAGCCTATTTTGAGGTGTTGCGTGACGAACAACGCCCATTTTTTGTAATGGCTCAGGGGGTCACCACCAGGGTACTGGGTACCAGTTTTTGGTGACTGCCTACAGCCAGCAAGACATTACGGTGGCCGTTAATACAGGTGAGGTGTCGGTAAGCAGGCAACAACATGGAGCCACGGCACGAGAAATGATCGTACTGACAGAAAATGAGGCGGCCTCTTTCACACATCAAACACAAGAACTCACCAAAATGGATCCGGAAGAAATAACGCTCAATCAGGATTTTTACAAAGCCGATTTCCATTTTGAGAACAGGCCGCTGTCTCAGGTTTTTGAATTGATTGAAAATAGATATGGAGTTGATATTTCTTATAATGAAACTAAAATTGAGCAATGCATGCTAAATGCTTCCCTCGTGGGAATACCGCTCGAAGATAAAATCAGACTGATTTGTAAAACGTCAAATCTGTCTTATACCATTAATCGCGATAAGATTGTGATTAAGGGGGAAGGCTGCGAAATTTTGTAGCTTTCCGGAAAGAAATTGAAAATTAATCGTCAGATAGACATCATCACTGTCAGGTAAAAAATGGCACATCGTGTCATGAATTTGCCACCTGGATGTTTACTCCGGGCAACTATGTAGATGATTAATTTTTAATTGTTATGAGAAAAACTATAAGACGTACCAGGATACGCAGATGGATTATGCGAGTATCTCTAATACAGCTTTTCATTTTATCCATGTCTGTTTCGCTATTGGCGGCTACAGATCTAGCTGGGCAAGAGATTCTTGAAAAGAAGATCACCATCAGTATCAAAACAAAATCGCTTGAAAAAGCCCTGAAGGAAATAGAAAAGGAGGCAAATGTACGCTTCCTGTATCTTTCCAATATCGTGGAGAGCAGGAGCAATCTGGAGGTATCGGTCAAAGACGAACCGCTCGAAAATTTGCTTTCCATGATATGCAACACCAGAAACTTACGGTTTGAGTTGGATGGTGATTTTATTATCCTTACCAAAAGATCCGAAACCGCGCCGGAGTCAGGAGGCATATTACCGGATATGGACAATGTGTCAGCGCCTGCTACCTTCAAAGTGAGCGGAGTAGTATCAGATGAAAACGGCGATCCGCTTCCAGGCACAAGTATTCTTGAAAAAGGCACAACAAATGGTACGATAGCGGGCGCTATGGGAGATTATGTGCTGGAGATAGGATCAGAAGATGCAGTGTTGGCATTCTCTTTTGTTGGCTATCTGTCTGATGAAGTATCGGTGAATGGACGATCAACCATCAATATTTCTCTTATTCCTGATATTTCGTCTCTGGAAGAAATCGTGGTCATTGGCTATGGAACTCAAAAGAAGTCGAATGTAATCGGGTCGGTAAGCACCGTGAAGGGGCAAGATTTGAATATGAGTTCAATCTCAAATTTCGACGCCGGCTTGCAGGGCATGGCCTCTGGTGTTTCGGTACTTTCACAAAGTGGAAAGCTGGGCGCACCGAGCAGTATCAAGATCAGAGGAGCCAACTCGATTACACTCGGCACAGAGCCGCTATGGGTCATAGACGGCATGCCTGTTTTTAACGATCCGAATGGTGTGGGATCATCTAATCAGAATCCCATGTCCCTGATTAACCCCAATGATATTGAAAGCATTACAGTATTAAAAGATGCTGCCGCACTTTCTATTTACGGTTCGCGCGGCAGTAATGGGGTCATCATAGTGACGACCAAAACCGGAAAAGCAGGGCAGGGGAGCACCAGTATCAACCTCACCACGGGCATTTCTGAGGTGAGCCGGAAACCTTCGGATGTAGGCTATGCTAACACAGACGAGTGGTTTGCGGTGATGGATCAGGCCACGCTCAACAGCACAGACGGCAAGAAAAATTTCAATATAAATGATGCCTACCGCAATATGCCCAACTCAATTCCCGAGCACCGTATTGGCAGGGATGTAATCAACGTGCTCGGCATCAACACCAATTGGTATGATGAAGCGTTTCGAAATGGCACATTTACCGATTTGAATGTGTCGAGTTCCAGGGGATTTGATAAGGGCGCATTCTATCTATCGGGCAATTACCGAACAGACAAGGGAGTGGTTGATTACAATCAGTTGGATAGGTTCTCATTAAGATCGAATTTGAGCTTTGAACCACTGGAACATTTTACCCTCGATGCCAAGGTGAACCTGAGCTATACAAACAATGAGCGCCGCGATGATGACCTGACAACCATCACCAAGTGGTCATTGCCCTGGATGCCCGTAAATAATCCCAACAATACTACGGAATACTGGAATCCTTACACGCAATCGAACATTGTTGCGCGAAATGATCCTGAAAACACCCTGAACAATGTAAAACAGTATCGCGCACTGGGCAACCTGTCGCTGGTTTACCAAGTACCCGGTGTGAATGGCCTAAGTGTAAAATCTGAATTTATGACAGACATTATTCAGAGTAACCTGGTGATATGGAGAGGCACAGGCATCAACCTCGATGGTGATAATAATCCAATAGCCAGGGCAGAAGAAGAAACAGTAAGCTTCACCAGCATCAATTATAACGTCTATCCCTCCTACACCAGAGATTTTGGGCTCAATTCTATCAGTGTGCTCATGGGTGTGGAAGCGCAGCGCAACGGACAGTACATCCGTCGCATGGTAGGTCAGGGACTTAGCGGCACCTACCAGGAGTTGGGAATTCCGGGACAGCGCATCAGCATGCAGGCTCAACTCAAAGACGAGCGCTATCTGCTCGGATTTTTCGGAAGGCTAAATTACACCTACGACAATCGATACATGTTTGGTATAAGCGCCAGACGCGATGGTTCATCTGTGTTTTCTCCCGACTTTCGATGGGGAAATTTTGTGGCTTTCTCCGGAGGGTGGGTGTTGTCAGAAGAGCATTTTATGTCGTGGCTGGGCTCGGGAAGCTACCTCAAAATCAGGGCTAGTTTTGGCGAAACAGGAAATCAAAACGTACCGCCAAATCTTCAGGTAATCAATTATTTTCAGGAGGCGGCGTACGGATCTTTGGATGTGGCGTCAAATGGAACAGTGCCCACCAACCTGCCGGTCACCGATCTGAAGTGGGAAACCACCAAAAGTACGGATATCGGCATCGATTTTGGATTTATGGACGACCGGATCAATGGTACCGTAGGTTACTACAGCCGATTTATCGAAGACATGTTTCTTGAAAAGCAACTTCCTTCCTCAGCAGGAGTCTCCCCGAGCCAGGAACGTATCGACTATCTCACTTTCAGGTTCTTAAGTGACGTGGATGGAACCCAGACCAACAGGGTGTGGAGCAATATAGGAAATATGGTGAATTCCGGTCTGGAGCTGGAGCTGAATTCGACCAATATCGATAAAGAAAAATTCAGGTGGAGCACATCGTTTAATATTTCCTTCAACAGCAATATCATTAAACAGCTAACGCCCGAACTGAATGAGACAGGCCTTACCTCTCCTTATCACATTTCGAAGACAAACAATAAACGGCATGTATGGTATGTGGCCGACTATGCAGGTGTGGACACAGAAACCGGAGTGCCCTACATCTATGCCCTTGATAAGGATGTATTTGTAGCCACAGGTGAAACTATGAGGGTGAAGACCGAAAGCGGTTCAGACAGCCTGATCTATGCCACGGTCGATAACCTGCGAGACAACAGATTTATTCAGGGTCAAAAATCTTCTGATCCCGTTTGGTATGGTGGATTTACCAATACCCTGGAATACGGCGGCTTTGATTTCAAATTTTTATTATCCTTTTCAGGAGGGGACTATATCCTCGATTATGACCGACAGGTCTCGGCTATTCCCAATCCAAACAGACAGTTATTGAGCGAAGTGCTGGGCAATTCGTGGCAGGCTCCGGGCGATGAGGCCAGGTACCCGCGACTTGTCCGCGATGGTATCATGGAAATTGACGGAAAAATGATCTCTGGTTTTACGGATGAAGACAGGTATCACAACCGGGAACTTTATAAAGCTGATTTCGTCAGACTGCGCAATGTAACACTGGGATACAATCTATCTAACAGTTTGCTGAACCGCTTCAAACTACAGGGAGCCAGGATCTATGTGACCGCCAACAATCTCTGGACATTTACTCAATATCCCGGCTTTGACCCGGAGGGTGCGCCCAATGCCGATGGCGCCCGTATCCTGAGATGGAACACACCGGTACCTCAGTTGAGATCTTATATTGTGGGTATTGACATTAAATTATAAGAAAATGAGAAATTCTAAAATTAAAATATATTGGAGCGTAGTTGGGTTTGTGGGTGTAATGTTTTTAAGCACTGCCTGTCAGGACTTTTTTGATCTTGAACGTCCGCCGGAAAATCCCTGGCTTACCCTCCAGGATTTTGAGCGTGCTCCGATAGGAGCCTATGGGGTGCTCTTTTCGAGTCACGAGTGGGTGCAGTCGTGGTCAAATTATGCAGTGACCATCACCAGCCTGGGAGACGATGTTGAATGGGTGCGGGATAACAAGTGGAACTACTGGCGCAATACCGATCGCGGCTTTTCGAGCACAGGCATGACAGATCGACATTTCTACCTCATCTACCGCGGGCTTGGTGCCATAAATAACGCACTGGATTTTGTGGAAGATCATGAAGGAAATCCGTATCCGAATGTGTCGCCGGATGATAAAGAACATCAACTGCAAAGAATTATTGGGGAGTTACACTTTTTGCGTGCTTTCTGCTACTATAGCCTGCAAACAATTTATGGCCATGCGTATGTGCCGGGAGGCAATAACAGCACGCCGGATCTGCCAATTCCAACCAGCTTTGCGGGTTCGGCAGAGGAGGCCATCAACCAGAAAATCGGCACAACTCAGGAGGTGTGGGACCTGATTCGCGATGATCTCGAAATAGCCAAAGCGCTCTTACCGGAAAAATACATCAATGGATTGCATCACCGGTCGTATGAAGTGAGAGCGAATAAGTTTGCGGCAGTTGCCCTGCTTATGCGTACCTATTTTCAACGGGGAGAGTACGATCTTGCAGCGCAGGAAGCAGATTTTATCATCGATCAAAACGATGGTGCCTATGACTTGAGCGAAGATCCGATAGAAGCATTTAACAAGAGTGGATTTGCCCAGCGTGGTCGCGAAACCATCTGGTATCTGCCTTATTCAGACATTGCTCTCTATCCCGACAATCATCTGAGTGTGCTGAATGCCACCTGGGATGGTCGCCCGTGCACCTGGCCAGAAACCCGAATGGCCGGTAACACCCTGCAAATGTTGGATTGGAAAGACCAACCCGACGCAGAAAATGACACTACCTTCAATGAATCCGCCGTAAGAGACAAGCGTTTCCGGCAGCTGATGCTGGTAAGATACCCGGTGAATGTGATGCTGAAGGTGTTGGGAAAAAATGGCTTTAAGCAGGATTTCAACCTCAGCAATGACAGTGAGTTTTCGAAGTTTGAAAATGAAATTGCACTCATGAATGATGAGTTGGGCACACACTACCAAATCGACAACCGCGACGAGATAAGAAACGTGACTACCCTTGGCCATGGAAATACTATCGCGGCCCAAGTCAGGCCTTTACCAATGTGCCGGTCATCAGGCTGGCCGAAGTTTACCTGACACGGAGTATCATTAGAATGAAATCCGGAAATGTACAGGGGGCAGCCGACGATCTCAATGTGGTAAGAGCCAGAAGTTGGGATAGCGCCATAGCCGGATCGGAATATGTGCCTGTAACACCGGATCAGATCACCGAAGCTATGATTCATGAAGAGCGATTAATTGAGATGTGGAATGAAGGAGACCGGCTCAATTATCTTCGCGGGCTTAAAATGGATATACCCCGTGGAGACCGGGCAGAAGGATCAGACCCTTATACGAGTGAGATTTTCATCTATCCCATGCCTCAGAGCGAGACAATTTATAACGAAAACCTGGGGGGCTAATGGCTGCTGACATGAGATACCTGTTTTTAAACCATGCCTGTCTTGGCTTAGTCGTCTTTGCGCTTTTTATTTCTTCGTGCGCCGACAAAGATCCGGTAGGTGTACCATTGAGCGAATTTCGGCTGTTGGCTCCACAGAATGAATCCATTGGAGTAGCAGAAAGTCCGCATTTTCGTTGGAATCCGGCGGCTCCGGAAGCGGTGGCTTACACACTGAATGTCTGGAAAGATGAAGCCATGACCGAACTGGAGGTGAGCATATTTGATCTCACAGATACGGCATATATTGCTGACTTTCAATTGGCCCACGGAGGCACCTACTACTGGTCGGTGGTGGCCACCAATGCCATCGGAGAGACCATAAGTGCCACACAAGCCTTTAAATTCACCATTAGTTTTGCTACGCCTTCGCCATCACCTGATATTGCAGTGTATTTTGTGCATCCCAATGGTATCGATCAGCCCTGGGCCGGGTCGCAATCTTTGCCTTTCAAAACCGTGGCGTATGCCAGCCGCATGGTACCAGCAGGCGAAGGCGACGTTATTAAACTTTCGGCGGGCATTTTTGTAGAGCAAGAACCTATCCTTCTGGGATTGAAAACTAACCTGGAGGGGGAAGGGGCGCAACAAACAATACTGAGGTCTTCCGGTGTCAGGTTATTGCCAGAGACCAACCCTAATTCGTCTAATTACAAACTTCAGTTTGATGGAAGTCTGATCCAGCTTGTTTCTGAGCGACTTATACCCGGACAGGGAGCAGTGCCCCCTGCTAATGGCAGCCAGAAGCTGTCCGGCTTCACCATTGACGGAATGGATAAAGCACTGAAGGCAGGGATATGGGTAGAAAACAGAGATCAAGTCGAAATCGCTGATCTGATCATTAAAGATTGTGATTACCGGGGCGTGGTGGTAAGTACTGGCAATGCCAGCGGTACCAAGTCTTATTTTCTCAAAGGAATAAAAGTACACGACTGTGTATTTGAAAATTCCGGCAAAGACCTTGAAAATGAAACACTTGGAAACCTATGTCTCAGTTCGTTAGATGGAGCAGAGATTTACAATATCAGCATCAATGACCAGGAAGGTTATGGCATTAAGTTTATAATCAGGGGATATTTCACCAATTGTAAGTTTTACAATATTGAGACGCAACTCAACGAAAATGATGAAAAGTGGGGGGAGAAGATATCCATGGAGTTATGGAATCTCGGCCCAGGCAATGAAATTTTTAATGTAAATGCCAACACCTGGTTGTCTATGGTCAATGATGCAGATGTATATGCCAGCCCGGGAGCAAAGCCCAATCTGCACATGTACGATGTGTGGGTGCTGGATGAAGACGGTGTAAGCGACGATAGGGGAGTAGAACTTGCTGTTCCTCATGCAGAATTGCACAATATTTTTATCGAAGACAAAGGCATCGGTATTGCCATCTGGGATATGGGGCGTGAAAACCTGACCATCCGCAATTCTATTATCAAAAATACAAGCCCGAAGGACAATTGGGCCCAGGGTCCGGCCATCTATATCGACAATAGCAGGTCATGGGATTTTGAGGATATTTTTATCTACAACAATGTTTTTGATGTCAATAAATACGGCATCATAGTGAAGGGCGAGGTGTTGAATGTAGAGTTAAAAAACAATGTGTTCATCGATTCTGAAAAGGCCGCACTGCTCAATCAAAGCCAGCATGCCGTAGTATGGCACAACAATTTCAATGCGCATCATTCCGATGCCTCATGGAAACTGGAGGGGCTGGCAGATCAGCAGGCAAACCGGTCTGGCGATCCGCTCCTGAGCAAGCAAGGCGAATGGTGGTCAACATACTACCTGCCCCTGGCCGGAAGCCCGCTGATTGACGGAGGCATAGAGGTAGGCCTGCCCTATATTGGGTCTGCCCCGGACATAGGCTATGCCGAGGCGGAATAAGCTGAGCAATACACTAGGCCGATTGCCGAAGTTTTTTATACGGCCACCCAAGCAGTATGTACTGGTACCGTGATGAGGCCAAGGCTATAAATAAAAATAATATTTACTCTGAAGTGAGTTAAACCCCACACCACGCTTCTTTATATCAGTAAAGAATTAAATATCCAAAATTTACTTTTATGCTTATGAAAAACTTTATGAAGATCAAATGGATGTGGCTGATTGCCATACTTGGAGGTTTCCTGATCGCCTCTTGCAGCAAAGATGAAGATCCTGTAATTCCCGTAGCTGATTTCACTTTTGATGTACAGGACAAGGTGGCCACTTTTGCCAACGCCTCAAAGGATGCCATTTCATTTGCCTGGACTTTTGGCGATGGCAATGTCTCCACAGACATTTCTCCGGTACATACCTATGAAAACTATGACGATTATGAAGTAAAACTGGTAGCTACCAGTGCAGACGGAAGTACACACGAAGTCACAAAGACCGTTTCTGTAATAGATGCCTGCGAGGTCTGGGATGGTACACAAACCGGGAACCTCGTAAAAGGTGGTCAGTTTGAATTTTGCGATGAGAAATACTGGACGATGATCAAATCATCCCAGCCCCAGCACGTGAAATATAACTTTGGCTACCTCGATTATAATCCTACCAATGGTGCCAATGGAGCGCTTTATATTCATCCCGACAACAATACCACGACTGACGATGAGGCCACCATTTTTTATCAGGAGATTCAGGCGACCAGTGGAGAGTACCAACTCGATGCGCTGCTGAAGCTGAAGGGTGAAGACAAAGACAACCCGACCAGCGCTATGACAGACTACTGGATACAGTTTTACATAGGAAAAACTGCGCCTGTAGAGGGTGAAGATTATAATGATGGCGCAACTTCAGGTTGGTTCTATGGTTCATGGACAGGTTGGGCATATGTAGTGCCTCCAACCGATGGATCACTGGTTCATGATCTCTTGGTGAGCAATATGGCAAGCGCCGAAGGAAAATTCAATCTTGATGACGGCAAGTACTACTTTGCTATCAAAGTGGGCAAAGGTGGAGCAGGATCCTTTGGCGATGGTATAGCCATAGACAATATTTCATTGGAAAGAATCGGCGCCAGAAATGCCTGTTTCGATTGGGACGGCACGCAGGAAGGCAACCTGGTGAAAGGCGGACAATTTGGAGAATGTGATGATAAATACTGGAATGTGCTTGCAGGCAATTTACAACCTTTCCCAGTGGTATTTGGATACACGGATTATGTTCCTGCCACAGGCGACGGCAAGGCGCTATATTTCAACAATCCTGAAAGTACCAAAAATGCTGCTGGTGTCGGAACCGCCGGCACCATCTATCAATACATCGGTGAGCTTGACGCTGGCACATACAATCTCTCTGCTCAGGTGAAGCACGGTGGTGTTGATGGCGGTAACAAACAGTTTTGGTGGGAAATGTACGTGTGGACAGAAGAGCCGGTAGCTGAGCAAGAGTATCAGCCAAAAGAAAGTGATGCTGACGATGCCAAAAAAGTAAGACCAATCGCCGGCTATACACACGAAGGTTGGGGCCCAAGACCCGATTTGGGAAGCGGCAAAAAAACCGTCGCTGTAGATGGAGCATTACAATACGGATATAACGTCTATGATCTCACTGATTCCAATGGCAATTTTACAATCGATGAAAAGGGACACTACTTCTTTGTATTCAAATATGGAACATGGGAAGGCTCATTTGGTGAGGGTATAGCCATCGACAACCTTAAAATTACAAAGGTGCCGTAAATTTGGGTTGATGATACATAATGAAAAAATGGAGGTGCTTTACCTCCATTTTTTTGCCCAATTTTTTATTGTTAAAATCAGGGAAAATAGTCATGCTCCACTATCATGCAACTGGAAAACTTGAAGGCACCATCAAATTTGCATGCAGAAAAAATGTACTTTAATGCCTTAAAAAAAGAATAAGCCCGTCCAGCTGGAGGACATAAGCAAATAGCGCCTGGTATGCGCACTTTGCCCATGAGTTGAAAATGGTTTACTTCCTGGCATCAACCTGGAACCGAAGTTCATCTCACCCATATCCATGACAATGATGAAAAGACTTATTATAATTTTTTTACTATCTGGCGGCCTCAATGTCGGATTTAGCCAGCAAAAATCCATTGAATATCAGCAACTGACCGATCAATTGGCCACCGGGTGGAATACCTGGAATTACTACAGCATGCTGTCTTATGTGAAGCTTCCTGAATCGTTGATGCTCAATCTCAATTTGAGACCTGCGGTGCAGGGAACCCCCTACGATCCCGACTATTTCTATGATAATGTAACCGTAGATAAGACGGACATTATCCATCCAAAAGCACATTCGGTAGATGGCAGTTATACGCACATCCGGATCGATAGCTGGAAAGACAAGGTGCTCGATATAAAAACGGCTGCTGTTCACAATGACATTTTTATACTTATAAACCCACTGCATCGATCTCCCACCCGATATTTTGTTGAACTGGAAACCGGCATATTGTGGAACAAAGAAGGGGTGGTTCAAAATAACCAGGAACACATTTCGGCGCAGTTTGGCAGCACAAACTATCAAATAAGAAGCACTAAAAAATCAACTGAAATCGCCCGGCCTTATTCGGCACCCTATCAGTCTTTTCTCGCTGATTCGCTATTTGCCATTTATACCGGATCATTCAAAACACTTGAGGAGGTCATCCTCATCATTGAGGAAGCCGAAAGACAGTACCGTCTCCAGTCAGAAAAATATGATGCGCTTGCAGATGCACATGAGGCTGTCAAAACCGTACTTGGCTGGAATACCCTGTACGATGCAGATTTAGATCGGGTAATTACCCCTGTCTCCAGAGGGTGGAATGAAGCCTGGCAGGGTTTTGTGCTCTTTGAGTGGGACACGTATTTCGCCGCACTCTTGAGTGGGCTCCACAACAAGGAGCTGGCCTATTCCAATGCACTGGCTATTACCAAACCAATCAACCAGTTTGGGGCGGTTGCATTTACCCAACAACCCCGAATGCAACTGGCGGACAATTCGCAGCCTCCGGTCGGCAGCATGGTCTGTTGGCTGCTTTACGAGAAATATAACGATCGGTGGTTTTTAGAGCAGGTGTTTGACGAGCTGTTGAGCTGGAATAGATGGTGGGTAAAAAACCGAAGAAATGGAAAGTACCTCACCTGGGGGGCTAGTTGGCAGGGAGCCAGCGAGCAGGATGCAAGATGGGAGTCAGGACTCGACAACAGCCCCATGTATGATGAGGTAAAGATAGATACCGTAGGTGCAAACTCACTGCTCAATCTTGCCGACGTGGGGCTCAATAGTTTATATGTGGCCGATTGCCAGTACCTGTCGAAAATGGCGGAAGTATTGGGCAAAAAGGAAGAAGCAAAAGAGTTGAAATGGAGAGAAAAGGAGTTTACACAAGCAGTTCAGACCCTGTGGAGCGACAAGCATGGCATTTTTCTCAACAAGTATCTCGATACCGGGCAATTCAGCGAAAGGCTGAGCCCAACCTTGTTTTATCCCATGATGGCAGGCATACCCACCAAAGCCCAGGCAGTTCGAATGTTTGAAGAGCACTTTTACAATGAAGATGAATTTTACGGGGAATATATTTTGCCTTCCTGCGCCCGCAATGACCCCGAGTACGACAATCTCTACTGGCGGGGGGCCATTTGGGGGCCTATGAACTTTTTGGTTTATATGGGAGTGAAAAACTATAGCAATGAAGCTGCTGCCGAATTATCTGAGAAATCATATCAAATGTTTATCAATGCCTGGCGCAGACATGGGAAGGTGTTGGAAAATATTCATGCTGAAAAAGGCACGGACAAGCTGGAAGAGCAGGTCAATGCCGACTTATTTTACCATTGGGGTGCCTTAATGGGATTGATGAAATTTATGGAAGAAGGATATTACAGTAAACCATGAGCAAGTTACACATTAGTCTGTTGGTAGCACTTGTATTGCTATTGGTCTGGCAGCAGTGCCGGACCTTGACCGATTCATCCTTGGTTTGGTCAGTGGAGCTTTGCCACGCAGATGGCAAAAATGTGCATATCACCAACCTGCCAAGCGATCTTCGAGCGCCCTGGGACACCACTTTTCACGTTGAAGACCTGGAGGTGCAGGTGATATTGCAGCCAAAAAATAATTACACCGCCTTTACGGCCAGGGTGGCTTCAGTTGCTCCAAAAAAAGTTTTTTTATCGCTAAAGGCCCACTATGACCCCGACAGGTATCAGCCCTTTAATTACAACGGGGTGGTTGATAGCGCGGAGGTCTTTCGCCAAAGCCCTCATGACATCAATGCGTGGATTGTCAACACCATTGCCATGCAAGCTGTACCCGTTGCTGCACTCAAAAGCCCCGACGGATTTGAAGTGGCAGTGAGTGATGCCCCCTTTCGATATGATAACTTCACTACTCAGGCATTTTATCCTCTGCAGGCTGTGCTTAGTCTCAACTCCGGCGATAATGCCGATACCCCTGGCTTGCAGCCGGATACTTCACAAGAATTGAATATGGATTATAATGCTGATAAAACTCAAAAATTCAGCCCCGGGAGCGTCATAGCACACTATCATAAAATTGAAGCGGGTCTTGACCACGAGTTCAGTGGTATCATATTTCATTCAAGTGCAACAGATTATAAAGGTCTCCGAAAAGATATTTCGCTCAGGGCAGCTGATCATTTTTCACATGGCAAATACTCCGATTATTTCGGGGCATTGTCTTTTACCTCCGCCTATTATAATTTGAGGACCAATGACAGTGGTAAAAGTAAATACTGGGTGGTGCCGGCAGTAGAATACGGCAACACGCAGTACGGTCGCGATGCCTTCTGGATTTCTACCATATTACCTGCGGAATATGCCTCCGAATGCATCAAAAGTGAATTAGCAGAGGTCAATCATTTTGCAGAGTACCCTTTGTTTGCGATCATCTGGGCTTATCGGGCTATTCATGAAGGCTTTGAAATTGATAAAGGGCTGATTCAGCGATATGTCGATGCGATAGAAAAGCGCGCTCAGCAAAATTCATATTATAGTTATTGGGAAGGAGATGGCAGATTAGACTTTCAATACTGGGGCGATGTGATTGCCTTTGAAAAGGACGATGTGATCGCTTACAACCAGGGGCTGTTTGCCCTGGCCATTGAAATGGCAGATCAACTTGGGCTGCAAGTTCAGTCAGATCCGGATGCTGCGGCCACAATCTACCAGGAGATGTTCAATGAAGCCTATGGCTTTGTGCCCGTGAGCAGGCAAAAATTAATTCTAAGCCCGGATGCACTGGTTCCCGATCTGCTTGCACAACTGTATCTCGATCGAAAGCTGCTGCCGACAGCTATGGTGCAAAGCCACTTCGATCGCATGGTCAATCATGCCAAAACCTCCTATGGTTTCAAAATAGTGTCTTCGCCAGACGGTTCCTACCTGCCGGCAAGCATGTACGATGTGCCCGGCTACCAATCGCAGGTGAATCGGGAGCAAATCCCAGATGGAAGCTATTTTAGAGGGGGTTCATATTTTTTGTATGATAATCTTTTCTTAATAGATGCTTACCTTCATGGCATAGAAGAAGCAGAAGACTTGCTCTTATGGCGTGTTGGGCTGGATTTCGAGGCTGGAGCGACCACCTTTGAAACGCTAAACACCAAAACCGGAGAGCCGTGGAAGCCGAACATGGGCTGGAACGTGGCAATCTATTCTTTTTGGAGACAGCTGGTAGATAGCGGCAAAGCCGATCAGTCACTTTTTGAATATGTCGATTCAATCGTAAAAAATGAAAATGAATAAAGCTATGACACTGAGAAAAACAGTACTTTTTGCCGGCAGTATCATTTTACTATTTGCATGCCAGTCGAAAGACAACACCACCATCAACCAATATGATTTTCCTTTTCAGAACCCGTCCCTTACCATAGATGAGCGAATCGAAGACCTGATATCCCGCATGACAAGGGAAGAAAAGGTAAATCAATTGTTCAACCAGGCACCAGCAATTGAGCGGCTGAAAGTGCCCGCCTACAACTGGTGGAATGAGGCGCTGCATGGGGTGGCCAGGGCCGGCAAGGCAACAGTTTTTCCGCAGGCTATAGGCATGGCAGCCACGTTCAACGAAGACTTAATGCTCGATATTTCCAATGTCATATCAGACGAGGGTCGGGCAAAGCACAACTATTTTGCTCAACAGGATGTGAGAAGCATTTATACCGGATTGACCTTCTGGTCACCCAACATCAATATTTTTAGGGATCCCAGGTGGGGCAGGGGGCAGGAAACATATGGCGAAGACCCATACCTGACCAGCAGGATGGCCGTCAATTTTATCAAAGGGATTCAGGGCAATGACGAAAAGTATTTCAAGGCCATTGCAACTGCCAAGCACTATGCCGTCCATAGCGGGCCGGAATTTAGCCGGCATTCCGACAATTTTTATGTCAATGATCGCGATCTCTATCAAACCTACCTGCCCGCATTCAAAGCTGCCATTGAGGAGGCCAATGTCCAGTCGGTAATGTGTGCCTACAATCGATTCAGGGAGCAACCCTGCTGTGGGTCAGACTTGCTGTTACAGCAGATTCTCAGAGATAAATTTGGATTTGAAGGCTATGTAGTCACCGACTGCGGTGCCGTAACAGATTTTTATAAAGAAGACAACCATGGCCTTGTGGATCAGCCGGTTAAAGCCTGGGGCTGGGCCTTGGCAGCAGGGGCTGACCTAAACTGCGAAGAAGCAAAGGCATTTGTAGAAGACAACCTGGACGAAGCATTTGAGCAAGGGCTTATCAGCGAAGCCAATGTAAACCGGGCACTCAAAAGACTCTTTAAGGCCCGGTTTCAGTTGGGGATGTTCGATCAGCCTGAGGATGTTCCTTTTGCTAATATACCATACGACATCGTAGGTAAAGAAGAGCACCTGACACTTGCGAAGCAAGCCGCAAGAGAGTCACTTGTTCTTTTGAAAAATGATGGCGTATTACCACTTAAGGAAGGGACTAAAATCGCATTGATCGGACCCAATGCCGACAATGAAGATGTACTGCTGGGAAATTACAATGGTGTTCCTGTCAATCCGTCCACCCCGCTTGCTGCCCTGCAAAGGCGCATGAAACAAGAGGATTTGGTCTATACTCCCGGAGGTCCGTTGGTGCCCGGAATCTATGGCCACCTGAAGCCTGTGCCTTCCGGGTGCTATTTCCACTATGAGAATGGGAACCTAATGCCTGGTCTGAAGGCAGCATACTTCAAGGGAGACTCCTTGGTCGGGGTTCCCGCCATCGCCCGTATAGATAGCGCAATCAACTTTGAATGGGCTTTATCGCCCATCAGCGGTCAACTTGAGGAAACCTTCGCGGTGAGCTGGGAAGGTGTCTTTATTCCTGAAAAGACGGGCACCTACATTTTTAACGGAACGGCCGATCTCATCCTGGACGGCAAAGTCATCCTCGATCAAAAATTTGGATATATAGAATACGACGAGATTTTGCTGGAGGCAGGCAGGCCATATAAATTGCAATCAAAATACATCAAAAAACCTCACTGGTGGGCAAATCTCCTATACCCTTCGGCAAAGCTGGTCTGGGTAGAAACAAGCACCACGCGAGACTATGCGCAAGAGGCGCTCGCGGCAGCCGAAGCCGCAGATGTTATCGTGTTTTTCGGGGGCATATCTCCTCGACTCGAAGGCGAGGAAATGAAACTCGAAATTGATGGATTTGCCCATGGTGACCGAACCCATATAGAGTTACCGGAAAATCAAAAAGCGCTATTGAAAAAATTACATGCATCGGGAAAGCCCATCATCTATATCAACTTCAGCGGAAGCGCCATCGCACTCAACTGGGAAAACGACCATTTGCCCGCCATCATTCAGGCATTTTATCCCGGTGAAGCTACCGGTGAAGCCGTCGCCGAACTGCTGTTTGGCGAATTCAGCCCTTCGGGAAGGTTGCCGATTACATTTTATAAAAGTGTAGAAGAGCTACCGCCTTTTTCCGATTACCAGATGGCAGGTCGCACATATCGCTATTTTTTAGGGGACGCCCTTTTTCCATTTGGACATGGATTATCGTACAGCTCCTTCCAAATATCCAACCTGAGTATGCCCGATAGTGCCAAGGCCGGAGAGGAAATCAAGATGATGGCAACCATTACCAATACAGGTAATTTTGATGGCTATGAAACAATTCTCCTTTATCTGACAGATGAAGAGGCAAGTACCACGGTTCCACTGAAAACACTCGTTGACATAGAAAAAATTTATTTGACAAAAGGCGAATCAAGGCAAATAGAACTGACGATAAAGCCAGAACAAATGTCGGTAATTACTCCAGCCTCCAAGACCGTTATCGAACCGGGTCGTTTTCAGATTGGCATTGTTGGCTCTGATCTGTTATTGAAAGATGAATTCGAATTGACTGGGAATTCAGTTGTTTTATAGATCATAATCCAGGTGCCGGATGCCCAGCCGACACCTGCATCTTTTGCCACTTTGCATCCTGCATGGTGATGGACTTGTGAGGGAAAGAAAGTCTTTTACATAAAAAAAAGTGTATGATTTAATAAAAAGTCGTCACACTTTTACTTTATCTTGTGACCCAAACAAAATTATGATCGGGTTGATACAACCTATTATTGACCGGTTGCAGTAATGAATAAGGCAAAACAAGATAGTTTACTTCTGCGCATAGCGCAAAACGAGCGCACTGCATTCGATGAGTTTTTTGATATATATCATTCCAGACTGATCAAGTTTGCCTTAATGTTTGTGCCCACCTTTGAAGATGCCGAGGATGTGGTGTCGGATGTTATGATAAAAATCCTAAGGCAAAAGTCGAAACTGCCACAGATAGAAAATTTCTCCGGGTATTTGTTTTTAGCGGTTAAGAATCAAAGTCTGAATCTGATTAGAAAAAACCGTGGAGCCACCAAAACTACGCTAGAAGAAATTCCTATTGATCAACTCAGTGAACAATCGCTACATCCGCTCAATGAAACACTCGGAAAGGAACTTGCATTTATTGTAAGCGAGGTCGTCAAAAATCTGCCACCAAAGCGAAGGCAGGTGTTTGAGCTGGTCAAAAACGAGCATATCAAAATTTCAGAAGTTGGTGAATTAATGGATATTTCTGAAAAGACGGTAAAGAAACACCTCGAACTCGCCATGCGATCCCTCAGGATCGAAGTGCAGCATTATTACCTCGAGAAATCATCTTCAACCCCCGTCATACCCATCGACAAAAAGACAGGATTGGGAAAATCAACCATATTGGCGCTGCTATTCTCCTTTTTTGGCTTCTAGGATTGAAGGCTTAACAGGCCTTTTCATCAAAAATTTTTTTTCATTGCTACTTACGCCTTTTTGTTCAGGCTGGTGTTTTTACATAAAACATCCTTGAATGGACAACAAAGACTTAGACATTTTACTGGTTAGATATTTTAGCAATTCAATTTCTGAAGCAGAAAGAGTGCAGGTTGATCAATGGCGGGCAAGTTCAAAGATCAATCAGCAGACCTTTGAAGCAATAGGGAAATTTTGGGAGTCAGATGACCTCACCACTGAACTGGTTAGTTTAGAATCTAACAAGGATATGATTTGGAAAAAGGCAAGCACCGAAAAAGATTCAGGGGCTGTTTATTTCAAGCATTTTTTAAAAGTTGCCGCTACTTTTTTGCTGCTGTTCACGGCAGGGGTAGCATACTTTTTTGTTGATTTCGGCAAAAAAAGTGAACAGGTGGTGGCTACCTCTTCGGAAATGATCCAAAAGTATGTCGAGCCCGGAACAAAGAAGCGAATTGTCCTTACTGATGGATCAGTAGTTTTTCTTAATTCAGACACCCGGATTGAATATCCTATGGAATTCTCGCCAACCAAAAGAGAGATTTTCCTGAGTGGGGAAGCTTTCTTTGAAGTTGCCCATGATGAGCAACGACCATTTATCGTGCATACAAAAAATACCGCCACCACCGCCCTCGGTACCTCATTTAATATCAGCTCTCACGAAAATACTGAGGAGACCATAGCCTTGCTTACCGGCAAAATCAAAGTTGAAGTTCCCGGCATCGAAAGCGAGCTTTTGCTTGCCCCGGGAGAAATGGCAGTATGGAATGTCGGGCAAAAGGAACTTGAGCAGAAGGTGATTACGGATTTTGGAATCATGGCGTGGAAGGAGGGAGTTCTGGTTTTCAGGTCTTCCAGTTTTGATGATTTCATTCAGAAAATTCACAGATGGTATGCCGTAGAAATTGACATTGAAGGTCAGCCACCGCACGATTGGGTGCTATCTGCTGAATACGAAAATGAAACATTGGAGAATATTTTAATGAATCTGCAATTTCAAAAGCCTTTTAATTATGAATTGAAAAATAAAAGTTTAACCCTAAAATTTGATGCTATGGCAAAAAAGGACAATTAACAAATAAGCCGCAGATCTTGTCCGCGGCTTAATTTTTCGGTTGACCAGATTTCTCAGGTCTATACGGTCAACCTTTCAAATCTATTAATTACTTAATTATCAAAATTATGAAAAAAAATGGTTACAACTCATTTATCTGATGACTAAATACTCATTAATCGGATTTACAGTTCAGTTACTGTTAATGACATCTGTAATTGCATTTGATTTGGAGGCACAAAGAATTAAAAGTGTCAGCAATGTAAAAGTGGATGTCGATTTTAAAAATGTTTCCATCAGGGAGGTGTTTGCGGAAATCGAAAACCAGACTAATTTTAATTTTACTGTTTTTGAAACCGATCAATTTCTAAAAGAGCGTTTTAGCTTTACCGCAGCCGACATTTCTGTAGAGGAGCTGCTTTTGAACATTTCAAAAACAATAGGCTTAAATTTCAGCAAGTCAATAACAATATTGGCGTGCGCAAGCTCGCACCTAACCGCAAGTTGAAAAATCCCGTGGAGATCATAATCCAGGGGATCACCATTACCGGCAGGGTTACCGCCGTTGAGGACAATTCAGGGTTGCCGGGCGTGAACGTGGTAGTAAAGGGAACCACCGTTGGAACGGTGACTGACGTAAATGGTAATTACTCTCTTTCGGTACCTTCTACAGAATCGGTGCTGGTATTTAGCTCGGTGGGCTATATCAAAGAAGAAATCGTAGTAGCCAACCGTTCTGTCATAGATATGGGAATGGTTCTAGATATTACTGCACTGGACGAATTAGTGGTCGTGGCGTTCGGCCAGCAAGAAAAGGAAAGTGTAATTTCTGCAATAGAAAGTGTAAATACTAAAGAACTCAGAGTGCCTTCCAGTAATTTGACTACTGCCTTAGCAGGTAGAATTGCCGGTCTTATTGCTTATCAGACAAGCGGTGAACCAGGACATGATAATGCGGAGTTTTTTATTCGTGGTGTTACATCTTTTGGCACAGGGAAGGTAGATCCCCTTATTCTTATAGATAATGTTGAGGTCACTACTACTGATCTGTCTCGAATGCATCCTGATGATATTCAAAGCTTCTCTATACTTAAGGATGCCACTGCCACAGCGCTATATGGTGCACGTGGTGCAAACGGCGTTATTCTAATCACTACAAAAGAAGGAGTAGAAGGGAAAGCGCGGATATCATTTAGGTTCGAAAACTCCTTCTCTACCCCAACAAAGGAGCTACAGATGGCTGACCCAATTACTTATATGAGGATGGCTAACGAAGCAGCAAGAACCAGAGATCCGCTTGCTAATATTCCTTATACCAATAAGAAGATTGACGAAACCATTGCAGGTACCAATCAATATGTGTATCCGGCGGTAGACTGGCAGGAGGAGATGTTTAAGAATATGGCCGCCAACCAGAGAGCAAATATGAACATATCTGGAGGTGGTAAAGTAGCAAGATACTATATCGCGGGATCTATGTCACAAGATAACGGAATCCTTAAAGTGGACGATCGCAATAATTATAACAGCAATGTAAACCTTAAGAGGTTTACTTTGCGGTCTAATATTAATATTAATTTAACTGAAAGTACAGAGGCGATTGTACGTATGCATGGCGCATTTGATGATTACAATGGCCCGATACCTGGAGGTACCAGTATGTATAAAAGTACACTTCAAGTTAGTCCAGTGAGATTCCCGTCTGTATTTACCCCCGATTCCACTTATCAGTTTGCTAACCACACCCTCTTTGGTGGTGATGCAGGAGGAAATTTTATGAATCCTTATGCCGAAATGGTGAAAGGATACAGGCAGGAAAGCAAAACTGTGATGTTGTCTCAACTGGAGTTTAAGCAGGACTTTGGTAAATGGCTGCCAGGGCTTACCGGCAGACTTCTGGGGAATACTACTAGAAATTCATCTTTTGATCTCACTCGAGCCTATTCTCCTTATTATTATGGAGTGATGAGTTATGAAAAACAATCTGATGAATACAAACTTCTTCAACTCAACCCGGAATCAGGTAGTGAGCATTTGAGCTATGAGCCTGGTTACAAAAGGATGAGTAGTTCATTTTATGGTGAAGCATCACTTGCTTATAACCAGATATTTGGTGTTCATTCTACTAGTGGCATGCTGGTGTTTATTGGAAGAAACAGGTTGGATTCAAATGCTGAAAACCTTTCGGAATCCCTTCCGAAAAGAAATCTCGGATTTTCAGGGCGGGTGACTTACGGCTATGATTTACGCTATTTTGGTGAATTTAACTTTGGCTATAATGGGTCTGAAAAATTTGATAAAGGTCACAGGTGGGGCTTTTTCCCATCAGTTGGTGTGGGTTGGGTAATTTCAAATGAAGCATTCTGGCAGTCAATTTCACAATATGTGAGTAATTTCAAAATTAGGGGCACCTATGGTTTAGTGGGTAATGATGAAATTGGTGATGAGCGGTTCTTCTACTTGTCAAGAGTAAACGTGCGTAGCGCAGGAGGATATAATTTTGGCTATAATTTTGATGGCTCCAGTGGAAGGGGTACTTCCATAAGCCACTATGCCAACCCGCTCATCGGATGGGAAACAGCTTATAAGACAAACCTTGGCGTTGAGCTTGGCTTATTTGAAAACAGTGTGAATATTCTTGCTGACTTCTTTGATGAAACGAGAAAAAATATTCTGCAAACAAGAGCAGATATACCCTCCAGTATGGGACTTTGGAGTATACCTCAGGCTAATGTTGGGGAGGCAAATAGTCGCGGATTAGATGTATCAGTT
Organism: Cyclobacteriaceae bacterium; assembly: GCA_012033595.1. Classification (GTDB taxonomy): domain Bacteria; phylum Bacteroidota; class Bacteroidia; order Cytophagales; family Cyclobacteriaceae; genus JAAUQL01. The sequence continues at coordinate 21,341 of JAAUQL010000019.1, read as the reverse complement.
GATTATACCTACTCCTCATCACAAGGTACTTGGGTAGTAGCTAGAGGTAATTTTACATATGCAAAGGGCGTATTTAAAGAATATGAAGAGCCCGATTTTTCTGATGTACCATGGAGATCACGAATTGATATGCCCATTACCCAGGAATGGGGGTATGTCGCGCAACGTCTATTTATTGATCAGGCAGATGTGGATAATTCTCCCCGACAGGATTTTGGAGACTATATGTCTGGTGATATCAAGTACAAAGATATTAATGGTGATAATATTATCGATGAATTTGACAAGGTACCTATAGGCTATCCAAAAGTGCCTGAAATCAACTATGGTTTTGGTGTTTCTGTTGGCTGGAAGAATTTTGACGTTTCATGCTTCTTTCAGGGATCTGCCAGGGTTTCCTTCTGGATCGATTCTTACAATATGTCGCCATTCAGAATCTATAAACCAGAAGGCCAAGATTATGTTCTTGAAACCGGGCTTGCTAAATTTATTGCTGATAATTACTGGTCAGAAGCATCTGAAAATCCACAGGCTGGATGGCCAAGGCTTTCTAATTATGCTGTATCCAATAATAATCAGAAAAGTACATGGTGGATGAAGAATGGCTCTTTTTTAAGGTTGAAGACTGCAGAAGTTGGATATGCTCTGCCTGATATGGTGTGCGAAAAAATACTGCTTAGCTCATGTAGAATTTACCTAAGTGGTTCAAACTTGCTTGTGTTTAGTAAATTTCATGAATGGGATGTAGAAATGGGTGGTAATGGTCTGAACTATCCACTCCAAAGGGTATTCAATCTTGGTGTTAACCTAACTTTCTGATAAAATGAACTCAATCAAAAATATAATAATATTGGTAATGGTAGTCTTAATAGGCATGAATACTTCTTGTAAGGACTACCTCGATGTGGTGCCAGACAACATTGCCACTATAGACAATGCTTTTTCCAATAGATACGAAGCAAGAAACTATATGCACGGAATCTATTCATTTATGCCTGGCAGAAGCGATGCATCCACTAATCCAGCTTTTCTCGGAGGGGATGAACTTTGGATTCACGATCCGATATCTACAGGTTTTAACCCCCGGTTGTGGTATCTTTCACGAGGTGACCAGGGGACTGACCAACCTATTGCAAACTTTTGGAGCTCTAATGCTGACAACCAGTGGCAATTAGCAGGAGGTCGTCCTTTATTTACGGGAATACGTGATGCAAATATCTTTCTTGAGAATATTAACAAGCCTTTTGATATTACTAAAACAGAAAGGGATCAATGGATAGCTGAAGTAAAATTCCTGAAAGCTTATTATCATTTTTGGCTGCTTCGCATGTATGGGCCAGTGCCGATTATTGACAATAATCTGGGGATTAGTGCCACTACAGAAGAAGTACAAAGGTTTAGAGAGCCGGTGGATGAAGTAGTGGCATATATTGTAAAACCATTGATGAGACATTGGCAGATTTGCCGCTTTATATTGAAGATGAAGCTGCTGATCTTGGTCGTCCTACAAAAGTTATCGCTTTGTCAATAAAGGCTCAGGCCTTAACATTGCTGGCCAGCCCACTTTTCAATGGAAATCCCGACTATGCGGGTTATGTAGACAAACGCGGCATTGCACTTTTTCCACAGGAATACAAGAAAGAACGCTGGGATGCAGCAGCAGCAGCACTAAAGGAAGCGATAGATGCTGCACACGAGGCCGGTATCAGCCTGTACTATTTTGATCAGGAGAATGATGCCAAGGAACTTGACTCAGCTACATTGCTTGGCATGCGAGTTAGAGGAGCGGTAACACAGAAATGGAACTCTGAAATAATCTGGGGCAACTCGGATGACAATATTAATAGTATTCAGAGATTGTGTCAGCCAATGTTCCACACCGATCAGAGTGCCGGAAGCGTTGGCAGATGTTGGGCACCTACATTGAGGGTCGTTGAGCAGTTTTATTCCAAAAATGGGATACCAATCGAAGAGGATAAATTTTTCGATTATGATAACAGGTTTTTACTGAAAGAAGGGGATGAAAAGCATAAAATGGTTGTCAAAGAAGGGTATCGTACAATGCAATTGCATTTTAATCGCGAACCGAGATTTTATGGCTCCATAAGCTTTGATGGTGGCACATTCTATGGCAATGGAAGAAGAGGTGATGAAAACCTTTATATTGTTTACCTCAATGCATCTCATGAACTAGGTGCATGGATTTCAGACAGGTATTCAACGACCGGATATTTGTGTAAAAAATTGATTAATTACAAAACATCAGCTCCAAACAATACAAATGGAATGAGTTATGAGCGCTATGCGTTCCCGATCATCAGGCTCGCTGATTTGTATCTTATGTATGCCGAAGCACTAAATGAGTCAAAAGATGCCCCCGATGTTGCTGTTTACGAGTATATTGACTTGGTAAGACAACGAGCCGGATTAAAAGGGGTGGTGACCAGCTGGCAGCAGTTTGCCAAAGATGCCGTCAAGCCCATCAACAAAGCTGGTATGAGAGACATTATTCAGCGAGAAAGATTAAATGAGCTTGCATTTGAGGGAGCTAGATTCTGGGATCTAAGAAGGTGGAAACTTGCTGAAATTTATATGAATGCTCCGATCAGAGGATTGAATTCAAACAGAGCAGTTGAAACACATGATGACTTCTACATCATCCAGAATTTGTGGATTCAGCATTTTGAGGTAAAGGATTACTTGTGGCCAATACGAACTCAAAACCTGTTAAAAAACAGGAATCTTGTTCAAAATCCAGGCTGGTAGTTTAAATATTTAATAATTCTCTCATAGACTTTTTGGGTGACGAGATAGTACAAAAATTTTTAAATAAATAAAATGAAAAATATATCTATAATATACTTAATTACCCTGCTTGCATTTGCAGGATGCAATATGCCAACTGATTGGAGTGATCCGACAAATAGCATACCTCCGGGCTCTGTAACCAACGTAGAGGTGGAAAATACTAATGGTGGAGCCATACTTACATTTGTGCAGCCTGAAGATGAAGATCTTTTAGGAGTAAAAGCATATTACAAATACATTGAAGGTGGTGAAGTTAGGACTAAGTTTACTTCGGCTTATAGCGACACTATCATGATAGAAGGATTTCCTGATGTTAAAACCCGAACTGTGAAGTTAGTGGCTATTGATAAAAGCATGAATGAGTCAGTTCCGGTTGAAATCAATATTACGCCACTGACGCCTCCTGTACAGTTGATCAGAAATACTTTGACAATTAGCGAAACATTTGGCGGAGTATATGCTAAATGGATCAATGAGTTCAATACCAATGTAGTTGTTACACTATTCGTAGAAGATTCTGTAAATAATGAACTCGAAATTTATGAAGCTTATTATTCCTCATCAACGGAAGGCAGCTATGCATTCAGGGGATTTAAAAATGTAGAACGTCGGTTTGTGCTGGAAATCAGAGATCGTTGGGACAATTATTCCACACTTCTTGATACAGTACTTACTCCGCTGTTTGAAGAGGAGATATATGGGCGAAACAGAGAGACACAGGATTACGAGTGGCATAGATATGGTATCGACGTTGATGCAGGCACTGCTAAGTGGTGGGGGGATAACTTAGCTCAAAGACCTGATGGACAGCACCCATTCAAAGAAATGTGGGACGGCATCACTTGGAGTAATGACTCATGGGCACATACAGGCAATGATTCAAATATTCTAAACGACTATCTTGAAGACGATCAATACGATGAAAACTATACTGTAGAGCCATTATATTTTACAATCTTGATGGATAAGCCTGCATCTTTCAGCCGTCATAAGTATTGGATGAGAGCAAGAAACCCTGTATTCTCGGCGCAGTGTTGGGAGCATTACAGAATTTGGGCCACCAATGATCCAAAGCCAATTGCAGATTTTGCATCTACTACAGAAAGCCTCAAATACTGGACAGCATGGCCTGAAATAGGCGGTACAGATGCCTGGAAAAATGACTGGGTAATGGTGGCGGATTGCAAAGTAGAACTGCCTTCAGGTGAAACCGACCCCAACAAGCTCACAGAAGAAGACAGGGCTTTTGTAATCGCAGGATTTGATTTCGATTGCGATCCACAGTATGCCAATAAGCAATTTAAATATGTGCGTTTTGAGATCATAAAAAGCTTTGGCGGCGGTGTCCAGATTCAAACGGCGGAAATTAAATTTTGGGGGAAATATGCTAAGTAATCAATGTAAGCAATTCCCAAATATTGAAGCATTCACTTGAAGATTCAACGGTGTAAAGCTATACAAAGCAAAAATTGGTTTATAGTACAAAGATGTCTGAAGTAATAAAGCAATTAGTATTCGCAAATATCATGTTATTTACACTTGCTCGACTGGTTCTTCTTATAAAAAGAAATTACAGTGGTGAACAAATAACTTGCTTATATACAGTTCAATTATTTTAGCCGTTATTAATCCTTTCAAGTTCAGGATTAAATTATTACTCGTTATTCAACTATGCAAATAGTTTCCTCTAACTAGAAGCCCTCAGAAGTATAAGTTTTTGAGGGCTTCTAGTTAAATATTTGATAATGTCGATCAATACTAAAAAATTCAAAACAAGTGCTTAGTTCAGGATGTCGTAAAAAATAGACTTTGTGGCCAACGACCAGGAACACAACCGTTTCGACATCAATAATCTGGTGGGTGAAAGAGCCCTGCGAGAAATTTATCTCCCACCATTTGAGGCGGCCGTGAAACAAGGCGGGGCATTGAACATTATGGGTGCCTACAACCGGCTCAATGGTACGTTCATGTGCGAACATGAATATTATCTTAGCGACATATTGCGCAAGGAGTGGGGTTTTAAAGGCTTTGTGCTTTCCGATTTTGCATATGGTACCCGTTCCACGCATAATTCTATCCGCGCCGGAATGAATGTGGAAATGAACAACAGGAAGTATTATGGGGAAAGCTTGTTGTTTGCGGTACAAAACGGTGAAGTAAGCGAAGGGCGCATCGACGAGTTGCTCTACGAAAAGTTGTATGCCATGTTCACCGTGGGCATGTTCAGGCCCGATTATGCCCGTTTTCCAAAGGAAATTGTGCACAGCGCAGCGCACCAGCAAATTGCCCTGGAGGTATCCAGAAAATCACCCGTATTGTTAAAAAATGAAGCGGGTCTGCTGCCGATCAAAAAGAAAACCAAAAGCATCGCCGTGATCGGCTCCAATGCCCAACGGTTTCCCAATTATGAATCGTATGCCGGGGAATATGCCTACTACCTTCAAGGCGGGGGAAGCGGCAGAAGCTACTACTTTACTGAATCCGTGATTTCGCAATTGGCAGGAATGGAAGCTGTAGCAGAAAAAGGGCAAAAAATACAGTATGCCCAGGGTTGCAAAACCCCATATGAGGGCGACACATCTGATGATGCCATCCTTTTGGATGAAGCCAAAGCAACAGCAGAAAAAGCCGATGTGGTGGTGTTGGTCACAGGGTTGAACGGCTTCGTAGAAAGCGAAGGCATGGACAGGGAACTGGCCGGGCTGCCTGAAAACCAGGTCGAATTGATCAGGGAGGTCAGCAAGGTCAATAAAAACATCATACTGGTGGTCATTGCCGGTTCTTTCATTGACCTCAGCACTTTTCATAATGATATCCCCGCCATCATTTTCTGCCCCTACAGTGGCGAAAAGTTAGGTCAGGGACTGGCTGAAATCATATTTGGGCAACATAATCCTGAGGGTAAGCTGTCATTCAGCTATCCTTTTACTGCAAGTCAATATCCGGAAGCATCCATTGATCATGGCCCGGCTTTTTCCACTTCGGGCCACAGCAACCTCTACGAAGAAGATATATTTGTTGGTTATCGCTATTTTGACAAGCAAAATGAGGAGGTGCTGTTCCCTTTTGGTTATGGATTGAGTTATACTACTTTTCAATATGCGAACCTCGGCTTGTCATCCCCGGAAATGGGGGGAGCCGACACCCTCAAAATAGTGTTTACCCTATCCAACAGCGGTAAAGTGGCAGGTGCAGAGGTAGCCCAGCTTTATATCCGCGATGTCGAGGCCAGTGTGGAAAGGCCCTTGAAAGAATTGAAGGCATTTCAAAAAGTATATGTAAAAAAGGGGGAAAGCAAAGAGGTGGAATTCAATATAAGCAAACGGGAATTATCTTTTTGGGATGTTGAAAACGACACCTGGAGGGCTGAAGCTGGAGAATTTCAGGTTTTAATTGGATCCTCTTCCAAAGACATCTGGTTAATGAAAAGCTTTGAATACAAGTAAGAGGCTATGATCTGAAAAAGGGCCGGCGAAGGTAGAAAATTTGGCAAGTTTCCGGTAAATCCTTCTTTATAATTAGAAAATAAAATATTTATGGATTTTCTTTAAAGAATATTTTTGAAGACTACAAATGACATCGCTACGAAATAAAATATATCCTTACACCACCCGTATATGCCGTCTCATCGTGTTGCTTTGTCTTGCACACCCTGCCTTCACACAGCGCGATGTTTCCTACGATACTGCGTATTTAAGTAAGAATTTTGAAAACGTTGCGCCTAATCAGGCGGTGTACTACAAGGTGACCAACACCATTGATAACCTTGAATTTCCCTATGTTAGTATCACCTTTTTGATGAACGGAACACCTTTTTTGGTTCAGCATTATGATAAAAAACATGTTCTTCATGGTTTCTATCAGCAATTTTATCCCACCGCCAAAGTGTTTGTGGAAGGCAATTACAAACACGGGAAAAGGTTCGGGCTTTGGAAAAAATACTATCCCAGTGGAACACTGATGGAGGAATTAGAAATAGTGAGACCCGGTTTTTACCCTGATGGATCAGATAAATATAACGTCCTGAGTTTTTTCGACTCAAGCGGAGTGATGCAAGTGAAAGATGGTACCGGATGGTACACAGAATATGACATGCACCTGCAACCCCGCCACATGGGAGCATATAAGCAATATCAAAAAATAGGAAACTGGATTGGATATGCATCTGACGGTGCTAAGTATTACGAAGAAAAATATGTGAATGGAAACCTGATAAAAGGCACGAGCTATGATGATGGCGGCGAAGCTTACACCTACAAAGAGTTGATTTTGGATGCCCAACCCTATGGTTCATACCAATCTTTTTACGCATTTCTTAATAAGCATTTGAAGTATCCGGAAGACGCAAAAGACTTTAAAATAGAAGGGGAACTGTATTTGAGTTTTAAGGTAAAAGACAATGGTTCTATTACAGATGTGAACATGCTAAGCGGAGGCCCAGCTTCATTAAATGATGAAGCCAGACGCGTCATAAAGTTAGCGCCCGCCTGGAAGCCCTGCCTGTTTCGGGGGCAGCCAAGCGCTCAAAATTTTGTGGTTCCGGTAACCTTCAGCAGTTTTTAAGAGATATAAAGGCCGGCTTTTTACAATGTCATTCCAAATAAATGGCATTATCATGTGAAAGGCATCAAACAAGGATTATAGAAATAAAATAAGCACAATGGACAAGACATCAAGAAGAAATTTTATCAAAACCACCGGGCTCACCACTGGTGGTCTCATATTAGCACCTTTTGCCAGCACCTTTGCAGGCACAACAGCATCTGATACGGCAAATGGCTTTCACTTGCCTTTTCGCCAGGTTCACCTCGACTTTCATACCAGTGAGCATGTGGAAGGCATAGGAAAAAATTTTAATGCTGAGCAGTTTGCAAAAACATTGAAACAGGCATACGTAAACTCAATCACCTGTTTCGGACGCTGCCACCATGGTTTTATCTATTACGATTCCAAAAAATTTCCCGAGCGCATACATCCTCACCTGGTCGAAAAACACCTGCTGGAAAAACAGATCAAGGTCTGTCATGAAAATGACATCAGGGTGCCGGTGTATCTAACCATCCAATGGGATCACTATACCGCGATGCGGCATCCCGAATGGCTCATGCGAGACACCAAAGGTGCTCCGCTGGGGCCTTCTTATTTTGAGCCGGGCTTCTATCGCAGGCTATGTGTCAATTCGCCATACCGCGATTTTCTCAAAGAGAGCATAAGTGATTTGTTTGCATCGGTGCAGGAAGTTGACGGCTTGTTTCTCGATATCGTGGGCACCCTGGAATGCTCATGCCGCTACTGCACCGAACAAATGGAGGCTGCCGGCTTAGAGCCATCAAACCAACAAGATCGAAGAAAATTTGCTGTTGATACGATCAATGGATTTAAGCACGATTTGAGTACATATATCCGCGCCATTTCCCCTGATGCTGGCATTTTTTACAACTCAGGTCATATTGGCCCATATATCAAAGAATCGCTCGAAGATTACAGTCATTTGGAAATGGAGTCTTTGCCCAGTGGATCATGGGGTTATATCCACTTTCCGCTCACTTCCCGCTATGTTCGAACCTTGGGCGAGGATTACCTGGGTATGACTGGCAAGTTTCACACCGCCTGGGGCGACTTTTATTCCTATAAAAATCAGCCCGCGCTGGAATATGAGTGCTTTATGATGTTGGCTCTTGGTGCCAAATGCTCCATAGGCGATCAATTGCCCCCTGATGGCAGGCTGGATGAGCCTACTTATGAGCTTATCGGCAAGGTATATGAACAAGTTGCCAGGAAGGAAAAATGGTGTACCAATGTCAGAGCGGTGGTGGATATTGCCATTGTGACACCGGAGGCTTTAGATCCCTCCTCTTTCTCAGGTTCCCGCACGCCAGGCTCCATAAAAGGGGCGCTGAGAATGTTGCAGGAAAGTGGAAAACAGTTTAACGTCATCGATTTTGAACAAGACTTTAATGCCTACAAACTTATAATACTGCCAGATGAAATTGTATTGACCGATGCTCAGGCCAGGAAATTTGATGCCTATGTAGCAAATGGCGGTAAAATACTGGCCAGCTTTCAGTCCGGTCTCGATACCGATAAAAAACAGTTTATCCTTGACCTGGGGGTAGAGAAAACAGGCGACGGTCCCAAGGATCGCCAGGGCGAATATGCCGTGGGAAAAATATATGGATCCGGGGACTATGCGGAATACCTGTTGCCCGAAGATAATGCGCTGGGCAAAGCACTTTCCAAATCGGAATATGTCATGTACATCAAAGGCTTGCCCATAAAAGCAGTGGGCAGCAGCGAGGTAATGGCCAACACCATCCGTTCGTATTTCGACCGTACATACGAGCATTTTTTCTCGCACAGACAAGCTCCTTCGTCGGGCACGGTGAGCCATCCTGCCATTGTTAAAGGCAAGGGAACGATGTATTTCACACATCCAATTTTCACTCAATACCAACACAATGCCCCCAAATGGTGCAAAACGCTGGTGGTAAACGCTATTGATAGCATGCTCGACAACCAGGTGATCAGGCTTGATGCTCCGAGTACTGCTCAGTGTACCGTCAATGAGCAAGATGGAAAATATATAGTCCACGTACTGCACTACATTCCCGAACGCCGTGGTGAGCAATTTGATATCATCGAAGATGTCATCCCCATTTTCAATATTCGAGCATCAGTTGCATTTCCCAAAAAGGCCCGGAAAGTCATGCTTGTTCCAGAGATGAAAAGCCTTTCCTTTGAAACTAAAAATGGTCGGGTCGAATTTGTACTGCCTGAAATAAAGGGTCATCAAATGGTGGAAATTTCGTGATGGGTGCCGTAGGTCTTTTCAAATTAATTAAGCAAAAAAAATCATGCAACATGTACCGGGTTTCGTGGCGATCTTGTTGATCACACTGTGCAGTTGTCGGGCAAAAACTGAAAAACATCAAGCCACAGTCTGGAAGCAGTGTTTTTGCCCGGACTTTGGAAGATGGAACTATCTGACAACTATACTAAACTAATTTTTTGACCTAAAAAGAAATAGAATGAAAAATACGGCGATGGTTTTAGCCATTGGTTTGATGGTGGGGGTATTGAGTTCTTGTACCTCAAATAATGAATTGCATACCCTTGAATCTCCCGATAAAATGGTTCGGGTCACCTTCAGCGATGAAGGCAACATATTGACTTACCGCTTGTCGTGGCAAGGACAGGAAATGTTGGGAGCATCAGAATTGTCCATATTTCCTGATGTTCCTGTTAGAATAGTAAATACAGAAGTTCGGACTAGCGATTCGAAGTGGAATCCCGTGTGGGGGCAGTTTGATGAAATCCGCGATCATTATGCCGAAATGTTGTTTGAGCTGGACATGGACGGTGCCAAAGGCAAACTCATAGCTCGGGCTTATGACCAGGGCGTGGGATTTCGGTTCGAATTAAGCGAATTTAAAGCGGGTGAACATGCCAGATTGTATTGTGAATATGCACTGGGAGATAGTGACGCGCTTTACTGTCCTAACGGAGAAAATGAACCCTTGGGGCCTTTGGCCATCCAACAGTTAAAGACGGACACTGCCCTGCCAAATATCGTAATGCCCGTGGTGGTGGAAAAATCGAATGGTACATATCTTTCTGTGTTGGAATCCGACCTCTACTCAGCCGAAGGGTTCAAATTGATGCACCTGGATTTTAATCAGGACAAAGGGCTTTTATTTTCATCAAACGAGATCACATTAAGTGGTGAAAAAATGGCCACCCCGTGGCGGACTATTTTGTTGGAAGATAAGGCCGGTGATTTGCTCACCAATACAGTTTCACTCAATTTGGCCGCCCCATGTCAATTGGAAAATACAAGCTGGATAAAACCCGGCAAAGCGCTCTGGGATTGGCGTGTGCATGGCTACACTGCCCCCGACGGCTTTGTCTATGGCATCGATAATGAGAGCTACAACAGGTTTATCGATTTTGCCGCAGACAAAGGCATCGAATATTTCCTGATCGACGCCGGATGGTTTAGCTCCGCCGCCAACGGGCAGTTTGAGGTGGCAGAAAATTTAGATTTGCAAAAAGTATTTGATTCTGCTGCGGAAAAAGGAGTAGAGATGTTGCTTTATTATGACAGGCATAAAGGCGATTATGGTGACGATGAATTGTACGCTTATTTTCAGTCGCTTGGCGCGAAAGGGATTAAATACGGATTTATGGGAGCCGATGCCGAATTTACCCGCGAAGCAGTCCGTAAAAGTGCGCAAAATAAATTGTTGATTAATTTTCATGATCATCCGCTACCGATTACTGGTATTTCCAGAACCTATCCCAATGCCATTACCCGAGAGTATTGCCATGCTCAGCAAGATTCCAGAAGGGCTTTTACACCTGAATCTTTTATTAAAATGGCGATGATCAATGCCATTCAGGGGCCGCTGGATATGAACAACGGTAATTTCGACCTTAGCGGAATCAATGCTGGAAAAAGACAAAAAGGGCCAAAAGAATTGAACTCCTATCTTTCAACGGTGGTGGCTGAGGCAGCACGAACGCTTATCATTTTTAGTGGTCTGGTATGTATTCCGGATGCTCCGGAAGCCTATGAGGCAAAAAATGATCTTTTTGGGTTTATACAGCGACAAGCTGTTGGCCAATGGAACGAAAGCTTAATTCTGAATGCAAAAATTGGCGAATACATCACTACTGTACGTCGGCATGGTAAAGAATGGTTTGTGGGCAGCGTCATCAATCAGCAAGGCGGTACATTGGATATCAAACTCGATTTTTTGGAGGAAGGCCTTAGCTATGAAGCGACTTTTTATGAGGACACGCAAGAAACCGACTGCAAAACAAATCCGGAAGCCTACAGCATTACTAAGGCCGAAGTCGAAAAAGGACAAATCATTCATGCAAAGATGGCTAAAGGGGGTGGACATTGTATCTGGATTCAACCGAAGAACGATGAATAATGAATGTGCTATGGAAAAAGCCAATTCGACTCACTAAAAATTATTTAAATGAAAATGATATTTATTCAACCACCACGCCTATTTCTGGCCATTTTTGCATGTGCCATTTTGCTTATGGCCTCCTGCAATAAAAATGAATCAAAAGGAACTGAAATAGCCGAAGAACGCCCCAACATCATCTTCATTCTGGCAGATGACCAGCGCGCCAATACGATTCATCGCCTGGGCAATGAGGACATAAAAACACCGACCATGGATTCCCTGAGCAGTGTGGGCACCACTTTCACCAACAATTACATCATGGGAGCCATGAATGCCGCCGTGTGTGCACCTAGCAGGGCCATGCTCATGACGGGTCGAAACCTGTTTCATATAACACCCTCTGGCGATGATATAGAATCGGTCAATACCACCCTTCCCGAACAGTTGCAGGCCTATGGGTACACCACGTTCCACACCGGCAAATGGCACAATGGCAAGGAGGCTTTTGTGAGGTCATTCACGTCGGGAGACCAGATTTTTTTTGGAGGCATGAGCGATCATTACAACGTGCCACTGCAATATTTTGATTCCAGTGGCAACTACCCCAATGATGGTGTTCATTATCTACAGCAGCACTCTACAGACATTTATGCCCAGGCGGCCGTCAAATTTTTGGAGGAGGAGCAATCAGAACGCCCTTTTTTTATGTTTGTGGCCTTTCAGGCACCACACGACCCCCGGCAAGTGCCCGAAAAGTACCTGCAGATGTACGATGCGGATGAAATCGCCCTTTGGCCCAATTTTATGCCTGAGCATTCCTTTGACAATGGTGAAATGGGGGTACGCGACGAAATGTTGATACCAACACCACGCAGCCCCGAAGACGTAAAGATGCACATTGCAGCATACTATGCCATGGTCACGCATATTGATGAGGCGATGGGCAAAATTATGACAGCCCTACAGGCCTCAGGAAAGGCAGACAATACCTACATTATTTTTGCGGCAGACAACGGACTGGCGCTGGGAGCACATGGATTGCTGGGCAAACAGAGTATTTATGAACACAGTATCAAAGTGCCACTGATCATCAGCGGTCCGGGTTTGCCACAAGACCGGGTCAGCACTTCCGGCACGTATCTATTTGATATTTACCCGACTATTATGGAATTGGCCAAAACGCCTATCCCGGAAACGGTGCAGGGAAAAAGCCTTGTTTCAATATTGCAGGGCGATACCACGGGGAATAGACAGGATATGGTCTTTGGATACAAAAATTCCCAAAGGGCCTTGCGCACCGGTGACTTGAAATTGATTTTATACAATGTGAAAGGCGTATATCATACCCAACTTTATAACCTGAAGGATGATCCATGGGAAATGAATAACCTATCGTCAAAAGCGGAATGGGCATCAAAGATCGACTCCATGAAGCAGCACCTTAATACACTTCTGGCATCTGCCGGTGATTCTGTTGATTTTGACAAGGCGCAGTGGGGCGTGCCTGAAATCCCCTCCTGGGCAGAAAAGATGCAAAAGAACAACCCCGATGCACTCGGAAAATTCAGAAAGATGGCGGAAGAAGAAAATGACATGGTGAAAGGATATTGGAAGGAAGATTAGAGTGCCGCTTGCATACTTTTAACTTGATCATTTCATCTGTGAATTTGAACCCGATTAATTTGTGTTTTCTGATCAAATAGCAAATCCCCGGTAAATGCAATGAATTCACCCGGTTTTTTCATTATACTTGCGAAAAATTTTGATTGGATATTTGGACATAAGGCCAAACAAAGGCTTGCACTTGACCCAGTGATGAGATACAAAACGCTTCCACTTCTAACCGCATTCCCGCTGTTATGTGGAGCCAGCGCTCATTTATCCTAAGTTCAATCATAAACAATGTTTTTCGTTTTAAGCTGACCCGACGTAGGCAAGCCTTTGTGAGTCCCAACATTGCAACAGTGGTTGAATAAAATCAAAAACTCACTTTAAATGCACTGCAAAGCATGCGGGAAGCAGTATTTCTGCATTTGCTCCATCAGGCTTATGTTACCCCATTGTATTTTATGGATTAACCAAATATAAATAAATCCAATATTTTTAAAAGATTGGGAATACCTTTTAAATTTACATTTTATTCTAAGCTACGTGAACATCAAACTCCCTTGAATAGCGCATCTACCAAGAAAATAGGACAATCCATCATTTACATTGTTTTTGTTCTTGCGCTTTTTTTACTTTCCATCGATTTGCTGGTCGGCTCGCTGGGCGATGTGGGTAAAGAAGTGGTGACTTCCATCCTGGAGGTTACGGCCAATCCTTTTATCAGCTTATTCGTTGGCTTGTTGGTAACGGCACTTATACAAAGTAGTTCTACCACCACCTCTATGATCGTGGCTTTGGTAGCTTCAGGGTCTCTTGATATGCACCGTGCCATTCCAATTATCATGGGAGCAAATATCGGCACCACGCTTACCAGCAATATTGTTGCTTTTAGCTTTATTACCAAAAGGGAAGAATTTCAACGGGCGTTTTCTATCTCCATTATTCATGATATTTTCAATATTTTAGTCACTATACTGCTTTTTCCCCTTCAGTACAGCTATGATTTTCTGGGAAAAATAGCCGATGCCACTACCGGATTGTTAACCTTTGGTACTTTCGATTCGGGTGAGGCATTGCTGGCCAATACTTTTGCGGGGCGAATGGTAGTAAGCGAATTTGTACTGGATCTGATTGGCAATCCGTTTATTGGTTTGCTTTTAGCCGTCGTTTTGCTTTTTTCTTCCATCAAACTGCTTACACGCATCATTTACCAAATGTTCATTGGCTCGGCGCGTTCCAAATTTCAGCTTTTGATGTTCAGCAATCGCCTGAATACCTTTGGCTGGGGCGCGGGTCTTACGGCCATGATTCAGTCGAGTTCTGTCACCACGTCCATAGTGGTGCCGTTGGTGGCCACTGGCAAGGTTAAAACCAAGGATGTTTACCCCTTTATCATCGGTGCCAATATCGGCACCACCATCACTGCCCTGTTGGCGGCCCTGTTCAAATCTCCCGCCGCCATCAGTGTGGCAGTGGCACATTTGATGTTTAATGTCATAGGAGGTGCGGTGTTTTTGTTGGTGCCGGGGCTCAATAAGGTACCTCTTATTATCTCCAAAAAGCTCGGGAAGTTGTGCTTCAAATACAGGATCATCAGTGTCATCTATATAATTGTTATCTTTTTTATCCTTCCTTTTGCCTTTATCTATATGACAAAATAGATTTCATTGTGCATAAAATATATTATTTTTGGTTGAATACCGTCGAATTAATAATTGAAAGGAAGTCTCAAAATATATGATATGTTGAATTTGGATAAGGTAATAGAACACCTTACAAAATTCCTTGAATTAAAAATCCAAATCTACGAGCTTAAGATCAAGAGCCAAATGGTGGATATCATATCCAATTTTGCCATTTTGGGTCTCATCGTGTCTTTTGGCATGTTTTTGCTTCTGTTTCTAAGCTTAGCCCTGGGTTTTTATTTAAATATGGTGCTACATAGCCCATTTATGGGATTTTTATGTGTGAGTTTAATCTACCTCGCCATATGTATAATCTTACTTGTGTTCAAGGGCCGCATTATTAAAAATCGCCTTTTCCAGGCATTTTTCAGTGACACATTAAGCAGCGACAACGATGGAGAGTAGTTTATCGGACAAGAATAAGATACGAAGGAAATCGCGATTCTGGAACACCAGGCGCTTGCCCAAAAGGCAGAGATGGAAGATGAGTTGGAGGTGACCAGGGAAAAGTTGAGCGGATTGGGAAAAATTGCCCTTGGTGTAGGGGGCGGCGTGGTGTTGGCTGCTATACTCATTGGAGGGCTGAAAAGAGGACATCGCAAAAAAATACCTTCAGTAAACAGAAGCAGGGTTTATCATCGGTTTATTGATCAGCTGGTCATAGAGCTGTCGGCCTATGCAACAGATTTTGCGATCGGGGTGGTAAAAAGTCAACTATATCAATTGGCTGATAAAAATATAACAAAAGAAGAGGATGATTCTGGAAGTATTGCAAACGAGAAAGCATAGAAATCAAAAATCACTGGCCGTACTGGTCGATCCGGATAAAGTCGCAAATCATTCATCTTTAGCAGCCCTCGTTCAATTATGTAATGATCATGGCGTTGATTTTATTTTTGTCGGGGGCAGTTTGCTGATAAAAGATTCCCTGAGCGAAACCATAGCGTTGATCAAATCCAATACCCAAATTCCTGTGGTATTGTTTCCTGGCAGCAATCTGCATATCGATAAATCAGCGGATGCCATCCTTTTGCTTTCACTCATTTCTGGCCGCAATCCCGAACTGCTTATCGGGCAGCATGTAGCGGCAGCACCAGTATTAAAAAATTCCCCATTGGAGGTTTTGCCGACTGGGTATATTCTGGTGGGAAACAATGCCAATACCACAGTGGCGCACATCAGCCAAACCTTTCCCATACCCACCCACAAGTCAGATATTGCCATGTGTACAGCCATGGCCGGTGAATTTTTGGGAATGAAAATAATTTACCTCGATGCAGGCAGCGGAGCCATCGATTGTGTGCCTTCTGCCATGATCGCTGATGTGACCAAATCCATCAGCGTACCCTTGATTGTAGGTGGCGGAATTGATACGGAAAAAAAGGCCAGACAGGCCTACCTTTCAGGAGCTGATTTGCTGGTGTTGGGTACAGCAGTAGAAGAAAAGATGGATTTTGTGCAAACCGTGGCAGAGGTCAGGGACGAATTAAACATTCATCAATGATTCCCGTCGCCGCATTTTTCCTGCCGGAATGCCAAACATCATTTTAAATCTCCTGCAGAAGTAAGCAGTGTCTTTGTAGCCTACATCAGACCCAATTTCCCGGATGCTTTTTTTGGAAGTCCGCAACAAACTGACCGCACGTTCCATGCGTTGATATTCGATATAGTCTTGAGGATTGATACCCGTAAGCATTTTAAAATATTGTCCTACGTAGTCTTCACTCACATTGGCTACCGAAGCCAGATTTTTATTGGATAAATCGCCGTCCAGGTTTTCTTTGATGTAGGCAAAAATGTCTATCAGGCGCGGGTCTTTGAAATAGGTGCTGTTGGTGGCCAGTTGCTCGACAAAAAGCTGGTTTTTAATTACATACCGTATAATTTCCACCACCATATGATCGGTGATCAGCTTGATGATGCGCTCATGCCCTGCCAACGAAGAACTATTTTCTTCAATAATTGTCGCTACGGCCGGGTTTATTTTTGGATTGTTCCTGATCACAAAAGGTGGAATGTCTAACGAAGCAAAGAAATTGACTGAGTCAAAAACCTTGGCATCGAAATTTACATAGGTAAAACTTTCCACATTTTCAGTTTCAAGGTCGGCCAGAGCGATACTTTTGAAATAATTTTCTTTTCTCGAAATAAAATCATCGTTGGACAGACTGATGGCATTGCCGCTACCAAAGGTCACCGAAATGTTTTTTCCACCTGGAATAAACAAAACGTCTCCTTTTTTTACCGTCTCTTTTTCTTTACCAAAACTTATCTCACCATTGTTCAGTCTGATCACCGTATTTTCAACGTCATAATAATTTTCTATGGTAATGGGTTGAATAATACGAATATTATTGGCCTTCTTAAAATGAACATTCAGCGACTCTATAATCTTATTATAATCTTCCATCTAAGAAATGTGCAATTAAATTGAAAAGATGAATGGCTTGAACTTTTCAGCCGGACGTCAAAATTCGATATTAAACACTTCAAAATCAAGTTAAGTATAGTAAAAGTACAATAACATTGAGAAAAAACACTAAATCGCAAAAAATACCTATATCATGGTTTATTTCAAATTGGGGTTTTGGCCTATTTTCTAAACTACGATATGGACAATTGTATATATCCAAGAATGGCCTTTTGCTTGCACCCTTAAATAAAAAAAGCCCTCATGGTGTGAGGGCTTTTTTTTAATACATGAAAACATATCTTAATCTCGTCGGCCCAGAAATATAGCGACATAGTACAGTAAGGTTACAAGTGAGCCAAGCGCTGCTACGATGTAGGTGAGGGCGGCCCATTTTAGGGCATCTTTGGCCATGACTTGTTCCTGAGCGTTGGTAATGCCCCTGGATTGGATCCAGGCCAGCGCCCTGTTGCTGGCATCGAACTCTACAGGCAGGGTAATGACCGAAAACAAAGTCAAAACGGTATAGACTCCGATAATGGTAAGGAGCACCATATCGTAAGGGAAAACACTAAAGAAAAATGATCCTCCAAAAATACTGGCAAGAACAATGATGTTTAATATTTTGCCGCTGGCATTTTGAATGGGAACCAATGCCGATCGCATCTCCAGAAATCTGTATGCTGTGGCATGTTGCACTGCATGGCCGCATTCATGAGCTGCTACCGCCGCCGAAGCTGCATTTTTTCCGTAGTAAACAGGCTCACTCAGATTTACCGTAAAGGTGGCAGGATTGTAGTGATCGGTAAGCGAACCTTCATGGCACAATACCTTCACATTATGTATGCGGTGATCGGCCAGCATGCGTTCGGCGATCTCTTTACCACTCAAATTGCTGGAAAGGGGTACCTGTGAATATTTTTTAAATTTTGATTTTAGCCTGGAGCTAATCGCAAAGCTCAAAATCATAAAGAAAATGGCAATTATGAATATCATAGCTGTTTATGTTATGTTTTTTATTTTATCGATTACATTGGTGGTGGACAACCCCGCAGTCAACTCTATGGTCTCTACCTTTCCACCATTTTGCAATACGTAGTCAGCCCCCACTATGTTGCTGACTTCATAGTCTTTGCCCTTCACCAATACATCAGGGTTTAGTGTCATGATCAGCTCCAGAGGCGTCTCTTCGTCAAACAATACCACCATATCTATACACTGAAGGGCTGCTAATATTCGCGCCCTGGAGTTTTGGTCAACAATGGGCCTCTGGGGGCCTTTTAGTTTGCTTACCGATGCGTCAGTGTTGAGACCTACTACCAGATGATCGCCGATATTTCGCGCTTTTTCAAGATAATCAACATGTCCCGCATGTAGTATGTCGAAACATCCATTAGAAAAAACCGTCTTTTTCCCCTGGTTTTTCCAATGCTTTATTTTTTGTGCTGCCTCGGCAGGCAGCATTATTTTATCATTTGTTGACATGAGCTATTCGAGGTTTTAAAAACAGACTGACAACAAAACTAATTCCGCCAAAAAACATGATGGTCATAAATTGGGTGGTATGAGCCACCAGGGCAAATACTTTTCCATCTTCTATTGACACACCATATAAAACCAACACGCCGCTCACCAAAATATGAAAAACCCCGATTCCTCCCTGCACCGGGGCAGACATGCCTAATCCGCTCATGATCAATAAAGTGAGGCCGGCGATCCAGGTTAGTCCAGATGTTGGTGGATAGGCATAGAACACCACGATAAGCATAAGATAATATAATATCCATATTACTAAGGTGGAGAGCCAGAATTTGGATTGGCTTTTTACTTTTCTGATCGACAGGAAACCAGCCAACAGTTCTTTGACAAAATGCCTCAGCTTGAGGTAGTATAGATTTCTATGCAGTTTATGTCTGAATAATTTGTAGGCAAAGAAGACCAACACGACTAAGAGTACGGCAACCACAAGAGCTACAATTAGCAGCCCGGATACGGATTCGGATTGGGAAATTTTGTGACTAAAATTGTCGATAACAAACTGATTGAGTTTGTCAAATTCGATAAAAAAAGTGATAGTGGCCAAAAACATGAGTATGAGCAGATCCAGTGCACGCTCAGCCACCACGCTACCAAAGGCAGAAGTCATCGCTACGCCATCATTTTTTTTCAGAATGCCGCATCTGGATACCTCGCCAAGTCGCGGTACGAGATTGTTGGCAAAATAGCCGACCATCACGGCGACAAAAGTACGACTGGTTTTGAGATGGTATCCTAGTGGCTCCAGCAATATATTCCACCTGTAAGCCCTGATATAATGACTAACTAAAGCCAGGAGAATAGATAAAAAGATGAATCTATAATGGATGTTGACAAAATGTTTCAGGAGGTCTTCAAAAGAAAGATCCCTATAGACATACCATAATAAAAAAGCCGCAAATCCCAAGGTAGCTGAGTACTTAAGGATGTCGAAGGCAACCTTTCGTGTATTGTTAGCCAATTAGTTTATTGTTTTTGTCCGGAAATATGATGGTTGGTTTGTGGCCTTTTGCTTCCTCAAAATCCATGGAAGCATACGATATAATGATGATGATATCGCCGACCTGAGCCTTGCGTGCCGCCGGGCCGTTGAGGCATACGTGGCCGCTGCCTCTTTCTCCTTTTATCACATATGTTTCTAGCCTTTCTCCATTGTTGATATTCACTATTTGCACTTTTTCGTTGGCGATGATGTTGGCTGCCTCCATGATATCCTCGTCAATGGTAATGCTCCCGACATAATGCAACTCGGCCTGCGTGATTTTGACCCTGTGAATTTTTGATTTTACTACCTCTATAAACATCTTAGATGGAATTCGGATTGCAAAGTTATACTAATAAAGGGAAATATTGTCGATTAATCTTACTTTTCCAAGGTAGCCGGCTAAGCATAAAGACACCCTTTTGGCCTCCCCGATATCGGATATGTTTTGCAAATCGTCTGTATTTACTATTTCAAAATACTCCAATTCCACAGCGCTGTCAGATTCGAAAAAATCCCTCACATTTTTTTTTACAGATTCAACGCTTTCTTTGTCAATTAGTTTTTCCCTGGCAAAGAGTAGCGCTTTGTAGAGGTCGGTAGCCTGTGGCCTTTCCGAGCTGCTTAGTAACTCATTTCTAGACGACATGGCAAGCCCGTCGGGCTCGCGGACTGTTTGCACCGGAATTATTTCAATATCGAAAAGCAACTCACGGCATAGTTGGGTGATGATGGCAAGCTGTTGCAAATCTTTGGTGCCAAAGTAAGCGCGCGAAGGCAGCACTACGTTGAACAGTTTGGCAACAATAAGTCCCACGCCTTTGAAATGCCCCGGACGAAATTTTCCTTCCATTACGTTTTCCAGGTAGCCAAAATGTATGTTGACAAAAATTTCTTTGTCATACATTTCATCCACATCTGGCAAAAACACGACACCACAAGATATTTTTTCCAGTTTGGCCAAGTCAGCATCAACATCTCTCGGATATTTTTCCAGGTCACTTGGGTTGTTGAATTGTGTAGGATTTACAAAAATACTGCAAACGGTAATGTCATTTTGTGACATCGACTTGCGAACCAATTCCAGATGTCCCTGGTGCAAAGCACCCATTGTGGGTACAAATCCAATCGATTTTCTTTGCTGTTTATAAGCGCTCAAAAAGTGCCTCAGGCCTTGGATTTCGCGAAAAACCTCCATAAATACTGGTGTAAAAAAGGCTGCAAATCTACTGTTTCTTTTTTAATAACTATTGAGATGTGGGGAATATTTCGTATTTTTGTCAACAAAATTGAAATAAGCTAACATAGTTATGTCAAAGTTTCGTATTCTTTATGTTGCAAGTGAAATCAATCCATTCCTCCAAACTTCCGAAGTTCGCCAGTAATTCAGT
>JAAUQL010000018.1 GCA_012033595.1 Cyclobacteriaceae bacterium | reverse complement strand
TACCATACATCACTACAATCGACTTTCTAAACACAAAACCCCGATTCCAGCACGCAGTACATGATTTGTACAAGAAAATATCTTAAAATTTGTGTTTTCGATGCCCTTCCGGTGCAAGTTGGGTTAATTCTGAAAGGCATTAGGAAATTGAACAAGGGAACCACGAATATGAGCGTTAAGCCATAGAAAAAAAACCACAAACAATGGAAAAACCAATTGAAAAATAATAAAGCGGCTGAGGCCAATGGCTCAGGGAATCTTAAGCAAACATAAATAAATAGACCCCCGGGGTTGCCGATATGCCCATTGCAACCAGGACTAAAAAGTACAAAAACACCAGGGCAATACCGAAACTCAGCATGCGAAATCTGCGTATCAACCGCTCCAGCCAACCGCCAAAGCCTTTTCTGTCGGTGTGGTGGGCATAAACATCGTCACGAGCTTGTTCGGTAAGAGCATGTTGTTTGTCCATATTTTGAGTGGGAATCAGCTTCAATTTACATTATTTTGGCAAAGTCTAATACCATATTGTAAGCAGGAAACGGTCAAATATGAAATGCCCTTATCTATATGGAGGTTTCATTATTTTGAGGATTTATGACAGCATACGTGCTACTTCTGCTTTTGACCGGCTAACACAATCCTCTATCGCTAAGCCGGCAAAGTAATTGCCACTAAGAAATATTTTTTCGCCCTGAAGTAAGGCATCAAGCTCACTGATGAGCTGATAATGCCCGAGACGAAGCGACGGTACGATATTTTCGCGTTGGTATTGTTCCACTATCTGCTCTTGAGCTATTCCTAAAACATCGCAAATTTTTTCGATTTTCTGAGTCTCACTCAACAAGTCCGGTTTGAAATGGAAAGTAAACCCACGGAATTTTTCATGGGGTACAGTATCGCGCGAAACCGCCGAAAAAAAATCGTCGTGTAGCGGAACCAGACCTGCAAAAGGTTTTAGACCAGAAGCAGTTTTGGCAATAATCACCCCAAAAGATTCTATTTTTTGATACTTGATGTTGTTCAGCTTTTCGGAAATAGCCGGAAAAGATGTCTCCAGCAGTTTTGGCGCGGACACTACTGATGTGCAAATCGCCAACTTGCTTGTGAGAAAATCGCCATTGCTGGTGGAGATTAAAAAATCGGCGCCCACCTGCTTCAGCTCAAGAATTTCCACGCCCGATTTGATGTTGATACCCCGTTGTGCAGCTATAGCATCTGTGATGGCCTGGAGGCCATTTTTCATTGTATAATGTTTGAGTACTTCCTTGCGTCGCTCCCGTTTCTTGAATAATGCGTCTGCCGGAAAATCATCGGCGTTTTGTGAAGGTACTGCACTAAATAGGGCAGAGAAAACTTTTTTGAAATTGCCTTGGCCGAGGATATTGCCATAATAGGAACGTACTGTTTCTCCTTCTTTGCTACGAACAATCAACCGGGGAAGGGAAAATATCAATTCAAGGAAATTAATCTGAGATACGAAAGATTTCACCTTTCCGCCACTCCACAACTTAAAGGGTACCTTGGCTCTGGGGCTGATGTCACCTGATATTCCACAGTCCTCCATTATCCCTATCAGATTGCGATATGAGTTGTAGCAGGTATGGGCGCCCAATTCTATCCAAAATCCAGCTTGAGCAAGGCCTCCACTTGCACTATGGAAAGAGCCACCGATTCGCTTGTCATGCTCCAGTACAAGTACTTTTTTTTTAGCTTTGGCCGCATAGTGGGCAAAACTGAGCCCGCTAATGCCGGCACCTACCACTACTACATCATTTTTTTCCATAGCAATTATTTGTGTTCTGTACCAGTCTGCATTCAGAAGCTAAAGTAAGTATTCCACTATTGAGATTCAAACTATGAAAATAAAGGCATAAAAAAACCGGGGTCTGCTGCCCCGGTTTTGTTTTTCTCTAAAAAAGATGGTTGATTCGAAAATTACTTTTAGTGAAATACTACAAGTTATCTTGATATAAATATTGCCCACTCCAATACGTCGCTATATTTAACTATCTTACCTTGGGCATCATAATATTCATATGATTGTGAATTATCATCGTATTTATAGGTATATAATTTCTTACCAACTTTGTCAAATATGGTCGTTTCTATCCCATTTAGTTCATCTTCCACAATGGTAGAATATCCGATTAGAATCAATTCATCAACAGTTCCTTCATAGTATTTATAACCTTCAGTTATCTCTTCAGAATTTGTCTTATCTCTGTATATGCAGTAATCAAATTTGTCATCTTCATCATAACTATAAAACCATGTCTCATCCAACTTGTCAACGCCCGTACTGTGGTATACTTTTCTAATTCTTTCATCAGCATAATAATAGGACATGGAATAATAGTCATCGAAGTATTCAAAATCTACCCAATCCCCTTCAGTATACACTTCTTTGATCAATAATTTATCTGCATTTAAAGTATACGTTGATATCCAATCATACTCGGAATCCTCATTATAATATTCAAATCGTATCTCAGTATCACTGAGATATACAAGCTTCTCTTGTAATTTTTCATTATCATATACTTTTAATAATCTATCTTGTGAATCATATTCATAAGTGGTTACGTCATTTGAATCGTCTTCTCCTTCCTCGAGCCATTTTCTCGTAACTAGTAAACCCTTATCATTATAGGCGAATGTCTCATAGCTACTCATATCATCAATTTCCTCATAATTTACTTTAATGATAAAACCGTCTTGATCGTATTCATAAGACATCCAGTCAGTATCATCCGGTTCGTCAGTGTACATCACCGATGAAGAAGTGATCACTCCATTTGAATTGTAAAAATGCGTAGTGGCGATGTATTTTTCCCCAAATTTT
This sequence comes from Cyclobacteriaceae bacterium, assembly GCA_012033595.1. Classification (GTDB taxonomy): domain Bacteria; phylum Bacteroidota; class Bacteroidia; order Cytophagales; family Cyclobacteriaceae; genus JAAUQL01. The sequence goes on along the minus strand of JAAUQL010000018.1, from coordinate 67,878 downwards.
CCGTGTGCCGTATAATTATTATAACTTTTTATAAGTTTACCATTGTCATATTCATGAGTATAACCTTCAAAAACACTAAGTTCGAAATAGCCCACTACTTGCTCAAAAGACTTGATGAAGTTGTTTTGGCTAAAGGTTTGTTTATCATCGATTTTAATAATGATGTCTGTAGGTTCTACATCTTCGGCGTCATCTTTGCAGGCCGAAAAAAACATGCTAAAAGCCAAAAAGGCCATTAAAAAACAGTAGTTGAAAATTTTTTTCATTGTTTGTTAAATTATAAATGGTTCCTACTCTTAAGTTTTTCGGATTACACTTTTTTAGTTTTGTTTTCAAATAATGAGTAAATATTTCTTCATATTCACAAGAATAGTACAGTATTCGCCCAGGCACTTTTGGTCAATAACCTCTATGGAACCGTCAGAACCGAATAACATAGAAAGCATTTAGAAAATTGATATTGAATATAATTACCAAAGCAACTGAACAAAGATAGGCGACCGTTTTGTTACTTTAACTTCATTTTGTATCAGGAGTGTACGATGTAGGAATTCGCCACAAATGTCTAAGAAGATATAACGTGCTATTTTTTTGAAATAAACCCTGCAAACGTTTATGACACGCTTATGCCTGGTTCACGGCGACCGAAGTTTGACGCAAGTTTTTGGGAAAATGAAGTAAGAAAATGAAGTATTAGCACATTATTCAGTTGCAGGCATTTTAATTTCGATGCCGTAGGCATCCCCTACGATATAGCCTTCCAAATCTTTTATTTTAGTTTTTTGTTCGCTAATTATCCGGTTAACGATATCACCAATTGATACCAACCCTATCATTTTCTTATCTTGTAAAATGGGAAGGTGTCGGGTGCGCTTTTTGGTCATCAACTCCAGGCACTCCAATAGTTTATTGTCGGGCTTCATAAAATAAACTGTGGGATTCATCATTTCCTTTACCGTGGCACTTTTAGATGATTTGCCCATAAGAACTACCTTTCGGGCATAATCCCTTTCCGAAAATATCCCAACTATTTTTTCGCATTCGTCAACCACTACCAGGGCACCTACATCGTGTTTCGCCAGCATCATCAAGGCAGAATATATCGTTTCCCCGGCATGAATCATATATACCTCATTGCCTTTGTACTCGAGTAAATTTTTGACTAGACCCATGATTTTGTAATTTGACGTACAACTTATTGCTATGATCATTGGGATCAATGACCTCAGAATGGGCTAATAACCGGAAGAACAACAAATTACGAAAAATGGCTGTTTTTGCCATATAAAATACTGACTTTCACTGGCATAAAATACCAAAATGCACGAGTTGTCCATTGCTGCCAATATCATAAGCATCGCTAAGGGCGAATTGTCCAAAGCAAATGGCCAAAAGCTGGAAAAAATCCATCTTCAGGTGGGCAGCCTATCGGGCATCGAAATAGAAAGCTTGCTCTTTGCTTTGAAATCGTCACACGGTGTGCTGGAGGACACGGAAATCAAGATTGAGGAGATGCCTGGAAAGCTGAGGTGCCTGGAATGTGGTGTAGAATTTGAATCAGCCGATCTTTATACCTTGTGCCCACAATGCCGGCAATTTAAACTTGAAGTCGTTGTTGGCAAAGAATTAATCATCAAGTCGATGACCATAAGTTAGGCAGGAAAAATACATGCCGCTTATTTCTTTTGAGCCGGAGAGCAACAGTTGGATGGCGTTTTAAAGCCCTTTGAAAAAACGCCATATCTCTTCAGTCGCATCAAAGTCGCTCGAAGTCCGTCCGATGTTTTTTTCAGAGGAAAACTGACGCCCACCAGGCCAGGTATGCCCCCCGTTTGCAATGGAGATAAGCACCACTTTGCCATGGTTGTCGCAGCCCTCATATATCCACTTTTCGGCCCTGGTTTCGTCGAACAGATCGGTGTTGGGCACGTCTTTTTGCGCCGGATTAGCTTTGCAGCGGTTCTCCCCCACCCCAGTATTTTATGGTCTCTTCGGCAGACAATATGCTTCCCTGCGCTTGCTCATCTACCATCATTTGCCCACCGTCATAGGGCATTATCGGGTCACGCGTGCCATTGACCACCATCACCGATACGGTGGTATCGGCATTGCACTCTACCAACTGATCCAGCGCCAAACTGGCCGAAACCGCCGCAATGCCATTGATCTCTGAAGACAATTCGCAAGCCAGGCGATAGGCCATGAACCCGCCCGACGATAAGCCCGCAATGAAAATTTGCCCGGGATCTACAAGAAAACTATCTATGCCATACCTGATCAGCCTTTGAATATACCCCACGTCATCGATATTCTGAAAATGCGCCAATGAAATGGAATCTTCGCGGCCATCGTTCCAGTACCCATACTGTGCCTGAGGATATCCTATAATAAAGCCGTCGCGGTCGGCAAGATTGTCAAAACCTTGCCTGGTCAACCGCCTCATGCTCTCTGCACTTTCTCCTTCGGGATGAAGGCATAGCACAAGACTGCGCTTTTTTCGCTTCAGCTTTTTGGGTATATAAAATTTGCATGACCGCAGGTATTGATCATGAATAATCTGTACTTCTCTGTTGCCGGGTGCAATCTCGAACTGCGGAACATGACAGCCTGCCAACAATGCAACTGATAAAACAAAAATGAGCGACAATCGGGATAATTTCATAAAAATGAGCTCTTGAGCGCTTTTGCCATAGCAAATTATATCCCGATTGGCAATCCTTCAAATAATCCCTGCATATTTTCCTTCCGAAGTGCCGTAAATTCAGCTTTTATTTTTTCCGTATTATCCCTTTGCCCTTAAAACACCTGATTTGGACAAACAATGGCCGATTGAAACATCATGAAACGGATGGATATAATTATGACATAGATCAAAACTCTTATCGGAAGTAAGCTCATGGCATTGTTTGAAGCAAAATTGTATAACCACCGCAACATCTCCTTTCCGCAGCAAATAACATTGGTACATGTAAACATATTTTTCATTATGTATTAGCTTTGCATTTTTGAACTAAACCAAAAATGACTATGAAAGCATATATATTTCCAGGGCAGGGTGCGCAGTTTCCGGGCATGGGCAAAGACCTTTACCAATCATCGGAGAAAGCAAAAACGCTTTTCGAATCGGCAAATCACATATTAGGATTCCGCATCACCGATATTATGTTCGAGGGCACTGCCGACCAGCTAAAGCAAACCAACGTGACCCAACCGGCCATTTTTTTGCATTCGGTCATCCTCGCTCTGATCAACCCCGACTTCCATCCCGATATGGTCGCCGGACATTCGCTTGGAGAATTTTCGGCATTGGTGGCCAACAGGGCCTTAACCTTCGAAGATGGTCTGAAACTGGTATCCGCACGGGCCAATGCGATGCAAAAAGCCTGTGAAGCCCAGCCAAGTACCATGGCGGCCATCCTGGGATTGGACGACAGCCAAGTAGAAGAAATCTGTGCCGGCATAGATGAAGTGGTGGTAGCGGCCAACTACAATTGCCCCGGCCAATTGGTAATATCGGGATCGAATAAAGGCATTGATATAGCTTGTGAACAAATGAAAGCCGCCGGGGCAAAAAGGGCATTGCCTCTGCCTGTAGGAGGTGCATTTCACTCACCACTGATGGAACCTGCAAGAAAAGAACTCGAATCGGCCATACTCAATACTAAGTTCAACACTCCGATTTGCGCCGTTTACCAAAACGCCACCGCCTTACCAGCCACTGATGTGGAAACCATCAAGAAAAACCTGGTCGATCAACTGACCGCCCCGGTAAAATGGACACAATCTGTACAAAAAATGGTAGCTGATGGCGCGACCACTTTTATTGAAAGCGGACCGGGAAAGGTTTTGCAAGGATTGGTTAAAAAAATACATGCCGAGGCTGAAGTAAGCAGCATTTAACTGCTTTACTATACTGGTTGCGACCCGCTTCAGTCGGTTGTTGGTGGCTTATAGAATACCCAAAATATGCTTGCTTTAATATTCGTTGCGTCCATAGTCGTTTTTGCCCTGGCCTACAGATTTTATGGCCGGTTTCTCGATCGTCATTTCGAGATCGATGATCGTCGCAAGACACCCAGCCACACCGAATATGATGGCATTGATAAGGTGCCCACCAAAACGGCAGTGTTGCTTGGGCATCACTTTTCTTCCATTGCGGGTGCGGGTCCGGTGGTGGGGCCCATCATAGCCGCGGCAGCATTTGGGTGGGTTCCGGCCTTGTTGTGGATCATCATAGGGTCTATATTCATCGGGGGGGTACACGACTTCTCCTCACTAATGGCTTCTATCCGCCACAAAGCCAAATCCATTGCCGAAATTGCCAGAGAATATATGACTCCGCTTTCTTACAAGCTGTTTCTTATCTTCATCTGGCTGGCCATGGTGTACATCCTTATTGTATTCGTTGATCTTACCTCCAGCACCTTTGTGACGCACGGCGAAGTGGCCGGTTCTTCCACGTTTTTTATTTTCCTGGCCATTTTATTTGGGCTCGTGCTCAATAAATCAAATATCTCGCTGTTGCGCGCTTCCATGCTATTTGTTCCGTTGGTATTTGTCGGGGTCTGGCTGGGGCATCTTTATCCTTTGGAAACGAGCCTGCTCCCTGCGCTATTTCAATCTAACCCGGGCAGATTTTGGAATATAGTACTGATCGTGTATGCCTTCATTGCTGCGATATCGCCGGTGTGGATTTTGTTGCAGCCGCGTGACTATTTGTCTTCTTTCCTGCTCTATGCTTCGCTGCTGGGCGCCTTTGTCGGAATCATTTTTGGAGGCTACGATTTTCAATACCCCGCCTTCACCACCTGGTCTGATATCGATAAAGGCACTTTGTTTCCCATACTATTCATCACCATTGCTTGTGGTGCCTGTTCTGGTTTTCACTCGATAGTGGCCTCCGGCACCACTTCCAAGCAATTAAATTGCGAGACCGATGCCCGCAAGATTGGCTATGGCGCCATGTTGATAGAAGGACTGGTCGCGGTGATCGCGCTTTTTACCGTGGCCATGTTGGTAAAAGATGATACCCTGGTGCACCAGGCGCCCCTGGTGGTATTTGGTACCGGCATGGGCAATTTTCTTTCCATTATTGGTATCCCTTTCGAGGCCGGGGTGTCGTTTGGTATCCTGGCGGTTTCCACCTTTTTGTTGACAACACTCGACACTTCCACTCGCCTGGCGCGCTATATTTTAGAAGAGTTGCTCCATGCCAGCGGCCCTTCCTCACGCTATGTAAGCACCCTGGCCACTTTGGCTATTCCCCTGGCCTTTACATTTGTTGTGCTACACGACACTCAGGGCAATGCTGTTCCGGCATGGAAAGCCGTTTGGCCAGTCTTTGGCTCTACCAATCAGCTATTGGCCGGCTTGGCTCTTCTGGTAGTGTATGTCTGGCAAAAGCGCAAAGGCAAACGGACATTGTTCATTGCCATACCCATGGTATTTATGCTTTCCATGACGCTCTGGGCCTTGGGTCAATTGATTTATCAATCAGGCTTTTCATCCATCGGTATCATATCCATGATATTGCTGGTATTGGCCTCGATTCTGGTAGTAGAAGCAATAAGGATAGTTTTCTTCCCAAAAGCAACCCTACCGGTATCGTAAACCCACGGAAGACTTGTGTTGCGTTCTGATTTAAATTAAAATCAATATTAAAAACCAAAGCCAATCCGGACACCGGGGAATAGCTGGCCAAAATTGTCGGTGAAATAAAGGTGTGGCGTAACGGTAACGTGCCTGGCCGGTGTCCAGTTGAGCCCAAGTTTGAATGTATTTTCCCCAAATATTTCTCCCTGACGTGCAATGAGGTAGCCCAGCTCTACCCCCATGGTGTTGTACTTGTCTTCTTGCTTGTTCATAGTCCACCGATAGCCCAGATTCAAAAAAGTATTCATGTTCATTTTACCTTCGGTGGTGAAATCAAACAACATATTGGAGGTGATGTATGGCCCACGGATCGTACCCTTCTTATTGAAAATAAAATTCAAACCTAAGGTAAGATCAGGCATCCACGTGTTTTTTACCAACCCTGCCCCTGCCCCAATCGATAGCTCCAGTTGATCCCATTCATGGTTTTTGTCCTCTATTAGCGTCACCACATTGTTGACACATTCAAATGATAGTGACTTTGACCATCGTGTGCGCTCGGCCATAGCCTCACCCACATGTTGCATACAAGAGGCCAGCGCCATATCAGCGATCGACATTAAGTCTGTGGTGGTGATCATAAGCTGAAAATCCTTGTCGATGATTATGGCCTTGTCTCTGATACCGGTATCACTCAAATCGCCTTCTTTCACCAGGTAAATTTGTTGAGGGCTGCCCGGAGCAACAGTGAGCTCACTGTCCACCTTATACCTGACCAGCTCTGGTGTATCGGCATGCAGTTTAGCTGAAAACTGCGGCAGGAGTTTGCTAAAATCCTCGAGGGTTTGCCCAATTTTATCAGTAGTTTTCAATTCGGTATAATCTTCCAGCGCAATTCGTATCTCTATACGGTTGTCGATATAAACCACCACCGTATCCCTGACTTCCTGAGAAGAGGCCAGAGATGGGAGAATTATTATTGCAAAAATTAGACATAGGTGTTTCATGATAGTTTTTTTTAATAAAGTTTATGAATGGATGAGTTATGATCAGTTGCGACTGCTCAGTATCGGCCCTAACCTCACCCGCAGGTTTTCGTTGTCAGGGCTTTTATCTTTTCCGTGATAAGAAGGGTAGATGATGTGATCTGTTGCATGGCTATGCGCTGCTTTCGTTGTCGCTGTTTGCACATCTTTGGCTGTGTTTACAGGATTTTCCTGCACATTGGCCACTGTGCGGTACTCAGGTTGCCGGATAAATATCGTATCGGTCCGGTAGATTATTTGCGGCATGGGCTGTCCTTTTTCATGTGTAGGAGTCAATTTTTGATCTACTAATTTAGACTCCATCACCTGTAGTTCCCAGGACAGGGTTTTAATCTGATTTTCCTTACGGGAAATGGCTTCACGCTGGTCAACATGCTCCTGCTCCATTTTGTCCAGGGCATTGGTCAATTGCTGCATTTCATTGCGGTGTTGTTTTTGAATGTGTATCATAGTAAATGAAAAACCAATCAGCAATAGCACCACGGCAGCAACAAGATGAAACCAAGGTAGTGTTGGATGTCGATGCATCTTGCTTTGAACAGATGACCACACAAACGGCTTAGCGGCCTCTATTTCACGGGCATGCACATCATGAACCGACTCCAGTTTTTCTCTGATGAGCTTATCTATATTATTTGGTTTCATAGATTTTTCCTTTGTTTATTCTGATCATTAATTGTTGTCTCGCCTTTCGCAACTGGGTTTTAGAAGTGTTTTCAGATATGCCCAGTTTTCCGGCTATTTCTTTGTGCCCATATCCTTCGACCACATACAGGTTGAACACCGTCCGGTAGCCCGGCGGCAATTTTTCTATCATTCTAAAAATATCGGCAGCCTGTAATTGCTCCAACCCATTTGCTTCATTTTGTTGCACATCGAGATACCTGATGTCTTCATCGAATATGATTTGCCGGCTTTTTTCAGGTTTCGAATTGCCTCGTTGATCAGGATGGTGCGAATCCATCGGCCAAGACTGCCAGGTGAGGTGTATGTAAAAGTTTTTAAATATTTGTAAACCCGGGTAAATGAGCCGATTACCACGTCTTCTGCGTCGTGATGGTCGCTCATATAGCGCATAGCGATGAGGTACAAGTCGCAGTAGTGCTGATTGAAAAGAAACCCTTGCGCGTGGCGGTCGTTGTCGATGCACCGTTTAACCAATTCCTCTTCGCTCAAAATCATTTCTTTCATTTAAATAACACTTTCAGCCATAGAACCCCGGCATAGGTACAATGGTTGCCTGGTGAAAAAAAACAAGGTGCGACCGGCTAAAAGTGTTAATCAATCAAAAGCGCACCGCTATCTCAACAAAACATCCAGGGAATTGACGGCAACAAAGTGATAGTTTGGCCGGGCCTGAGCATATATTTCTTTGGCAAGAGCCTGGCCCTTTTGTGTTTTTAGTAATGCGGTATATATCGGCATTAAAAACTTGCGTCTTCCGGTATGAATGAGGAACTGTTTCATGGCCGGAAACGCTGGTTCGTAAAGGTTTTGGGCAACCAACACAAACCAAACCCCCAAAATCTCGGCATTGCCACTCCGGGTAAAGTGGAACATGTTATCCAATTTTTCCAAGTCTCCTGATGAGCGTTCTTCCGGCAGCTGTGTGATGAAATAGACCCATTCGTGGCTCGACCAATCGCTGGTATTTATTTGATATTGCCCCTTTTTCCAGGCCGAAACAGCCTCATCAACCTTTGCGAACCTGGTAGAATGCACAGCGGGCAAGGTCTTCGGCAATCCGGTATCGTAGATCCATTCCTTTAAGTCTGGAATGGGCTCCAGACCGTTTTTTTCAAATAATTCGCGCTGCACATAGGGGATAAACGCTTCGGTGTAATTGGTCTTAAACGCGAATTTATCGAAGTAGTCCTTGAGAAAATCATCAAACTTTTCACGACCCACATACGATTCGAGATAGCGCAAAAAGTAATAGCCTTTGTCGTAAGCAATGGCCGTGACTCCGTCATCCGGGTTTCTACCAGCCAGGTCGAGCTTGAGTTTGGTATCTTCAGATTTACCGCTCTTGATAAATGCTGCGACCTCTTCGCGAAGTCCTTGTAAACTAAGCGCGGACAACATATCAGCGTATTCTTTGCCCTTGAGTGCTTCCATGATCCGGTGTTCGAAATATACAGTGAAGCCTTCATTTAACCAGAAGTCGTTCCAAGTAGCATTGGTCACCAGGTTGCCAGACCAGGAGTGCGCCAGCTCATGAGCCACCAGTGACACCAGCGACTTGTCACCGGCCAAGATGGTGGGCGTCGCAAAAGTGATCCGTGGATTTTCCATGCCGCCAAAAGGAAAACTCGGTGGCAGCACCAGCAGGTCGTACCTGCCCCAGCGGTATTCATCGTACAATTTTTCGGCTATGGCCAGCATCTCGTCCATTTCATTAAATTCCTCATGCGCTTCATCCAGCACAGACGGTTCGGCATACACGCCGGTTCGGCTGCCAACCGGGGCAAAATCTATATTGCCAACAGCCAGGCACATCAGGTAGCTGGGGATAGGCTGGGGCATTTCGAAATGATAAACACCATCATTCTGAATGTTTTGTGGATTTTCGGCGCTCATTAGGGCCATCATGCCAGTGGGCACCTGCACCCTGGCTTCGTAGGTAAAACGCACACCCGGCGAATCCTGCAGTGGAATCCAGCTACGCGCCAGGATGGCCTGTGATTGGGTAAATAAAAACGGATACTTTTTACCTGCGGTTTGTTGCGGGCTTAACCACTGCAGCGCCTCTGCCCTGTTGCTACTTTCATAGACGATACGGATATTTTGATTGTCATGGGGCAAGGTAATCTCCAGGGCAGCACCCAGTATCGGATCTTCTTCATGAAGCTGGTAGTTGGCCACAGTGCCATCTGAGTAGGTAATTTCATGGATGTTCAGCGACTTTGTGTCAAGCACTATCGACTTGGCTTTGGCTGATTTAATATAACTCAAATCACAAATACCAGAAACTTTTTTATTTTCAAAATCTACCTTTATATCCAATTTGAGGTGTTCGATAGCAGCCTCATTTGGCCTGGCATACGAATGCGGATCCTGGACATATACTTTCATAATATCATCAGATATATTCTTTTCAGGTTTGTTTAGACAGGAATTCAGTTGAAAAAATGCAACAAATGCCATTCCTGCGCATATACTTTTTCTTTTCATTTGCCTCCTTTTATCTTTGCGAAATTCACCAATTATATTTAAAAGCCACAAAACCACCGGTATTTTTTCGACTTTTTGCTTTAAATCTCAAGGATGGATATGGGATCCGTTGCGGTTTAGCCATGCAAAATACCCCTTCATAAAAACAGGTGAGCAACCCCAAGGCACCTATGCTAAAAGTGGCTACCTGGCACATGATGTAAGCCTTTATGATAGAAGACTAAAAGTATTTAACTTTGGCCAAACCTGTACCTGGCTTTGTAGATGTAAAAAGGTGCATGGATTAATGAAACTTATCTTGATTCGGTAGCGGGTATCATCTGCGGCCTTAATAAGGTGCAAATGGAACCAGAGACTTTAATTGAATGCCTTGTAGGGCTGGTCTATGACAAATAAAAGTGGCGCAACAACTGTAGGATTTTTTGGCATAGAATAATAATAGAAACGTAAATGATTTACCACCTTGCGGAGGCAAAAGAATTCATTTCAAAAATTACCGTAAAGCGACTGCTTAACGCGATGAGAACGTATTGGGGATTTAAACTTTCACTCCGCAGTAAATCTCCGTGGCACCCGGCTTTTCCGTTCAGTATTTCCGTGGAGCCAACCACTTCCTGCAACTTGCGCTGCCCCCAGTGCCCAAGCGGTCTCAGGTCATTTTCGCGACCTACCGGAATGATGCCTATGGAAACTTATCGGAAAATCATTGATGAGCTTCATGGCAATTTAATGTATTTGATCCTCTATTTTCAGGGAGAACCCTACCTGCACCCGGGCTTTTTCGACCTGATCAACTATGCCCATTCCAAAAAAATATTTACTGCCACCTCTACCAATGCCCATTTTCTTACCCCGGAAAATGCAAAGAAAACCATAGCCTCCGGGCTTAACAGGATCATTGTATCGCTGGATGGCACCGGCCAGGCTACCTACGAAAAATACCGGATTGGAGGCCAATTAAGCAAGGCCATTGTTGGCATAGAAAATTTGATTGCCGCAAGAAAATCTTACGGACACAAACACCCTTTTATCATATTGCAATTCATTGTATTCGAGCACAACAGACATCAGATCGGAGAAGTAAAAGCATTGGCCAAAAGGCTGGGTGTGGACAAACTGGAACTGAAGACCGCCCAGGTCTATGATTTTGAAAAAGGTTCGGAACTGATCCCCAAAGACAGGAAATACAGCCGCTATACTCAAATTGAAAACAATAAAATCGCCATAAAAAATAAGCATTTGAATAAATGTTGGAAAATGTGGCACTCTTGCGTGATGACGTGGAACGGAGATATTGTGCCTTGCTGTTTTGACAAGGATGCCCGCTACACCATGGGGAATATCCACGATCGATCATTCAAAGAAATATGGAACGGTAAGCAGTATTTGAATTTCCGTTCGCGCCTGCTATCAGATCGCAAGGGTATAGACATTTGCAAAAATTGCACTGAAGGGCTCGAAGTGTAGCGCTTCCTGCTATTTATGGGGTCAGTTTAAAAACGTAACATTTTGTGAATGATTAAACTAAGAAAAGAGCGCTGGCTATCATAAAACATTGGGGGTGCGGTGGTTAATGCCTGGAAGCTTTGTTTTGATGACGGGAGTAATTTAGCAAATCCTAAAGCCTAGTCTGGAATCTCGGTTAATCGTGATTTCTGCTTTTCTTGATTACATCTTTTGGCAGGCACTTATCACACGCACCATCTTTGTCGCCTGCTTTTACCTGACGATAGATGTACCTACCGAGGTAGATCAAAGCCGCTGCAAATACGATGGCCAGCAAAATTTTTTGTATCATGCTTTATTTCAAGTTCGCCCCTCAGTTTTCATTCCAATAGCTGGAGATTACCTTGTACATTTCTGGCTGTACCGCGCATCCGGCTATAATGCTCCTGCCAAACACATAGTTGTCTCCCCCCTGGTAATCGGTAATCTGTCCTCCAGCTTCCAGCACCAGCAAAACCCCAGCTGCCACATCCCATGGATTGAGTCCATGCTCAAAAAAACCTTCAGATCTGCCGGCTGCCACATAGGCCAAATCGGCTGCTGCGCTACCCAGGCGTCGAATTCCATGGGACTTTTGCATAAAGTGACCAAATATTTTCCAAAACTTATCGAGATTGCCAAAGTCGGTATAGGGCATACCGGTGATGTAGAGCCCGTCTTTGAAATTGTCCACTTTGGATATACCTATTTTTTTGCGATTGCAATATGCCCCGCCTCCTTTGATAGCATGATAGCATTCGTCAGAATTGATGACATATACCACTCCCAACACAGGGATATCATTATCTACCAGTGCAATGCTCACAGAATATGGTGGCAATCCATGCATAAAGTTGGTGGTGCCATCTAGCGGATCCACTACCCAGTTGTATTTTTCAGCTTTATGAGTTTCGGTGCCCTCTTCGGTGATAAAGCCCGCATCGGGAAGGGTAAATTTCAAGGTTTGCACTATCATTTTTTCCGCTTCCTTGTCAACATAAGATACCAGGTCATTTAGTCCCTTTTCCTCGATTTTCGAACGGTCAAATTGATGGCCTTCGTGTCTGATGAATGCACCGGCACGTTGGGCTATTTTCACTACTTCGTTGAGTGTATGCTGAAGGTCAATATTCATATTGTTAATAGATTTGGCGCAAATTAGGATAAAAATATTTTTAATAGTTGTTGGGAAATTATTTTTAATTCAACATTTGCCGGAGATCACAATCACAATTTCCCCTTTGATTTCCTTGCTTTCGAAGTAATCCCTGACTTCCGATGCCGGACCCGTTCTGGTTTCTTCAAATATTTTAGTAAGCTCTCTCGACACAGAAATTCTACGTTCTTCCCCCATAAATTCTACAATTTGGCTAAGTGCCTTTTTGAGCCGGTGTGGCGATTCGTAAAGTACCACGGTTCGCTGCTCCTCGGCTATCGACATGAGTTTTGTTTGCCTTCCTTTCTTAGTGGGCAAAAAACCTTCGAATACAAAACGATCTGAAGGTAAACCTGACTTGACCAGCGCCGGTACAAACGCCGTGGCACCGGGGAGGCACTCAATCTCCAATCCGGCTTCTACTACGGCGCGAGCCAAAAGAAACCCGGGATCTGAAATACCCGGTGTGCCGGCATCAGTTACCAGCGCCATTTGTTCTCCGGCCTTTAAGCGCTCCACCAGCAATGCTACCTGCTTATGCTCATTGTGGATATGGTAGCTCCGTTGTGAGGTGGGAATATCGTAGTGCTTCAATAATACTCCTGTAGTCCGGGTATCTTCGGCCAAAATGAGCTGTACATTGCGCAAAACTTCCAATGCCCTAAGGGTGATATCTTTGAGATTGCCTATAGGGGTCGGCACGAGATATAATGAGGTGAAGCGTTCTTTCAATCGTCTATTATAAAAGTTTATCGATGGCCTTGGCCAGCTTATGATCCTTATCCGTGACTATATCGCCCGCATCGTGTGTTGACAGTGCTATGGATACCGTGTTGTACGTATTTGTCCAGGTTGGATGGTGGTTCATTTTTTCAGCAATTAGTGCGACCTGGGTCATAAATCCAAAAGCCGCGACAAAATCATCGAATTCAAAGTCTGCTTTAAGCTTGTTATCTTGCTCTTTCCACATAGTTATATTTGTTTGGTCATACCCACACAACTAATCCCCGCCTACATGGTTTGCATTTATTTCGCGGTAAAGAAAATAATAGCGCATCAACATTACCAAAATCAAAGGAATAAAGGCATAATGATACTGCTGAGGAAAAAAGCTCCATAAAATAAGAATCAACACATTGATGGCTGCAAATATCATTATATACCACTTTTTGAATGTGCCGGAAAATTTATTCCAAAAAAGAAACAACGGAAAATGAATTGGCACTGCCCAGAGTATATTGAGATTGTTTTTTGTGGCGATATGATCGGTAAAAAACCACAATAAGAATACCACCCATCCCAGCATGCCTATTGTACTAAAAAATAGCTTGTCGAACCCAGGCATCCTCCATCCCTTTTGTAGTTGAAATCCGCTCAGCAGTGCTACAATGAAAAAAAGCGACCAGAATAGCATGATAGGTGAAATTAATAGCACTTGCGGTGACTGGTCGGTCTTTGCCAGCAAAAGCCGCTGTTCTTTTACCAGTGGCACCTCTCCTGCCCCATTTTGTAGGCTTGCCGAGCCAAAACCCTCCGACAGGTAATCTGGTAAGAACATGTAATCCATTGGCCTGGCGAATTTGTCCGTAGGCACACCTAGTGCAATGTCGATCCCAAAATCCGACCAGTGATGGTATCTCAGGTACATGTCAATCAGGTTGCGAAAGGTGAGATCGCTGTTACTCCAGGATGAGGGAAAGTAATAATGAAAGTCCTCACCGTATGCTTCCAACATGATGTCCCTAATCCGCGTGGCACAATTGTCATAGAAAAAATCATATTTATAAAACCTGTTTTTAGGTTCATAATTACGGAACAACAGGGATATCAATCTTTGCTTTTGGGAAACATCCAAATTTAATTCCTGCTCCAATACCGACCTGTTTTCGTATGTAAATGAGGCCATGAATTGTTCAAATTGTTCTACCGACAGTTTATAATCCAACTTGCCCCGGGCAAATTTCAAGTAAAAGTTTGGCGTATTAAAATCAAATGTGCCATAGTTAAAAACAATGTCCATATTTTGACTTTCATCACGAACCCTCAACGCGCTATGACCAAAGGTCGAATACAACTCCGCGCCAGGCGAACCGGTAAGCAAGCTGATTTTGGTAGCTTCGGTCACAGATTGGGCAACTCCTGCTACATGTCCGAGTATAAAAAAAACGAAAAGAAAAAACCTTCTCATACAAGCTAATTTGCGGTGATAATGTATTGATATTGCAAGCTCTTAACGTCAACCTCTATCGAAGAAAACCCTGCTTTGCGCAAAATGTCCACCACTACTGGTGCAGGCACTTTATTTTCTGACGGGCCAACTGGCATATCTCCGGGTTTAAAATCTACCAGGACAAGCAAACCGTTTTCTTTGATGGCCTTTTTTACAATGCGCATATAATCTACCCTGTGCTGTAGATAGTAAAAAACATTGACCATAAGCACAGCATCTACCTCCTCGGCATGCAGGTTGGGTTCATCCTCTACCGTAAGGCGGGTCTCTATCACTTCGGCATGTTCGATGGGCAGTTCCAACTTTCGATCCTCTATATAGTCGAGATAGCGCTGTTCGATTTCGATGGCGATTACCTTTTTGGCCATACGCGCCAAGGGTATGGTAAAATATCCGGTTCCCGACCCTATATCGGCCACTATTTTGTGCTCTAGGCCACCAAATTTCCTGATAACCAATTCGGGACTTTGCCACTGCCCCCGCTCCGGATCCACCTCGCTATTGATGTCGATTTTAACCTCAGCCTCCACTTCGCCAGCTTCACCGACCGAGGTCGAATCAATAGATTCCTTGAACAAATGTTCTTTTGAATTATTTTTTGTCTTTTCTTTACATGAAAAAACAGCAACAGAACAAAAAAAGAGCACAAATAAAGGAAATACCTGTTTCTTCACTGAAATTTCATTTTAATTGAAATGTCCGTAAATTTAATCGAAAAAGATTATCTTTAGAATATAAGCTGCTTACTAATCGTCGCCATGAAGCTAAACAACACATCGCTAAACCCACTCGAAATCAAGTCAATTAAGGATAGTTTTTTTCATATTTATCATTCTTTTCTCAACGAAGGATATTTATCCAAAGATTTTGTCGGTTGTCTCTTTAAATGGGGTATTCAGCTACACATCACAGAAGATGAACTAAAATTTATAGACCCCACGACAGACGAGAAGGAAATTGCATCTGAGGATAAAGCCCTTCAGCACCTTTTTAATCTGGTGTACATGATCTACCTCGATGGTAGAATAGAAGATATTGAACTGGAGGTAGTGACAAAATATGCCGAAAAAATAGGCTTCGAGTCGCATATTGTCAATGACCTGCTCAAAGCGATAGTTACCGCACCCTACGATGGGTTTGACTTTGGCCATGTTAAAGAACATCTGCGCGAAATCATCGAAATTAAATAACGTTGAAGCTCTTTTGCTTATTTGAGTTTCTTGCCGCACGCACAGATACAAAGCGCTTACTATAACATAATCAGCCCTTCGATTTTATTGGCTTGCTGATAAACAGCAATTACATCATCACTGGAATTCATGAGCTTTTTCATGGTAATAGACACATAGTTGCCTGCTTTGGAGTGTTTCTTTTCCAATGTTTCTCCCTCAAACAAATCTGTCAGCTCTTGAGATTTGGCAACCGGGATCACAAACTTAAACATGTATTGATCAGGCCATTGGTGTTCCTTATCCAGTTTCTCTTTGAATGTCGAAATTGATCCCATATTATTGAAAAGCTTGATAACTTCATCAGTGCCGACGACGCCCAACAAGCGTAACGCCGGACTTAGCAACAGCATTGCTTTAAATAAAAAATGCCATTTTGCCAGGCAAAGTGCCCTGGGCTGTAAGCCCCGGCCAAACAAAATGGCATTTGACTATCAGTGGCCTAGAAAAACCTATACCTCAAATCCTTAATATCTGCATTTTCTTTTATTGCTTCACCCGCGTTAAAAGATACCCTGCTAGAATTTCGCTGCTCGATTTGGTTTTTGTATGTTGAATAATCAGCAATATCCGGCGCCTGGGTTTTATTGATCATTTCAATGATCATCACGCCATTTTCTTCTTTAAATGGCTCAGTCCTTTCACCGCTATTGAGTGCAAACGCTTTGCCTACTGCTATGGGAGCAAAGCCTACTGTCGGTAGAGAGTTGGTGGCAAATTTCAGATCGCTCGAATTATATACACTTGCATCGTTGCCATACTGATTGCTTATTTCATCGAGGCTGCCATTGTATTCCTCAAGCTTTTTAATGATGATGTCTCCCTTTTTCCTGTTCTTAACGATAGGCTCGATTTGATCCCTGACTTCCGCCAGCCCGGCAGAACCCTCTTCGATCACCTTAGTTAAGGTGGCTACAATATATTGGTCTTCCATTTCTTTCACATCAGAAACATTACCGACTTCCGCCTCATTGTATATCCATTGTATCACTGCCCGCGCATTGCCTACGTCATTGAATCGTCGATCGTTTGGGCCAATATTTTCAGCATTGAAAACCTGTAGTGAATCTCTTTCGGCATTGGCGATAAATTCTTCGTAGTCACCGCTGGTAGAAGCAAAATAATCTGCTTTTCTGAACGCCCTGTTTCTGGTCTCATCACTCGGTGTAATCTCTCTTTCAATACTGGCCACAGCATATTGGTTGTTATTGGCCGTTTCAGTTACATTTATGATATGGTATCCGAACTGGCTCTCGACCAGCCTGTTGATGAGTCCGGTAGTATTAGCTCCAAAAGCTGCGTCTTCAAAAGGTTTCACCATTTTGCCACGGCTAAACCATCCTAAATCGCCACCGCGCTGTGCTGTACCATCCTGGCTGTTTTCAATAGCCAGTTGTTTGAAATCACTTCCTCTTCGCAACTGGTTCAGAATATCCTGGGCTTTGCTTCTGGCTTTTGCTTTTGCTTCATCAGACTCGTCATCCCACTTTATCAAAATATGGCTGGCCTTAACGGCTCCTACAGTATCTTCGGTAATTCCGGAAATTTTGTACACCACAAATTTGCCATTCTGAAAATAAGGGCCTCGTACATCACCTTCGCTCAGGTTCGAAACATTTGCCTTGAGCATGTCCGGAAGTCCATCGACGGTAACCCGGCTAAAAAATTGCTCTCCGTCTGAATTGTTCCTGGCAAAAATAGAATCTTCGGCGTGGTCTTTAAAATCAGCCTTGATCTGATCCATTTCCTGCTGAAAATAGGTAGTGTCGTCTCCGGATGGAACTATGGGAATAGAAATGTAGCTGAAATTACGACTCTCCTCTACCATATATTGGTTTTGATGTTCTTTAAGATACGCCTTAAGCTCGCTATCTTCTACGGTAACCGCTGAGTCGGAAACGGTATAATATGGGACATATAAATACTTGATTTCTGCCACGGCATTCTCTTCCTGATATTGGTTTTTTGCTTCCAAATCAGTAGCATAGGTGGTTTTTACCAGCATATTGTCATATTTTATTCTCAACCTCGATGGTTTCAAATTTTGCTCAAACAGGTACCAGGAGGCACGCTGTGCAGGGGGCAACTGATTGACCTGCTTTAGGTAACTCACCACACGATCGCGTTGAAACTGACCCGTTTGAGGATCAGTAAAAGCCTGCTTGATCTCATAGGTTACATTGTTTCCCTGTACCATGTCCCACTGCTCATCGTCAGTTACTTTTAGTCCCAATTCATCGTATTGTTCCTGAAAAGCTATCTTAACGATGAGGTAATCCCATGCCTGCTGGCGAATGGAGAACATTTCACCTTCGGAAGGATTCCTGCCGTAGTTCACGGTATAGTTGTACTTGATCTGATCTATTTGTTCCTGATACCGGTCGCGTTCCACCGTTTCGCCGGCAATCTCACCTACATCTGTTTTATTCTCGCCAAGGATTGTTGAGTTTGGGCCGAGGATATCTGTGCCTATCATAAAAAAACCCAAACCAATGGCCACAAAGCCAATAGCCCAGCCCGATCTTTCCCTTATTTTATTAATTAAAGCCATATAAAATTTTCTTAAAGTGCCGCAAAAATAGCTACTTACCTACTTAAAACCAAAAAATATACCCTTTCACGACATGCCTCAAAACGGCCAAATCATGCCTTGTTTAGGGTCAATTTGATGTTGTCAATCCTGTTGTTTTCAATGCGTTCAATCGTAAAAATAAATTCTTCAAAAAACACCATTTCATTCTCTTCCGGAAAATCTTCTGTAACCGATAGGATCAGTCCGCCAAGGGTTTCGAAATCTCCCTCAGGCAGATGAAATCCATACTTGTCATTGAGATAGTCGATTTCATGCCTGGCGCTGAACAAAAAGTTTTTTTCATCGATCTTTTGCTCCAACAGGTCTTCTTCATCGTGTTCATCCTGTATCTCACCAAAAATCTCTTCTATGATATCTTCTATGGTTACGATGCCCGAGGTGCCTCCATACTCATCTACCACCAGGGCAATGTTTTTTCTTTCAGAAATAAACTGTATCATCAATTCACTGGCGAGCATGGTTTCCGGCACTATAATAATCGGTGTAAGAATGTCTGATATTTTAACCGGCTTCTTGAACAGTTCGATCGAATTGCAATACCCTACAACATTGTCGATAGATTCTTTATACACTACGATTTTGGAATAGCCACTTTCTATGAATGCTTCCTTCAAATCCGTAATGGTATCTTCGATGCTCACCGTTACCAGCTCTGTACGGGGCACCAGACAATCCCGTACTTTCACGGTTTTAAACTCCAGGGCGTTTGTAAAAATTTTGGCGTCTACTTCTTGTTTTTTTTCCTCCTCCTTGTCACTGATCATCTTTTTGATGTACTGGTTGAGGTCTATCAGTCCAAAAACCGGTTTATCTTCATTGTATTCCAGCCTAAGTACTTTTTCGATTAGAATTTTTGAGAGGTTGACGATTAGCCAAACAGCAGGATAAAAGAGAATGTAAAATATATAAATAGGTACGGCCATTAAAGAAATCATCTTATTGGGATGGATCAAAAACAAGCTCTTCGGCAGAAACTCAGCCGTTACCAGCACCAGCAAGGTAGCTGAAACCGTTTGAATGATAAAGGCCAGTACTTCATTGTACAGATATTCTGCAAACATACTGTCAATCAATGGCTCCAGTATAAATGCCATAAAAATGCCGTAGATCACCAGGGTGACATTGTTGCCGATAAGGGTAGTGGTAATAAACCAGGAAGGTTGTTTGAGAAACTTTGACAGGATTTTGTCGGAAAGATGGCCTTGTTGGCTTCGGAGCTCTATGTGCAATTTGTCAGCCGAAATAAATGCGATCTCCACTCCAGAAAAAAAGCTGACAGCACCAACGAAATCAACACTATGATTATATAATTGGATTCTATCATCGCCTATTTTAAAACCAAATTTTGAATATACATTGGTCTGTGCTTATGCAAGTATAAAAATATTCATATTATTCTTCGAGCGTAATCTCTCCTTTTGAATTTAATATCTCATAATAAGAAAAATCTTGTTTGGCTTTGAGCCCATCGCCGACGTGAATTTTCCATCTTTTTCTATTCTAACAAACTTCTCAGTGAAAACCTCTTCTTTTTTTCATTCCAGAACAGCTCCTCAGTATCGAGCCGGTCATTGTTTTGAAGGTTTTTTACAATCACATTACCGGTTGCTTTGTACAAATCCTCCTTCCTGGTATAGTAGCAATAATCGGCACGAAGGGTAGAGGTTGGATTTCCCTGCTTGTCGAAGAACTCTAAAAATAAACCTTCCGGAAATTCCCTGTCCCCATTTGCGAATTCAAGCTGCCTGGGCGCGTCCATTTTCATTTTGACTACAGCAGAATCGGAATAATATGTAGTTGACTCGCCCATTTCTATTATCGGCCCTGTATATTCCTGGATTTCCTGCAATTCGTCTATTTTGGAACCACAGTTGGAAAACAACGTCGCTACTGTCATCAATAATATGGTGTACAATAAGGGCTTCTTCATTTCACTAAACAAAAAAAGCGGTCAAAGGAATCTCTTTGGCCGCTTTTAACAATGATTATATATTTATCTCTTTTGAATTGTCACCGTTTCATTTATCCAACACCCTATTCTGTACGAATCGCCCACTTGCATATTGAAGGTAAAGATATCGTCCATTGTTGGGAATTGCGCCTGAGCCCTGGACATTCCGCTACTGTCGCCTGCAAGTCTGAACATTTCGTATGCTGCCAGATATACTGCCTTGTCATGTACGGGGTTTTCGCCTCTACTACACTCATTAAAACTATTATAATATAAGTTTCCGATCACCTTATAGGCTTCCTTTTTGGTTGGATCGGCAGCTATAGCTTTTCTTGCGTAGTCTCTCGCGCTTACTTTTTTATCCAAATTAGACTGAATGACTGCCAAAGAATAATACGAATCGGCTTTCTTTGTATTGTCATCGGTCAATTCTATTGATTCTTCCAGGTATTGTATAGCGGTGGTAAAATCGTCTTTGGCAGCAGCCGACTGGCCTATCAGCTTAGCAAGGCCATATTCAGGTTCTTCTTTTTGAACCACTTTGGCGGCTTCAATAAAAACTGGTAAATCCAAGCATTTGCCGGCAAATGACAACCTGAGTATATTTTTGGCAAGCTTCAAATTAGTTGGCTCTGCCTTTAGCTTAGGACCAAGGTTTTGCTCAACAAAGTCGCAATTGACATCGATGGTACCTACCAATATTTCATTTACTTTATCAAGCACCACTTTCAGATTGTCAACGTTTTTCTTTACTACTTCAATCTTATAGTTGGTAATATCTACGATCTCTTCATAAATACCCAAAACTTCCTCGTCAGAAATGCTGCCTCCGGATAGTTTGTACCTTCTCACCACATCCATATAAGGCAGCAAATTGATGTCCATCACCTTCTTACCATTCAATTCGAAGGTATTCTTAAATAGATCGAAAAGCTCCTTATATCGATCTTTGTCGTCATTGTAATACTTATATGCATCGTAGGCTTTGCGATTTAATACACCGCTTTCGTCACCAAAATGCTTAATCCTGAGGTCGTACAATGCCAGCACCGAATCCTGGTACATTTTCTTTTTGGCAATGTCTGCTTCTTCGGTAGCCAGCCCATCGTAAATCTTCACCCCATTGATATATATGGATTTATTCAGATTGGGAGCATTTACCAGCAGCCAGTGCAAATGATTTGCTGCACTTCTATAGTTTTCCTGCTTTAAAGCATCGGTATAAAGCGCATTTTTTGTCTCTGCTTTAGCTTTGTCCTCGGGCCAGTTCCACTGTGCATTGGCGGTTTCAAAAACGAGTAAACCGAATAATCCGATGAGAAAAATTTTTGCTTTCATAGATAACATTTTTATTTATACTTTCCTTGATTTCTATACCAACTGTAAGAGCGGTCATTGAAGGTCATCCCCAGGTTTAATTTAAAATAGTCTTCTCTTATTAATCCCCTGGTGGTAGTACCAGTTTGTCCATACTTGAAGCCCACATTTAAAATAGAGGCGCTTCCAACGGGCAAAGATACACCAAAATTGATACCAAAATCGTCAATGCTCTCATTATTTATCTTTACGGGGGTCTGCTCATAATTGAAGCCCATCTGATAAGTGATTCTATGGAAATAGCTTTTTACCGAAAATAAATCGGGTGTATACTCTCCTCCGATTATGATTTCACGGCTCTGATTCAAAGATTGATCCCTTCCAAAATCTGATTTGAAGTTCTCCCAGTTTCTGGTATAAATATCCATACCCACTGTCCATTTATAAGGTTTGGAAAAGCTCACCCCAACTCCCCACTTTTGGGGCAAATAAGTTGAGCCTTTGGCATTGAATACCAGCGTATCACTAGGGGGAATGGTACTGCCATCTGCTATTTGCAAAAACTCATCCCGCTTCGTTCTCATATTTCCTCCAAGCTCATAGATCAAGCCTATACTAATTTCTCTTTCTTTTCCCAGTTTCCTCTTAGCATATAGCCCGCCCTCCAACATCAGATCTGAATATTTTGTTCTGCGATTGAAGGCCGAAGATTGGAAATTTTTGCTGAACCCAATAGTATCGGTTTCATCGCGAAACACCCGCTCAGATAGCGAGATGGTTGTTTCGTCTTTGATAGAACCAAAACCATAGCCTACACGAACCCCTGCATAAATAAAATCGGGTACAATCTGCCAGCCACTGCCTACAAATACCTGGTTGATGCCGCCACTTCCCGAATACAGGTAAGAAGCGTTGGCATCTTCGTTGTTTACAATTGGGCTGTTGCTCGCAATATCGTAGGAAACATTGCTATATGGCATCAGCCCCAGAGACATAGTCCATTTTCCTGTCGTCAGTGGGATGCCCAGGGTGAGGTAGTCGAGGCCACCATTGATATTACCCTGTTTCATATCTTTGGTATTCAGGGTTCTCTTTTCGGTGTAAAGACCGACATCAAATGTTGAAAATGTATTGAGGGGCAGCATAGCCGGGTTCACATTGTTGAGTACCCAGCTTTTTCCGTTGCTTATACCAAGACCACCCATGCTTTTGTTGTAGATCAAGGCTTGTTTGCTTACACTACCTATGCCAAAAATGGAGTACGGATTTGAGGCATTTTGAGCAACGGCAACAAAAAGTGTACTAAAAAAAATAAAAAATAAGAAAGTGCTTTTTTTAATCATGCAAATTAAAAATCAATATCTGATTAAGCCCGACAAGGACTAGATTTGGGATTGCAAAGATGTGTTCTTTTATTTTAGATTCAAAAAAAATAGCTCCGCCGCCACAGAATATAATTGTTAATTTTTCATAAAACTGGCCAAATTGCTTAATCATGCCCTCTATTTCGGCTTGGGTTCCGTTTACAGCCCCACCGAGCATACACTCCCTGGTAGATTTACCGATCGGGCCGGCAATGCCGCTAAAAGCCACCACGGGCAGCTTTGACGTGAACTTATGCATGGCTTTCAGCTTCATATCCATACCAGGCGAAATGGCTCCTCCGCGGTATACGCTCGTGTGGTCGATGAGGTCATAAGTAATGCAGGTGCCTATATCTACCACAAGATTATTTGTATGAGGAAATAGAAAATGCGCCCCCACAGCGGCGCAAATGCGGTCTACACCAAGTGTTTGAGGGGTGCCGTAATCAATGCTAATGGGTAAAGGTGTCTTATGGTCAAGTACCAAGGTATGAGTCTGTGCCTTACATCTAGCTATTATTTTTCCTATCCCTTTTCTTACGCTACTAATCATCACATGATCAGGCTTTTCCGATTTGATGATTCCAATCAATTTTTTATCCGTCAAATCTGGCAGCACCGTCAACAAATTATCATGCTCAAAAACCCCAAGCTTGGCACTTGTATTTCCGATATCAATACATATATTCAAAATCCCTTTTCATTTGATTGACAAAACAACTGGCAGCAAAATTAATCTTTATAAATGAAAAAATATGATGTGATCGGAATGATGTCCGGAACCTCGCTAGATGGATTAGACATCGCTTTCGTTCGCTTTTCGTATAAAAGTGACTGGCAATTTGAGGTGCTGGGGTGCAAAACTGTGGAGTATGACGATGCCTGGAAACGTCAATTGCAATGTGCCGGTGAATTGAATGCCTTTGAGCTAAAAGAGCTCGACCTCAGGTATGGAACCTGGCTTGGAGAGCAAGCGCGTGGTTTTATGAATGCTATAAACATACAGCCCGCTCTGATAGTGTCGCATGGACACACTATATTCCATCGGCCCCAGTGTGGCATTACATTGCAAATCGGGGACGGCTATAACATTATGCAGCAAACGCAGCTAAAAACCATTTGTGATTTGCGATCTTTGGATATCGCGCTGGGCGGCCAAGGCGCTCCTCTTGTCCCAATCGGTGATGAACTGCTCTTTTATGAGTACGATTTGTGTCTAAATCTTGGGGGATTTTCAAATATTTCATTTAAACAAAAAAGTAAACGTACCGCGTTCGATATCTGCCCCGTGAATACGGTATTGAACTATTTGGCAAGTAAAAAAGGATTTGAATATGACCATGAAGGCACAATGGCCAGAGCGGGTCACGCCGATATGTCGTTGTTTAAGCAATTGAATGCGCTAAAGTTCTATGGTGATACTCCACCAAAATCTCTGGGAATGGAATGGGTAACTGAGCACATCCTCCCATTGCTGAAAGAGGAAACCCCCGAAAACTTGTTGCATACTTTTTGTCATCACGTGGCCTACCAGATTAGTTTGACTATCGCCAGTCATTATTCAAAATATCCAATAAGCCATAAACCCAAAATGTTGGTGACAGGCGGGGGAGCCAAAAATACCTTCCTCATCGAGCTGATAGCGTCTTATGCAAATGGAAAAATCGAAATGCACATTCCGGATGATGAGTTGATTGACTTTAAAGAAGCCATCATTTTTGCTTTTCTCGGTCTATTGCGTTCATTGGGCAAAATCAACACCTTGAGTTCCGTGACCGGAGCCAAATCCGATTCCTCCGGGGGGCTGGTTTATGAGCCTTTGTATAGAAATTAACTACTCGCTAAAATGTATCATAGCTCACCTAATACTTTCGAGATTTTTTTGTAATTAGCTCTAATTTTAACGTTTTTTGCTTTGACACAGAAATCTTAGTGATGGGTATTTATATTATTCCAAATCAATAATTTATGAAGTATATATTCGCTGCCTTGCTACTTTTTGCACTCTTTTCTTTACCCGGCATATCCTTTTCCGATACTTTTGAATCACCGGTGCAGCAAGCCCAAACCCACGCGGAAACTCCGCCTCAAATAGACGAACATATTATCCAGGACGATCACGATGCCGACCATCATGCGCCTCCCGGGTGGCTGGTGATCCCATTTGTAGTGTTGCTGCTAATGATTGCCACCGGCCCACTTTTTTACGAACATTTCTGGCATCATAATTATCCCAAAATCGCTGTTGCCCTGGCGGCCTTGGTGGTGGCATATTATCTCTTTGTATTGCGCAATACGCACGGTCCCGTTCATGCACTCTTTGAATATGTGCAGTTTATCGCATTGCTGACCGGTTTGTTTGTCGCTTCGGGGGGCATCATGATCTCCATCGACAAGAAAGGAACTCCCGGCGTCAATGCCGCCATCTTACTTATAGGTGCCGTTATCGCCAATATCATCGGCACCACTGGTGCCTCCATGCTTTTGATACGGCCATTTATCAGGGTAAATAAGGGACGGATTAAAGCCTACCACATCATCTTCTTTATCTTCGTAGTGAGCAATGTCGGAGGCTCATTGACCCCTATTGGCGATCCTCCGCTATTCCTGGGTTTTCTGAAAGGAGTGCCATTTTTTTGGACATTTACACACAATCTTTTACCCTGGACGTTGGGCATAATATTGCTTATATCCGCCTTCTACTTTTTTGACAAAAGAAATACCGATCTGGAAACACAGGATTCAACAGACTTCCAAAATAAAATAAGCATAAAAGGAAGTAAAAATTTCTTGTGGCTGCTCATCATCATCCTAGCGGTCTTCCTTGACCCCAATGTATTTGCATGGGTACCGGGCATTCATTACGACGGCATGAAGTTCTCTTTCATCCGTGAAATCATCATGTTGGCTGCGGCGTACTTTTCATACAAAACCGCCGATAAAGCATTACTCCAGGCGAATGAATTCAATTTTGAACCTATCAAGGAGGTGGCATTCATTTTCGTAGGAATATTTGGCACTATGATGCCTGCCCTGGAATTGGTAGGCAACTTTGCTCAATCTTCTGCTGGCGTTCAGCTCATCTCACACAACACCCTGTTTTGGGGTACGGGTATATTATCGGGTTTTCTGGACAATGCACCAACTTACCTCAACTTTTTGGCCGCTGGCATGGCCTCGCAAGGAGCCGACATCAACAACATTGCAGATGTCATTAAATTTGCCAGTGACGGATTTAGAGATTCTTCGCTAATGCTCAAGGCCATTTCTATAGCTTCTGTATTTTTCGGTGCATTCACCTATATTGGCAATGGGCCCAACTTTATGGTGAAGTCGATCGCTGAGCAGGTTGGCATTAAGATGCCCTCCTTTTTTGGCTACATCATCAGGTACTCATTGCCTGTTTTAATCCCTTTGTATTTGATCATTTGGCTGGTGTTTTTTGCTTTTGCCCGGGTTTAAAAAGCAAGTATTTCCATTACACCAGATTTTATTTTCGACCATCGGACTTCGTCCATTTTAGGACCGACTACCTCAATCACATTGCCGGCTAGCAAACTTCCAAGCCTGGCACATTGATCGAGCGAAAGATCGTGCGATAAGCCATACAAAAACCCTGAAGCGTAAAGATCGCCAGCACCGGTGGTGTCGATGAGGGTGGCAGGAATAGCTTGGCAGACCACCGTCTCACTGAGTGTTTTAACCATAGATCCCTTTGCGCCTATTTTTACCACAGCAATCTCGCACATCTCTGCGATGCGGTTCAATGCCACCTCCGGGTCGCTACCTGTAAATGCTTTCGCTTCCTCTTCGTTGGCAAAAACTATATCTACATATTCTTGCACCAAACTGGTGAGAAAATCAATATTACCCTCGACAACATTGTAGCTCGCCATGTCCAAAGAAACTTTTAAGCCGTGCTTTTTGGCCATACGCACAGCATTTTCAATTAAAGCATGGTTTTGAACCAAATACCCTTCTATGTGGAAAAAATCATACCCTTTAAAAAAATCCTCCTTTAGATCTTCTGGCAATAATTCTACAGCCGCTCCCAGAAAGGTGGCAAACGTACGCTGCGAATCAGGACTGATGAGTGTGGTGGCAATTCCAGTATCTTGTACCCCCCTGAAAAGAATGGCATCGATCCCTTTTTGGGTCATATCTGCTTTGAAAGTGTCCCCAAATTTATCGTCATTTATTTTGCCAATATATCCACAAGGTACATCCAGGTTGGCCAGGCCATTAATGGTATTGGCAGCAGAACCTCCGGAGGCAATCTCATAATGAAACTGACTGAGCGCCTGCATGAGTTGGATCGATTTTTCTTTATCTACCAATTGCATGCTCCCTTTTGGTAAATCAAACTGATCCAACCATTTGTCATCACTTATCCGGACCAAAATATCCACCAGGGCATTGCCCATGCCTAAAACCTTTTTCATTTATGAAAATTTTAAATGTACAATGTGCCGCTACGCCAGATGCCAAAGCATTCGGCATTTTGCTTTTTAAGACCGGCAAAAGTAAGGTCTTTGAAGTGAAAGAAAAAATACGTTGCGATTATTCCCCAGTCAGGGAAAAATTAGTCATATACAAATCGGGGAAATCTGTAATAAGCCCATCTACGCCCCAGGTTTTGAGCTGCCTCATGTCCTCAACTTTGTTCACCGTCCAGGGGATTACTTTGATGGATTTTGCATGTAATTCCTCGATGCATTTCTGGTTCAGCAATTTATAGTGGGGACTGTAAATGGTCGGTGTAAAACCAAGTTCCTCCAGGTTTTTAGAAGCGGATTTCGAATTTTCAACCAAATAAGATAAGGTATAATCCGGATATTTCAATTTCCATGTTTGCAAAATGCGCATGTCGAATGACTGAATACATATCCTTTCTGCAGGGACAGCACATTTGATAACATTATAGACCAATTCTACAAAATAGGCAGGCTCAGGATGTAAGGTCATGTCGCCGGCAGGGCTGCTTTTTAGCTCGATATTGTAATGAACAGGAGCCAAATTTCGACTTTGCCCGAATGCTTCGCAGGTGGTAATAACCTCCGAGAGCAAAGGTTTATATACAGTCATCCTGGCCTGCTCCGGAAAGGCCTTGTGACCTTTGGATCCACAGTCGAATTGCTTCACATCATCATAGAGCATCTGATAGATCAACAATTTCTTCTCTTCATTCTTAGTAATTTGCCTCCCAATTTCATTGAGACAAAAATCAGCAGAAATATAAGGATCGTGGGAGACCACCACTTTGCCATCGGCAGAAATAACTACGTCCATCTCAAGGGTATTCACCCCCAATTCCATCGCTTTTAAAAAACCCGGGATAGAATTTTCAGGCATTAAGCCGCGGCATCCTCTGTGGCCTTGCAAATCGAATGTTTGAGCGACTGCTGCCATTGTAGAAAGTATCAGCCCTATAAATAAAAAAATCCTCGCCATGTCGTGATGCCGGTTTCCAGTACAATCAAACATGAAAATACAACATTCAGACCATAAAAAAAACCGGGATCACCGGCTTTTTCATTGCTTTTAAAGTCCAAACAAACCCTTGTTGAGGGCTATCAGGGCTTTCTTCTTGTATTGCGTTTCGGTAAGCACCGAAATGTTGTACTTACTGCCCCCATACGATATCATCCTGATGGGTATGTCTTCCAGCGAATCAAAAATCTTTTTCACTATTCCTTTTTCGCGCACCACGTCATTGCCGACCATACAAATGATGGATTGGTTGGGATCGACGGTAACGCTTCCAAATGCCTCTAGCGCGTCGAGTATTTCCGTGAGACGGGCATCATTGTCTATGGTGAGCGACACTGCTACTTCAGAGGTAGTAATCATATCGATAGGCGTCTTAAACTTTTCGAAGACATCGAATACCCTACTGAGGAAACCATAGGCAAGCAACATTCTGGTACTTTTTATCTTGATGGCAGTTATGCCATCTTTGGCCGCTATAGCCTTGATGGTTTTGTTTTTTTCCTGACTGCTGATCATGGTGCCATAGGCTTCGGGTTCCATGGTGTTTTTTAGCTGAACAGGTATATTGTATTGTTTTGCTGGCAATATTGAAGAAGGGTGCAAAATCTTGGCGCCGAAGTAGGCCAGCTCTGATGCCTCATCAAAAGACAACTCAGCCACCGGTCTGGTATTGCTCACCACACGTGGATCGTTGTTGTGCATGCCATCGATATCAGTCCAGATTTGCACCAGTTCGGCATAGCAGGCTGCACCAACCAACGACGCGGTGTAGTCGCTGCCCCCACGTTTCAGGTTGTCGATTTTTTGATCGGCATTAAGGCAAATATAGCCCTGGGTGATGAAAAGCTCCTCTTCCGGATGTTTTCTCAATTGAGTACCCAGGTTATCAATTATAAAATCCATGTTGGGTTCATCATTTTCATCGATGGCCATAAACTCCAATGCTGGTAAAATGGCATTTCTGAAACCAGCCTCTTCTAAATAAATGGAAAAAAGCTTGGTGGACATCAACTCGCCCTGAGCCAAAAGTTCTTTGGTAAAATTGTCATTGAATGGCACTTTGAGCAAAGAGCGCATAAAGGTAAAATGCTCATTGATTACATATTGAGCTTTGGCCTTGCTCACGTCTTTTTGCACCAGTTTGTCTTGAAATTGCAGGTAGTGCGTGTACAGAGATTCTATCTCCGCAGAGGCATCGGCATGCTTGCCGGCAGTAAGATCTTCTCCGATCTTTACCAGGGAGTTGGTGGTGCCCGATAAGGCAGAAAGCACTACGATTTTTGGCCCCGGAGTTTCGGTAACGATTTTGGCGACCATATGCATACTCGAAGGCTTCCCGACAGAAGTTCCCCCAAACTTTAATACTTTAATGTTGGACATGGAGAGGTTTTAATTTATAAAAAAAAAGAAATAGTTATCGATGGAATGCCGAACAATCTTCGTGTGGAGATAGCATAAAATATATCTAAAATCCCAGCATTTTGATGGCGGTGGCAGCGGCCTCATCTCCTTTGTTACCGTGTTTGCCACCGGCTCTGTCGAGCGCCTGTTGCAAGGTGAGTGTGGTAAGGACACCAAAAACAACCGGTTTGTTGTATTTGAGCGCCACATTAGTCAGCCCATTAGCAATGGCCTGGCAAATGTAGTCGAAGTGTGGCGTTTCGCCTTGTATCACACAGCCAAGACAAATAACGGCATCGATTTCATCGGTCTGGGCAAGCCATTGCGCCCCAAGTGAAAGCTCATAGCTGCCGGGCACCATCTTGCGAATAATATGCTCACGTCTGGCCTTGTGCTGCAACAGGGTTTCTACTGCAGCGGCATAGAGCGACTCGGTGATTTCAGAATTCCATTCCGATACCAAAATCCCGAATTTATAATGCGCAATATCATTGATGTTCCTTTCGCTAAAGTGGCTCAGGTTTTTATTGGATGACGCCATGTGATTATTGGTTTTACATTAAAAAAGGGATAAAGCTTTTGCCTTATCCCTTTCAAAGCTTTGTTTTCTATGATTATCCGGCTGTGATCATGCTTTCCAACCTCGCTTTGTGTTTTCGAGCGGTTTGGTACTCATTGGCATTTACATACTTTTCTACTATGGTCTCATAGCAGTCCAGAGCCGATTTGTAATCTTTTTGCTCTTCATACACCACCGCAGCTTTGATCAGGTAAGTGGGCGAAGTAAACTCATTGGCATTGTAATTTGCGGCTTTGGAATAGAATTTAACCGCATCATCGAAGTTGCCCAACTCCACATTGGCATCGCCAATGAGCCCGTAAGCACGGGCCTGGATGAGCAGATCGCTACTGGAAAATTTCTCCAGGTGATCGATGGCCGAAATGAATTCCCCCTTCTTGAGCAAACTCGCTCCTGCGTAGAAATGCGCCAGGTTGGCTGCTTCGGTCATGGAATAATTATCGATAATGTCCAAAAACCCAGGTTGTTGCCATCACCATTAAGTGCGTTGTCAAGACTGTCGGATTCAAAGTAATAGACAGCCTGAAACATCTCATTTTGAGCGGTGGCATTTCTTTGGGTAATCCAATAGTTGTACATAAAATAGCCTCCAATGATCAGCGCGATTGCACCGCCAATTATAAAAACCATTTTCCTGTTTTTCTCGATAAATTCCTCTGTTTTGCTGATTTGTTCAGCTAAAACTTCCGGGTTTTCGAGCAACTCTTCACCCTTGCCATGTTTATCTTTAATCTTCGACTTCGCCATCATTCAAAATTTCAGGATGCAAAAATAGTATAAATTAATATTAAAAAAATATTTCCTTGTTTAATCCTTGATAAACGGGTAGTCATCGTGAGCATATACATCTTTGTATATTTCTGATGGGTCGGGGAATTCGGACTCCTCGGCAAATTTGACCGAATCCAATACTGTTTTTTTGGTTTTTTCCTCCATTTCCTGGAAGTATTCCTCATCGGCAAACTTGTATTTGAGCATAGAAAGCTTTACCTGCTCCAGTGGATCTCGCTTTTTGTATGCCTCTACTTCTTCTTTGGTGCGGTACTTGGCCGGATCAGACATCGAGTGTCCTTTGTATCTGTAAGTGCGAAATTCCAACAAAGTAGGCCCCTCTCCTTTGCGGGCACGTTCGGCTGCCTTGGCTACGGCGATATGTACGTCTTCTACCTTCATGGCATCCACCCATTCTGAAGGCATATCGTAGGCATCGCCAAGCCTGGACAGTTCAGTGACATTAGAAGTCCTTTGTACAGACGTGCCCATGGCATAGCCATTGTTTTCGATGGCAAAGATCACGGGCAATTTATAGGACATAGCCAGGTTCAAAGATTCATGAAAGGCGCCCTGACGTACTGCTCCGTCACCCATATACGTGATGCACAGTTTATCGGTATGGTTGTATTTTTCTGCAAAAGCAATGCCTATCCCCAGGGGTATCTGACCACCAACTATGCCATGGCCACCAAAGAAATGGCGCTCTTTGTCGAACATGTGCATGGAGCCTCCTTTGCCTTTGGATATACCTGTGGCCTTGCCATATAGCTCTGCCATGATGGCATTGGGATCGGAGCCCAGGGCTAGCGGATGTGCATGGTCTCGATAAGCTGTAATATAGCTGTCACCTACTTTGAGGGCAGATATCGCTCCCGAAGCACATGCCTCTTGTCCTATGTATAAATGGCAGAAGCCCCGGATTTTTTGCTGGCCATAAAGCTGACCAGCTTTTTCTTCAAATCTCCTCATCAAAAGCATGCTTTCATACCAAAATTTGTATGTTTCTTTTGAGAATGGAGCCTTTGATGTCTTGTTGGTAGTGGTCTTCTTTTCCTTTGCTGTAGCCATAGGGTATTGCTTAATTGTTTTAATTTTGCAAAACTTTTCATACTTAAACCCTCCTGTCTGGTGGGTTTTAAAAGCGTTGCGAAATTAAATAAAAACATCAAACAAAGAAATTTATGCATCTTGAAAATCTCTATTTGGCCAATTTCAAAAATTATCCTGAGGCCAATATGCCGTTTTCCAGATACATCAATGCGCTGGTGGGTGACAACGGCAGCGGCAAGACCAACCTGCTCGATGCCATCCATTTCTTGTCTATGACCAAAAGCGCTTTTATTCCGGTGGATAATCTGTGCATCAGGCATGGACAAGAGTACTACAGCATCATTGGAAAATTTGTGCGCGGACAGGAAACGGTGGAAGTAAGTAATGCCTTGTTGTCGGGCAAGCGAAAGAAAATCCAGATCGATAAAAATCAGATCGATAAAGCCGCCGATATCATTGGGGAGTTCCCGGTGGTAATGATCGCACCCAACGATCATATACTGATAAGCGATGGCAGCGAAACCCGCAGAAAATTCTTTGACAGCATCATCGCTCAACTCAACAGAACATATCTGATCAATCTGATCGACTATGCCCGGGCACTTAAGCAACGAAATCAACTGTTGAAGCAATTTGCCGAGACCAATCGCATAGACCGCGATATACTCGAACCCTACGATAGCATATTGCTGAAACTAGCCAGAGAAATAGCCACCACAAGGAATTCATTTTGCACAGAATATGTGGTGAAAATTTTCAAACACTATGCCTATCTGGCCGAAAGCAAAGAACGCATCGCCCTCAACTACGACTCGCAGCTATTAAGCCCTTCTTATGCTGCCGACTTCAAAGCTTCGCTGCAAAAGGATGTGCTCCTGCAACGCACCAACTTTGGCATTCACAAAGATGACTATCTGTTTGAAATGGACGGTTACCCACTAAAAAAATTCGGATCTCAAGGACAACAAAAGTCATTTTTGATCGCCCTTAAACTGGCGCAATTTGACATTATCCGGGAAAATAAGGGCTTTAAACCAATATTGCTGATGGATGATATTTTTGATAAGTTGGATGACCACCGCATTCAAAAACTCACAGAAATGATAGAACACCACGAATTTGGTCAGGTGTTTATGACCGATGCACGACCGGAGCGAACAAAACATTTTCTGGAAAAATTAAATATCGAGTGGCGGGTAATCCATGTGGATAATGGTATCTTGGAAGCTCAAATATAGCGTTCTGTACTTAATGAAATACACCGAAAAATTTTCAGCTCGCAAATCAGATACTTCAACGATCAAAGAGGCCATTGATGCCATGATCGATAGCTATAAACTTAGACCTAAATTTGACCAGAACAAGCTGATCAATGCATGGGAATCAATGATGGGCAAACCCATAGCCCGACGAACAGAAAAGATGTTCATCAAAGAAAAGGTGTTATTTGTAAAACTCAACTCACCCCCCTTGCGTCAGGAGCTCACGGTATCCAAATCGAAAGTTTTGGCCATCATTCACAAAGAATTCAGCAAGGAGCTGGTCATGGATGTTTTATTTTATTAGAATAAAAAAGCCCTACTGTATTTTACGCAGCAGGGCTTAAGTATATTTCCTTTCAATATTATTTGGCGCCAATCAGCGTCCATCCAACGGAGAGTTGCACCATTGAGTTTTTTACTTCGCTCACTAATGTCATTTCACTCACGTTGGTAAAACCCCATACATACCTCAATCCGGCATTCAAGCCCAAAGGTAAATGAGCTGTTGCGCCAACTGCCAAGCCAAAATCACTGTTTTTGATACTTTCTTTCACATCCTCACCATCTATCTTTGCCGAAAGCAAAGAACTAAACTGCGGCCCTGCCTCTATGCTCAATACGCTAATCGGCTTGTACCTAAGCAGCACCGGTATAGACATATAATTGAAATCGGCTTTGGAATCTGGCCAGTCAGAGCCCTGTCCCGAATATAAGAGCTCTGGTTGCAAAGCCCATTTTTCTGAAAATGCAAGAACCACATAGACTCCACCATGGAAACCTGTTTTGGTGTCGGTACTGATATCGGTAACCGATTGGTTAGCGAAGTTAGCACCAGCTTTTACTCCTACACCAATACCCTGGGCATTGACATGCGAATAAATGGCAAAGGCTGAAATAACGGCAATGGTTAAAATGATCTTTTTCATGATTTTTTTTAGTTGATTAAGTAAAGATTGAACTCGTAATAACATTATGATAAAAATTGGAAAAAATTGTGCCAATAGCATAAAATGCAATCTTCAATCCTGATTTTAGAGCCAATTAATAATCATTTTGCTATTAAGATTGCTTCCTACCATCAAATACCCGGCCTCAATAGCTGGTTTCATCCAGTTTTACCTTACCCTTAAACGTAAGATAAACAAATGCAGTGTAACCAAGAACCAGCGGGGTGCCGATGGCTGCGATGATCAACATGATTTGTAAAGATTTGTTTGATGAAGCCGCATTATAAATAGTGATTGAGTATTTGGGATCTATGGTTGAAAGCAACATATTCGGATACAATTCGATGGCCACCATAATGAGCAACAAGCTGATGGTGAGAGCAGAAAAGAAAAATGCCCACCTAAAGCTTCGTTTGTTTGCCAGCCTGGGTACATTGGCAATACTCAGAAAGGTGAGCAAGGGCACCAGAAACAATATTTTATTGTTTTGAAAATCATCTGACAAATGTGGTATATACAATAAGGTATATAGCGTGGTAATGCCATAGCTGACCATGAAGAATATCATGCCTTTTTTTAATAAAAAAGTCAGTTGGGCATATAGCCGCCCTTCCGTTTTCAACAGCAGGTAAATGGCGCCATGGGTCATAAACAATGAAAGGGAGGTGATGCCTGTCATGATGGCGTAAGGATTGAGAAATTCTAAAAATCCATCTCCCTGGTACATAAAGTTTTCTCCGATGGCTATACCCTGAAGTATATTACCCAAAACCACCCCAAGCAAAAAGGCCAGCATAATGCTGGACACACTATAGGAGATATCCCAGGTTTTGCGCCACCAGGCCATATCTTCTTTGCCGCGAAATTCAATCGCAATGGCTCTAAAAATAATAAAGACCAAAAAGAGCATGAATGGGATATACAAAGAAGAAAACAGGGTGGCATACATCACAGGAAACCCGGCAAACAAGGCGCCTCCACCGATCACCAGCCATACTTCGTTGCCATCCCACACCGGTCCTATCGCGTTGAGCGCTATTTTACGGTTAATCTCTTTTTTAAAAAATAAATGCCAGGCTCCGGCACCAAAGTCGAACCCGTCTAATATGCCATATCCCGAAAACAAAGCTCCTACCACCAAAAACCACCACGTGGGATAGTCCAATCCTAAAAAAGTTTCCATATATCAATATTTTCTCAAGTCAGTACTTCTGTTATTTCCTTAGTCAATGGCCTGTCGTCATCGTCACTTTCATCGTAGGGGCCATGTTTTATTTTGCGGTCGAGCAGGTAGATGAACAAAACAAAAAGCAAGGTATAAACCACAAAAAACATGATGAGCGAAAAGAGCACCTGGTTTTTGGTGACGGCCAGTGAGAAGGCCTCTGAAGTGCGCAATAGCCCATACACCACCCAGGGTTGTCGTCCCATCTCAGCCGCAAACCAACCCACCTGGTTGGCCACCTGGGGCAACAGGGCTGCAAATACAAACACCCACAGCAGCCATCTGTACTCGAATATTTTTCCTTTCCACCATAAATAACTGCCAAAAAGCGAGAGCCCTATGAGCAGCATCCCGATAGAAATCATGATGTGATAAAATTGAAACACAGCATTGACCTGAGCGGGTCGGTCTTCGGGAGCAAAGGCATTGAGACCCGTAACGGGCGTTACAAAATCATAATGCAACAAAAAGGATAAACCCCCGGGGATGTACACCCCATGCACTTTTTGACTTTCCTTATCGACCCAGCCAAAAAGATACATATCTGCCGGGGCTGATGTGTCGAAATGTCCTTCAAATGCAGCCAATTTAGCCGGCTGATTCACCGACACGCCATCTGCTGACCGGTGTCCGGTAAAAAGCTGTGCCAATGAAAAAATGGTGGCCACCACCAGGGCGATTTTAAATGCCCGTCGCGAAATGTCGGTGTAGCGGTCTTTGAGCAGATAGTATGCATGGATGCTAAGCACCAAAAACGCACCTGACAAAAAAGCACCAATCCACACATGGGTGACCCTATCCACACTGGATGGATTGAACACCATGGCCCAAAAATCAGTGATTTCGGCCCGTGCCTCCATCCCCTCGCCCACTACATGAAACCCAGCCGGGGTTTGCTGCCAGCTATTGGCCACCACTATCCAGACGGCAGAAAACATGCTACCAAAAAACACCCCCGCTGTAGCAAGCAAGTGTACCCAGGGCTTTACGCGGTTCCAGCCAAAAAGCAGCACCCCCAGGAAACCGCTTTCGAGTGCAAAAGCAAAAATGCCCTCGGCAGCCAGAGCACTGCCAAACACATCGCCTACATAGCGGGAATATACCGCCCAATTGGTGCCAAACTCAAATTCCATCACAATGCCCGTCACCACGCCAATACCAAAAGTAAGTGCAAATATTTTGGTCCAGAAGCGCGCCAGTCGGTGGTATCCGTCATTTTTGGTATAGAGGTACAAGCTCTCAAAAATGACAAGGAAAAGCCCGATGCCAATACTCAAGGGCGGATAGATATAGTGGAAAGCAATGGTAAAAGCGAATTGAATCCGCGAAAGTACTTCAACATCCATGTGTTTGGTAATTTTTTTGGTACTAAAGTTTGATACAAAGTAAAAAAAACGATTTCTATTTTTCCCTATCCATACCGATACCAGGGTAGGCAAAGTCTATTTTCAACAATCAAAATCATGTATAAGGTTCACCAATGTCAGGAAAAAATGGCCGCAATAAGCCATGGCTCATGCCCGACTTTACCAATATGGTCTTCACTCCCAATTGTGAAACCTCCTGGATATTGCGCTCTTCATCATCAAAAAAACCATCTCACGGTATTTTACCCCGGTCTTGGCATGCAATGATTTGAAATGAGCCAGCTTGCTCCCGGGATAAATCTCAAAATGATCGAAATACTTCCTGATGTCGAAGAGGCGCATTAGCTCATCTGCCCATTCGGGTGCATAGGTTCGGGAAGCTACGGCCATATTTATTCGTTGGTTTTTAAGCTTTTCCAACATAGCCACCACCTCGGGGTATAAGCTGATTTTGCGATCCATGGCATCTCTCACCACACTACTGCATCGGCGGTACGGTGGCGAAGTGTGATCGCACCAGGTATCGCCACAGTTCCAAAGGGTAAAGTCAAGATCAAATACAAAGAGCATTATAATAGACTTAATCTTTCCAATTCGACGCCAAAATTAGTTAATTCGGCCAGAAATTAAAGAATAAGATGAAACTGACTGCACGTGCCAAAGACATTGCCCCTTTTATAGTAATGGAAGTACTGGAAAAAGCCCAGGAAATGGAGTCACAGGGAATAGACGTGATACACCTGGAGGTCGGAGAGCCGGATTTTGATGTGCCCAAATCGGTGATCATTGCCTCCAACATCGCTATGATGAACGGTCAAACGCACTATACCCATAGCCTTGGCGATCCTCAGTTGCGCCAGGCGATCAGCCACGACCACAAGCTAAAATATGGTATCGATATAGACCCATCCCGTATCATCATTACCTCTGGTTCGTCGCCAGCCATCCATCTTATACTCACCGTATTGATGGAAAGAGGGATGGAGGTGATCATCCCGGATCCGGGCTATGCCTGCTATCCCAATTTCATTAAATTACTGGAAGGCATCCCTGTACCTGTGAAATGTGAAGAGCAGGATGGATTTCAATATGATCCGGAAAAGGTAAAGGCTCATATCAATGAAAATACCGAGGCTATATTTCTTAATTCCCCCTCTAATCCGACAGGGCACATTGCAGGTACAGAAAATATAAGAAGCCTGACCGCCCTGGATAAATGGATCATTTCTGACGAGATATATCATGGGTTGGAATACGAGTCCAAAGCCAATAGCATATTGGAGTTTACAGAAAGGGCTTTTGTGGTCAATGGTTTTTCGAAATTGTATGCCATGACAGGGCTTCGCGTAGGCTATGTCATTGCCCCGGCTGAATATGTGCGACCCATCCAGAAAATTCAGCAAAACCTCTTTATTTGCGCCAGTTCTGTGGCACAACGAGCGGCCATCAAAGCACTGGAAGCTTGCCAGCAAGAAGTATTGGAACGCCGCGATGAATATGCCAAACGCAGGTTATTGATGATCGACAGGTTGAAATCAATGGGTTTTGGTATTGCCAGACCCCCGGAGGGTGCATTTTATATTTTTGCCAATGCGAGGCAGTTTTCTCATGATTCCTACCGGCTGGCCTTTGACATACTCGAAAAAGCGCATGTGGGCGTGACACCAGGCATCGACTTTGGCGCAAATGGCGAAGGATTCTTGCGCTTTTCCTATGCTAATTCCATCAAAAATATAGAAGAAGCAATGAACAGACTCGAATTATACCTGAAGAAAACGTACTAAAAACCCGGGGTCTTATAACTAACGTCAACTTCAAAACGCAACATTTTGTGTTTGAATCAATCGAAGCGAAATGAGCGCTGAATCTACAAAACAACGGGGCTGCTTTGCGAAGTGCCTGTAGGCATTGTGTTATCTTGATTTTTCTTTGGTTACTCCATTTTCATCAAAAAAAAGAAAGTAAAACGCGGGGATTATTTGGTCAGTTAAGGTTGGCATGAAGTAGATTGATTCACCGTCTGTCTCAACACTGACCCACATTGCCGGCAGCGATTTCTCTTTCTGATAAATAAACGCAACGTCTATCAAGACGAAAAACAATTACTTATTCCCGGGCTTCAATTTTATTTTTACTTCTATCTGTCCTAATTTCGGCTTGTTTTTTTACATCGCAACATGAAACAATTTCACATCCTCCTATTCTTCATTGCAATTTCTAATTTCCTCCACGCCCAGCATGTCAACATTCCGCTCGACCAAAACTGGCAGTTTAGACAGGCAGGAAAAAGCGAATGGCTCAGCGCCCAAGTGCCTGGCACGGTGCATACTGATTTGCTAAAAAACAAGAAAATAGAAAACCCCTTTTTTGGTACAAATGAAAAAGATCAACAATGGATCGAAAAAGAAGATTGGGAATACCGAACTACTTTTGAGATGAACAGCGAGCTTATAGCAAGTGATATAATAATGCTGGAATTCCTGGGGCTGGACACCTACGCGGATGTTTATCTGAACGACTCGCTTATCCTAAAGGCCAACAATATGTTTCGAAGCTGGCAGGTCGATGTCAGTAAAAGCGTCCGGCGAGGCAGCAATCAATTGCTCCTGGTCTTTCATTCGCCCGTTCGTATGGCCGATACGCCGGGCAATATATCAGGCATCTTGTCCCGCAAAGCATCCTATCATTTTGGAAATGGTCGAGGTGCCCGAATGGTGACTTCTGGAATTTGGAGACCCATCAACTTGCGCGCCTGGAACGTTGCTGCCATTCAGGAAGTATCTATAGATCAACGGGCTGTCGACAAAGAATCAGCCGCAATGATTGCCCATCTAGCTCTGCAAGCTAGCGCTCCATTCTTTGGCCAGTTGGAGGTCGCTGTAGATGGTCAAGTGGTAAAAACCGCCACGCTCGATCTGGCCATAGGCAGTCAGACGAACAACATCACCTTTAACATCAGCAATCCACAACTTTGGTGGCCCAAGGGCATGGGCGGGCAAAAGCGCTACGCTATTGATATAAGGCTAAAAAAAGAAGGGAAGCTTATTCATTCCAAAAAGATAAAAACGGGATTGCGCACCATAGAATTGGTACAGGAACCTGATAAAAAAGGCCGGACCTTTTACTTTAAAATAAATGGCAGAACTGTTTATGTAAAAGGTGCCAACTATCTCCCACAAGACTACTTTTTGCCGGGGGTTTCTGAGACACAATATGAGCATCTTTTGCAGTCGGCAGCCGATGCCAACATGAACATGATCAGAGTGTGGGCAGGGGGCATCTATGAAGAGGAACTATTCTATGAACTTTGCGATGAAAAAGGCCTGCTGGTGTGGCAGGATTTTATGTTTTCGCGTGCTATGTATCCCGATGAGCCCACATTTCTGGAAAATGTGACCAAAGAATCAGAAGAAAATGTACGGCGTTTGAGGCATCACCCCAGCCTGGCCTTGTGGTGTGGCAACGACGAAATACTAATGCAGAGAAAAGAGTGGAAAAACATTCCGACGCATCAGGAGAACAATCAACGCGTTGGACTACAATTGAGGACTCAATGAAATTGACCTTTGCCTATGATGAAATATTCAAAAATATTTTGCCAAATGCCGTTAATACCCATTGTCCCGGGGTACCCTATTGGGAGTCGAGCCCTTCATCCTATGGCGGAAATTTTCCTGATTTGGCCAGCGGCGATACGCACGCTTTTGGCGCTTGGTGGGGTCTGGAGCCTTTGGAGGCAAGTCAAGCCAACGTCGGGCGATTTATGAGCAAGTATGGCTTGCCATCGTTTCCGGAACTGAAAACTGTAGCCATGTTTTTAGAACCAAAAGACCGGGACGCGCATGCTAACGAGGTGCTGGCCCATCAACATTCATCGGTTGGTGAAGCTGCCATTTTCAACTACATAGGGCATCAATTCAAAAAGCCGAAGGATTTTTCTGCCTTTTTGTATCTGAGCCAGCTCTTGCAAGCCGAAGCAGTGAAGGTGGCCATGGAGGCACACCGCATCAGAAAACCATACAATATGGGCAGCCTTGTGTGGCATCTGAACGACTCCCGCCCGACGGCCTCCTGGTCGAGCATAGACTACTATGGCAGATGGAAGGCGCTGCATTACTATATCAAAAGATCTTTTGAGGAGGTGATCGTGACCTGCGACACAAGTGAAGCAGCCATGCAGGTACATGTGGTGAGCGATGTGCCGGAAGATATAAAATCAGTTTTACAAATTGAACTATTGGATTTTGATGGCAAGGTGCTTCTTGGCGAAGAGAAAAAAATAAAGGTAAAACACCAGGCAAGTGAAATGGTGTGGACAGGTGCTACAAAGGAATTGCTAAAAAATCGCAAAACAGGGAAGTGTATCTCCGAGTCAGGCTTATGCACGACCAAAAGACCTATGCAGAAAATACGTTCTTATTTGTGTCGCACAAAGCGCTCGACCTTCAAAAACCGGACATCAAATATGATTTCCTGGAGAAAGATGGGTCACGCTATGTAAAGCTAAAAGCAGACAAAACCGCATTTGGCGTATATTTTGATACCGCCGATCAGGACGTGATTTTTTCCGACAATTTCTTTACGCTTCACGCTAATGAAGAAAAAACGGTAGAAATAAAAAATGCAGTGGATGTAGTCCGGCTCAAAAACAAGCTAACCGTCAAGTCGCTGGCAGATAGTTATTGAGCGCAGGGTGAAAGCGTTCGGAAAATTTATCCAAAGGTAAGCATCCTTATGCCCTTGATGGTATGATTGAAGCTTTTAGAGGTATTGCTTTCGACATCCAGAAAAGGAGAAATGGCTTCTGATACATATAATTTAGGCAATGTAGATTGCGGTTTCATTTCTGGTATGATCCGCATCTCTTGACTTTATGGGCAGCAACTAAATAATCACCTCAAAAAATAGGCTATGGCAAGTCCAAGATAATTGCCTATAGCATAGCCCAATATGCCTGCCGTCAAGCCAGAGATGATCACTTCTTTGTTCTTTAAAGCGCCTGCCACCACCGGCACAAAGGGTGGCGAATAGGTAAGGGCCGTTATGGTAATGATGGTGGTGTCGGTATCGATCCTGAATACAAAAGAAAAAAATACATGTATAACCATAGATCCGATCACCACCAGGGTCACGAAGCCAAAGAGGTGCAGATTTTCAATATGAAACATGTTGTGAAGGTCGCCCATAGAAGCTACAATCAGCGAAAAAACAATAATAAAATACATGCCCAACTGAAAGGTGTGTGCTATTTTGTTGATCAGTTTCCAGCTACTCAACAGCAAGCCCAGGGTGGTGATGGTAAGAATGACCGTAACCATCTCCGCGCTCTTTGGCACGAGGGTGCTCAAACCTCCGGCAACCGCAACCACCATAGATGCCATGCCCAATCCTTTCAGCAACTCCAAAATGCCCCATTTATCAAGCATACCCACAAAACCATCGATGTCTTCGCTCATCGTTTCCAAAGGAAAAATTCGAGCTGCGTGTTTCACTTTAAAGCCAGGC
Organism: Cyclobacteriaceae bacterium; assembly: GCA_012033595.1. Classification (GTDB taxonomy): domain Bacteria; phylum Bacteroidota; class Bacteroidia; order Cytophagales; family Cyclobacteriaceae; genus JAAUQL01. The sequence goes on along the minus strand of JAAUQL010000018.1, from coordinate 25,140 downwards.
AGAAAAAGCCCAAACACCCGCTGAGCCATAGTCATGAGAAAAACCAGGCAAATGGCTCCCACCACCATATCGTAACTATGAGTAAGCAAAAAGGTGTCGGGGTTGACTTCCAAACCTGCGCTAATGGCGGCAAGGTTGGGCGTGCCTCCGGTGTACAATCCGACCAGCATACCGCTGATCTTCCAGGGTTCATCGATGAGGTCTTTGTATATATAAAAGCCTAAAAACACGGCCATTAGCAATGAAACCATAGCCAAAAACAAAGAGAGAAGGGCTTCACCGACCAGTTTGATCCATTTCCTGATATCGAGAGAAAAAAGCAAAAGTGGTATCGCCAAAAGTATCACCACTGACATCAGCGTGTTTTGAATGCGCGCCACATCATTGGCAATAACATCAGAGTGGCTAATTAAACCTTGCTCAAAAAGCAACTGCACCTGATGATCGGCCATTTGTGCCCTATTTCCCAATATCGACATAAACTCCGGGCTTGGCCGGGGAAAAAGTCCGGTATTCCCCAGTAAAAGGCCAAAAACATAAGCCAATACCACCGCTCCTGTTTTGCGGAGCAGGGACACTTTTTGTGTAAGTATGATGATGAAAACAGGAAGTATAAAATATCCGGCGACGAAGAGGATGGTGAAATATATGGGCATGGTGAAAAAATTAAAGTCGCCAAAATTAATGTATGACGGCTATTCCTCAAGGACGATTTCGATTTTTACCTCTATTACCCCTTCGGCAATGCCATCGAGCAATTCCATGGCTTTCCTCGACAAGTCGAGGGTTCTGCCCGGCACATGGGGTCCTCTATCGTTGATCCTGACCACCACACAGTTGTTGTTTTTGATATGCGTCACTTTCACTTTGGTGCCAAAAGGTAGCGTGCGATGGGCCGCAGTGAGCGAATCGGAGCAGTACAACTCGCCGCAGGCAGTTTTCCGACCTTCGAAGCGGTCGGCATAGTACGATGCCTTGCCCACAGGTTCTGTCTGGGCATACACTTCTGCCGACAGGGCAGCATGTATGGCCACCGTCAATATCAAATATTTTGCAAGCTCAATAATGATAATATCTTTTAAAATGGGCATTTGGCAACTACCAGAGTAAGAAATCGGAACCTAATAAATCACTCCCCCTGTGCCAGCGAAAAGCCCCTTTCGCCATCAAAAGTATAGTTGTTTTCTATTTTGATAAAGTCAAGTCCGTTGTCTTTGATTCCTTTTAGCAAATCGATGATTTGGTCGTGTTTCATCCCCTTTCCTTCTTCGGCCATAAACCTGCACCGCCAGTGATCAGAGCAAAAAGTCTCGGGATGGCCATTTGGATATACTTTCACCCCGCGATTGGTAATGATAGAAAGTTTGACCCCATTCCTGTCCATTGGCTTCAATGCTGTGGCCAGTTTGTTGGGATCGCGATCTGCTTCGTCCCAATCGAGAAATATGTCCACGCCGACCAATTCTTTTTTTGCTTTTGGTCGCTTCGACAATTTGATCCTGCTCATCCCTTCCCCCTCTTTATATTTCTCGGGTCTCAGCCTGACCGGCTCCTGCCCCAGACGCAAAATCACTTCTCTTGCAAACTCCTGTGTCCATACCTTGCGCAATGAATCTTTATTATAAATGTCAGAAGTGTGGATACCGTCTTCTATGGTTTTGAGCCAGGCATTTTTTATTTTTTCTGCCACTTGTTGCTGGTTAATGTGTACCAGCATCATGCAGGCTGCATTGATCAGGCCTGAGGGATTGGCGATGTCGAGCCCGGCAATATCGGGTGCAGATCCATGGATGGCCTCAAACATAGCCACATCCTCCCCGATATTTGCAGAACCCCCGAGCCCCACCGAACCTGTCACCTGTGCGGCAATGTCGGAGATGATGTCGCCATAGAGGTTTTCCGTCACCACCACATCGAGTGAGTGTGGCCTGTCGGCAATAATGGCCGAACCAATATCAATGATCATATGGTTGTGCTCAATGTCGGGATATTCTCGGGCTACTTCGTCAAATATTTTATGAAAGAGGCCATCTACCTGTTTCATAATATTGTCTTTGCTCATGCAGGTAACGCGCTTTCGGCCATAGACCCGGGCGTATTCAAAGGCGTAGCGAATGATTTTTTCTGATCCAGGTCTGGAGATGAGTTTCAAAGCTTGTACCACCTCATTGGTTTGCTGATGTTCGATGCCGGCATAGAGGTCTTCTTCGTTTTCGCGGATGATGACCATATCGGTGAGTGGATGATTGGTAGGCACATAAGGAAAAAACGAACGACAAGGGCGTACATTGGCAAAAAGCCCGAGGGTGGTACGTGTAGCTACATTCAGACTTTTAAATCCCCCACCCTGCGGTGTGGTAATTGGTGCCTTTAGAAAAACCTTGTTTTTTTTGATTGAAGCCCACGATTCATCGGCAATGCCGGTAGAAATGCCTTTTCGAAAACTTTCTCGCCTATTTCTATTACCTCGGTGTCTATCTGCGCTCCTGCAGCAATGAGAATATCGATGGTGGCTTGCATGATTTCGGGGCCGATGCCGTCTCCATATGCGACTGTGATTTTTCTTTTTTCTGACATGAGTTTTCTTTAGAATATTTCAACAAAATATTTGAACTACTAAAATACAATTTTGTTGGCAAATCGATTTGCTGCCCTATTCCGGAATGCGCTATATTCCAAAAAGCCTGAATTTTGCAGTCGCAGCATCCTTACACATCAGTCAGTTTTTCAAACTGTTTACATTCGCAAGGGCGACTATGCTAGCGCACCATTCGCAATCTAACAGATGAGACTGATCTGGGTAATCGCATCAATTACGCCTCCTCCTTTTCAGCTCTTTGGTAATCAGCTCCAGTTCGCGGCTGCTTTGGCCGGCTATAGAGGTGTTTTCTTCTGCCCGGCGAAATAGATATGGCATCACTGTTTCTATTGGTCCATAAGGCACGTACTTCACTACGTTATACCCCGCATGGGCCAGGTTAAATGAGATGTGGTCACTCATGCCATAGAGTTGGGCAAAGTAGATGCGCTTGTCGTCCCTGGACAATTGATGGTGCGCTATCAGCTCGGTCAGGAGGTAGTTGCTCTGTTCGTTGTGTGAGCCTGAGCACAATTCCATATTGTCTATATTTTCTACACAATAACGCAAGGCATCATTGTATTGCTGGTCGGTATGCTCCTTATCGGGCAAGATCGGATCGTTATATCCTTTTTCTTCTGCGCGTTCCCTTTCTTTTTCCATATAGGCTCCGCGCACCAGCTTAGCCCCGACGTGGTACCCCAATGTACGCCCCCGCTCATTTGCCCTTTTCAGATTATCGAGCATACCCACGCGGTACATTTGATAGGTATTGAACACCACAGCTTTTGGGGTATTGTACTTTTCCATCAAAGCATACACAAGTTCATCTATCGGATCCTGATAAAAACTATCTTCGCTATCGATATAAAGCTGAACGTTTTTTTCCTGGCAGGCTTTGGCTATGGTGTCAAATCGCCTTTTGGTGGCTTCAATATGTGCCTGCTCCTTTGCGTCCAGTGCAATGCCAAGCTGGATTTTTTCCAGCAATTTCTTCGATGCGATTCCGGTAGGCTTAAACACGCTAAAAGGGATATTGGGGTTAGTGGCCGCCTTATCTACGTACGGAGGATTTCAAGCACGGCCAATTCGTAATTTTCCTCACCGGCATCGCCTTCTGCGGCATAGTCAAGGATGGTTTTGATATGGTAATCTGCCAGTTTTTGAATGGTAGTATCGCATTGGTCGATGGTTTCGCCCCCGCAAAAATGTCTGAAAACAGTCTTTCTTATAATTCCTTTGATAGGGAGTTTTAATTTCAGGGCTATTTTCACGATATTCGCACCCAATTTTGACAATGTTGGATTGTTGATCGATGAAAACAGCAAGTGGCTTTTTCGCAACGCTTCATCTGACTTGTAGGAAAATGCAATGGATGTATCTGCGAATGAGATATTAGATTTCATAACTGCTCAAAAATTCCTGTGTATACGTACCTAAAAATCTAATTGAAAAACGGGTCGAATTTAAATAATTATTACTGTAAAATACAATGAAAGTAGAATCACTAGAGGGCTGGGGCTTAGGGTTGAAAAAACCGTTGATCATCGCCGGACCATGTAGCGCCGAGACCGAAGAACAGCTCCTGGAAACGAGCCAGCGCATTAAAAATGAAGGTATTGAAATTATCCGTGCGGGCATTTGGAAACCACGCACAAGGCCCAACAATTTTGAAGGTATTGGCGAAGAAGCCCTCAGATGGATTCAGCATGTCAAAAAACAAACCGGGCTAAAGTTTGCGGTGGAAGTGGCCACACCAAAACATGTATATGAGGCCCTTAAGCACAATATCGACATGCTATGGGTAGGTGCCCGATCTACCACCAACCCCTTTACCGTTCAGGAGATTGCCGAAGCATTGCGCGGTACGGATGTGCCTGTGATGGTAAAAAACCCCATTAACCCCGACCTGGCCCTGTGGCTGGGTGCTATAGAGCGCATTAGCAATGTGGGTATTTCCAAAATAGGGGCAATACACCGGGGATTCTCCTCCTTTAAACAAACCAAATACAGGAACATGCCCATGTGGCAGATTCCGCTGGAGCTAAAGCGACAATTGGGCAATATCCCATTGATTTGCGACCCAAGTCATATTTGCGGCACCCGCGATTTTATATTCGAAGTTTCTCAAAACGCCATGGATCTCGACTACGACGGACTGATCATTGAGACGCACCGGGATCCCGAAAATGCCTGGAGCGATGCCGCACAGCAAATCACCCCCGAAGTGCTCGGTGCCATGCTTAAGAACATCAAATTCCGCCAACCCACATCCAAAGACAAAGACTTTATCACCATACTGGGCGAATTGCGCGAGCAGATAGACCACGTAGATAGGGAGCTCTTTGAAATAATAGCCCAGCGAATGGAAATAGTGGAGAAAATGGGACTTTATAAAAAGAAAAACGACGTCACGGTGTTCCAAAAAGACCGATGGCAGCAGCTTTCGGAAACCCGCACCAAATGGGCAACAGACCTCGGGCTGAACCCGGAGTTTATGTGGGATTTGTTCAAACTTATCCATGATGCCTCTATCAAGCGGCAGGAATACATCATGAACACACCGATAGAAACTCTCGATGAAAGAAACAAATAACGTTGTCTTTTGCAGAGACATCAGAACCGCGATTGCAGACTTTTTTGAAACACACCATTTTTCTAAAATTGCCGTGCTGGTGGATGACAATACCAAAAAGTATTGTTATCCTATGGTGCAGGTGGCTTTTCCAAACCATGTGGTGATAGAAATAAACAGCGGAGAAGAACACAAAAACCTCGATACGTGTCAGCACATCTGGAACCAGCTCACCAATAACGCCTTCGACCGCAAGTCACTAATAATCAACCTGGGTGGGGGTGTCATTGGCGACATGGGGGGGTTTTGTGCAGCCACCTACAAACGCGGAATAGATTTTATCAATATCCCAACCACCCTGCTCGCTCAGGTAGATGCCAGCATTGGAGGCAAACTTGGAATCGATTTTCATAATTTCAAAAACCACATCGGGGTATTCCAGAACCCCTTGCGTGTGTTTTTGGATGACGGATTTTTTGCCACATTAGCCCCTGCAGAACTTCGATCGGGCTACGCTGAGGTGATCAAACATTGCCTCATACGCGATGCGGACAAATTTGAAAAAATAGTCAACACTCCATACGAGCAACTCGATTTTTTTGAGCTTTCGCAACATTCAGTAGCCATCAAAGAGAAGGTGGTGCTGGAAGACCCGACAGAAAAAGGATGGAGGAAAATTCTCAATTTTGGTCATACCATCGGGCATGCAATAGAAAGCTTCTATCTGGAAAAACCGGGCAAAAAACTGCTCCACGGCGAGGCCATAGCCATCGGTATGATTTGCGAAGCATATCTGTCACATACCAAACTGAACCTTACGAAGATAGAACTGGACAGCATCACAGATTATATAATGAAAATATATGTATGCCAGGCCATTGCCGAAAGTGACATAAAGCAAATCGTACTACTGACCCGGCAAGACAAAAAAAATGAAGGAGACAAAATAAAATGCACCCTGCTGAAGCAAATTGGTGATTGTACCTATAATGTGGAAATTGACCAACAGGACATTGCCGATGCCATTGACTATGCCAACAAGCGCATCAATGCCTATACAAAATAATTTTCGCCATCGTCACCGGTAGATGAGTTGAAAATATTTTTGACGCTTTTTACAGAATCTCCTGACGGCGCTTTAGGGGTAGTGCTTTGGAATGCAAATTTTCGCACCAATGCACCAACGATAATTCCGGAAGTAAGCAGAGAAGCGGTTTTGATGATTTTTTTCATGATAAAAAATGCTTAAAAAATGTGCTTTTACCTATAGACTATGTGTTTAAAAAACAAGTTGGAAGCACCTTTGTAAATGTTCGTGAATTTATATTTCTTATTGGTATAATACAAGATTTTAAACCTCAAATAATTGGAATAAATGCCCTCTCGCTCTTCGATATTGATTAGAAAAAAAGAAAGCATAGATGCTGTTACCATCGCGCTCCCTTCATCAAAAAGCGAGAGCAACCGGGCGTTGATCATTCAGGCTTTTGCCGGTGGCGAATTGTTGAACCTTGCCGAAGCCCGGGACACCCAGACCATGATGAGGCTTTTGAAATCGGAGCAAAAGGAACTCAATGTGCTCGATGCGGGTACAACCATGAGATTTTTGGCGGCATATTGCGCCCTTACGGGAAAAAACAAAATACTAACGGGCACCCCGCGAATGTGTCAGAGACCCATAGGCATATTGGTGGATGCACTGCGTGAAATAGGGGCTGAGATCGAATATCTCGATTATGATGGCTACCCCCCATTGGAAACTGTCGGCTTCCTGCACCAAAAAAAGAGGGAAATCTCCATGCGTGGCGATATCAGCAGTCAGTATATCTCAGCCATCATGATGGTGGCGCCTACTTTGCCTCACGGTCTCACCATACATTTGCAAGGCAAAGTGGCCAGTTTGCCCTATTTGCAAATGACCATGGAGCTGATGCTGCAATTTGGCGCTCAGGTCAGGTTTGAAACAGAACACACCATAATCGTTGATCCCTCACCTTACCAGCCCACTACCTTTGCCGTGGAGTCCGATTGGTCGGGGGCGAGTTATTGGTTTGCCTTTGTGGCTTTGTCACAGCGTGCTGAGGTGGTATTGACCGGCCTCAAACCCAACTCCCTACAGGGTGACCACAAAATCATGGAAATTATGCACCAACTGGGCGTTAGATCAGAATTTTCTTCTATCGGTCTGAAGCTTTCCAGGCAGGGAGCTGCCGGTAATTTCAGCTATGATTTCAGCCCTTGCCCCGACCTGGCACAAACCGTCGTGGTCGTTTGTGCTGCCAAAGGGATACGGGCTACTTTTACCGGATTAGAAAGCCTGCGCATAAAAGAAACAGATCGCATTCTGGCCCTTCAGCAGGAACTTGCAAAAATCGGCGCCGGATTGGAAGAAAGAGAAGGAAAATGGACGGTGATCCCTGCACCGGATGTTACAACCAATAAGCCCCATGTTTCCATAGACACCTACGACGACCACCGGATGGCTATGGCCTTTGCTCCACTGGCCACCCTTACAGACATAAGCATCCACAATCACATGGTGGTAGAAAAATCGTACCCGAGCTTCTGGGATCACATGCGACAGGCAGGATTTGAGGTAGAAGGCTGAAGTAGGATCAAAAAAACATCAGTCGTCCCGGCCTGTGAGCTACAGGCCAGAACCACTGAACCATGACATCCATCGCCTGCCTTCCAACTTCGATTTTCCTGAGCGGGCTATTTTATATACCGGAAATCGTGCCCCGACTGTAATTGCACCACAAACTCATACATCAGCCTGATCACATTCTCGATATCTGTAAGGTCGGCCATTTCCACCGTGGTATGCATATATTTAAGCGGTAGCGATATCAGTGCCGAAGCCACACCTTCGTTGCTGTAGGCAAATGCATCGGTATCGGTGCCCGAAGCACGCGATAAAGCTGACCGTTGATATGGTATTTCTTTGTTTTTGGCTACTTCAAAAAGCATTTTCAGCACATTGTTGTGCACTGCAGGAGCAAAAGACAACACAGGCCCCTTGCCGGTGCGCTGGTCTCCTTGCTTTATTTTGTTATATCCGGGTGCAGTAGTATCGTGGCACACATCGGTAATAATTGCAAGATGGGGTTTAATGCGGTGGGCAATCATTTCGGCGCCACGCAGGCCTATTTCTTCTTGGACAGCATTGGTCACGTACAGTCCAAATGGCAACTTGATATTGTTTTCTTTGATCAACCTTGCCACTTCGGCAATCATAAAGCCACCGATTCGATTGTCGAGGGCACGCCCAGCGATATACCTGCCGTTGAGCTCGATCAGTTGGTCATCAAACGTGACTACAGAGCCTATCTCCACGCCCATCTTTTTTGCTTCTTCGTCAGAGCCGGCACCACAATCGAGCACCACAGTCTCCACGTCCATTTTGCCACCCTCTTCGCGTTTTTCACGCACATGTATGGCCGGCCAACCAAACACAGCAGGTATCATCCCGTTTTCGCCGTGTATTTTGGCTTTTTTAGAAGGAGCGATTACGTAGTCAGAGCCCCCATTGCGAATCACATGGATGTATCCTTCTTTGGATATGTAGTTGACAAACCAGGAAATTTCGTCACAATGCGCTTCTATCACTACTTTGTATGGCGCATCGGGATTGATAACTGCCACGGCAGATCCATAGGTATCGGTAAAGTAAGTATCGGTGTAAGGCTTTACGTATTCCAACCATATTTTCTGGCCTTCGACTTCATATCCTGTCGGCGAATCACTATTTAAATAGCTGTATAAAAAATGCTTGCTTTGCTCATTCATAAATAAATGGATTGATTTTCCTGCGAAATTACAAAAAAAACAAGGCCAGGGAAAGAATAGCTAAGCAAGGCTCAACTCCTCCTTTGTATTTTGCCAATAAGACTGCTTGTATGTATCTGTACAATCTGCATTCAGCATATCCTAGCTAAGGCACATGGCCCGACGGCCCTAAAAATTGGTAATAATGCAAACTTTTCCCTGTTTTAATGCGCCTTCTGTACAAAGCATTATAATTTTGGATCATCGTATACATTTTTATTAGAATAAATATTAAAATGGATATTCAGGCGAACATTATTGAATTTAAAAAACGACTCGAAGGTACCAGTTGCAAGTTGGTGGCAGTAAGCAAAACCAAACCCGCAGCATACATACGGGAGGCCTATGCAGCTAATCAACTTGACTTTGGTGAAAACAAAGTGCAGGAACTTCGCGAAAAACCAGCACAGTTGCCAGATGATATCAGATGGCACATGATAGGCCACTTGCAAAGTAACAAGGTAAAATATATTGCACCGTTTATCCATCTGATCCATGCCGTTGACAGCCTGAAACTATTGGAAGAAATAAACAAACAGGCCAAAAAAAACGAGCGAGTGATAGAGTGTCTGCTACAGGTGCATATCGCCCGGGAGGAACACAAGTTTGGCTTTGATGAAACTGAACTTATGCAATTGCCTGGATCGGAGCATTTCTCGGCTTTGCAACACATTAAGATAGTGGGCTTAATGGGCATGGCGACCTTCACTGACGACAGAGCGCAGATCAGATCGGAATTCAGGCATTTAAAGGATATCTTTGAAAGCATCAAAAAGTCGGTTGAGCTACCAAATCTCGAAATGCGCGAATTATCCATGGGCATGAGCGATGATTATGATATCGCCATTGAAGAAGGCAGCACCATGATTAGAGTGGGCAGCAAGCTATTTGGACCCAGACTTTATATCAATTAACATCATGCAAAAACTCATATTAATTTCCGGGACTATTTTTGGCGCATTAGGAGTGGCCTTAGGAGCATTTGGCGCCCATGCCCTCAAAAAAACCCTCGAAGCATCTGGACGTTTGGACACCTTCGAAACCGCCGTCAAGTACCAGTTTTATCACGCCCTCACCCTGCTGCTGCTCGGCTTATTGATGTTTCATCTCAAACACCACTATTTTCAATATGCCGGGTTATCTTTCATCTTTGGCATCGTTGTCTTTTCAGGGTCTTTGTATGTACTTTGTCTTTCGGGCATCACCAAATTTGGTATGATCACCCCTATTGGCGGATTGTTGTTGATAGCAGGCTGGGTCTTGCTAATGTTGGGTCTTATCAAATCGATGTAGTTACTCCATCTTCTTTGGAGGCAATACCATTGCCGAAATCCGCAAGCGGTAATCGCCCGCACTGGCATTGGTTCTGATGGTGATCACCTTGTTTTGACGCCCGATTTTTGAAGCAGCGTTGAACACCACCAGCACTTGCGAAGAATCTCCGGGCATTATCGGGTGGTGCGGCCATTCGGGGGTAGTACACCCACAGGTGGTAAGCACATTATGGATAACGAGCGGTATGTTGCCGGCATTGACAAAATCGAATACATGTTGCACGACCTCTCCCTGGTTGATATCGCCAAAATCGTATTCGGTGATTTTAAAGTCGATAAGGGCATGTCCGATAGTATCGGTGGTTGCCTGTGCATGTGAGACAAAGGGTACAATGATAAAAAGCACACAAAAAACCAGCGACGGGTAGTGGCATATACGTTCGGAAACGGGTGGTTTTTCTAAAAGATTGCTCATTGTCGATCGTATATTCATTGGTGCTGCATTGTTACCTTCTATTAATTTTTCGATCCGGATTTCAAAATTCTTTTCAAACTAACATTTCATAATCCAATCCACAAACCTCACGCGTTATGATTTGCTAAAGTATTGCTTGTCGAAGTTGATCAGAAATACTTCCTTTTCTGCCCGGGTAATGGCGGTGTATAACCAGCGCAGATGATCCCGGTCTTCTCCTTCCTTACGTATTCCATGATCGACAAACACGGCTTTCCACTGCCCCCCCTGCGATTTGTGGCAGGTGAGTGCATAAGCAAACTTCACTTGTAGCGCATTTAGGTATTCATCGCTTTGGATGGCCTCCTTCAATTTCAATTTGGTCTTGATATCGCGGTATTTTTCAATAGTCTGCTGGTACAGCTTATTGCTTTCCTCCGGCGTAAGTGAGGGGGTGTTGCTGTGAAGTGTATCGAGAATTACCTTGGCCCTGAAAGCCGGCATTTCCGGATAATCGATCAATTGCAATTCCACATCGGCAAAACGAAATCCATACTGATCTTCGAATGAAAAAATCTTACGCACTTCGGCAAACTCCCCATTGGCAATGAATCCCGCCTGAGAGTCAGGCTCCAAAATGAAATAATTATTTTTGACCACCATAATTATGTCCCCGGCTTCAATTTCATCTTCTCTAAACAAAATCATCCGCCTTATATATTCGTTGTAGCGGACAGCTTGCCAGTTGGACCGGCAAATGATGGCCGTATTTTCCATGCCATATTTATCAAATGCATAGCGCACACCATCTTCAAGCTTTTCGGTCGTCATTTTAAAAATATCCGAATAGGCGCGTGTATCAAAACACACCTGTTTTGTTTCATCAAATACCGCTTCTCTCAGCTGGGTGGCGTTTTCTAAAATGCCCGATTGCTCCGCTTGTCGCAACACCTCTGTAAGCTCTACTTCGAGGGCATCGAGACCAAAACGGTGCTTGAGGTAGTGCAAATCCAAGCCGGGGCTTTTGCCACTTCCTACTGGTGGCAATTGGGCATTGTCGCCCACCAGGATCAACTTATTCGATTTGTCCTCAAAAACATATCCTACCAGATCGCTCAGCAGTCCGTTGTTCAGGAAACCGTTTTCGTCTGAGATTAGCGAGGCTTCATCCACGATAAACACCGTTCTTTTGAAATAATTTCTTTGTTTAACAAATTTCAGTTCTCCTGTCTTGGGGTCTGCCGTTTGTTTATAAATCAGCTTATGGATGGTATGCGATTTTTTGCCTGCATAGGAGGCAATCACTTTTGCCGCCCTGCCTGTTGGAGCCAGAAGCGCATATTTCAGATTGAATAAAGGTAGCACATTTACCAGGGTGCCTATTACGGTAGTTTTGCCCGTACCCGCATATCCTCTCAGCACCAGTGTGTCCTTTTGCCCACCTTCTTTACCCACCATATCATCGAGCATGGTAAAAAAGCGGGTTTGACCCGGAGTCGGATCATAGGGAAATTTCGACCGGATAATACTGGAAATAGTAGGCACTATACAAAAGATGATATCTGAGTGATGTATGTGCAAAGTTAAACCAACAAATTATCTTTAAACTTGCATTGCCTGTTTTTAATTAGTCACCTACACAGCTATGAAAAAAGGATTAGAACATAAAATTATAGACACATTTGGCAATAGGTTGAGAGTAAGGGTTTGCGGTATTTGTATAGAAAATGACAATATACTGCTCGTAAACCATCATGCGCTCAATCCGCAGGGTGATTTCTGGGCGCCGCCCGGCGGGGGCATGGATTTTGGACAGTCTGCCGAAAATAATCTGAAGCGGGAATTTTTGGAAGAAACAGGCATAGAGATAGAATGTAGCCGATTTTTATTTGTCCATGAGTTTTTAAAACCTCCCCTTCATGCCATAGAACTAATATTCGAAGTCCGCCGTACAGGAGGCGGGCTAACTGTCGGAACCGATCCGGAAATGGGTTCAGGCGATCAAATCATCAGGGATGTCAGGTTTGTGCCCATCGCAGAGGTCAGGCAAATGGATCGCTCCGCTATTCATGATATTCTGGCCAATAAGTCGTTATTTACCGATCTGTATGCAATGAAAAGCTATTATATTTCGAGTAAATAGACAGGTTTGCGATCCAGGGACACCCTATCTCCCATGCCTGGTTTTATTTGACTTGGCCTATCGAAAAAGCACACGCAAAAAATCGTCGTGGCAAATTAAATAGCTCCGCTTAAATTGTATTTTAAAGCATAAAATAATTATAATTGCAGAAAAAATTTTTACCACTATGGTCATAACTAGAATATTGTCAATTTTTTTCTTTGTCGTTGCTATTGGCTTAGCCGTAGTACTCGTGAATAACATCAAATCAAAAGTTGATGAAGACAAGCGCATTGAAAGACAAGAACAATTGGTCATCAATAAACTGCAAATGATTCGTGATGCCCAAATCGCCTATTTGGCTGCAAATGGCAAATACACCGGTAGTTTCGACACCTTGCTTAGCTTTATCGATACCGGAAGCATATACATCACACAGCGTACAGAGCATATTAAGCAATTAGCCTATGGAGCTGAAGAAATTACCGTAGAAATAGACACCATCGGCAAAGTGGCAGTGAAAGACTCCATATTTGTAGTTCGTGAGCCATTGTTAAATTTAACTGATGGCACCATCCAGGACTTGAAAATAAGTGAAGGTAGTGTGATACAAAAAGGTGAGCAAATAGCCACAATCGTAAGCAATAAAGGCAAAAGTGTGAAACTGTTTGCTCCCTACCAGGCCAATGTAGAAAAAGTATTTGTAAAAGAAGGGGAACAAGTAGCTGCCAAAGAATCGATTGCCAAACTTTCCTTCAAAAGAATCGCTAATATTTCCACTTTACCCATTTTACCTGATTCAGAAAAACAATTCAGCTTGTTTGCAGGCAAAGTAACCAAAGGCAATGTAGTGGTAGATGTATTCGAAGCCAAAGATACCGACCCAATCAATCCGATGCGCAGGAGAAACAAAAACGAAAACGCACTTAGGGTCGGCTCTAAAACTGAAGTATCAGTAGCCGGAAACTGGGAATAAATATTGGATACGATAGGTCAAAAGTCATTTAGACTATTAAAAAAAATCAAAGACCCCAAATTCGAAATAGATAGGCTGGAATTCTACAGCCTATCTTTGTTTGGGGCTCTAAAGATTTTCAGGTCTTGATCACAGACACTGAATCGAAGCATTGCGTATTGATGGAGGATTATATTTTCGATCCGGATCTGACAGAAGATGAAAAGTTTCAAACGATTAAATACATCATTGACGATCATCATCTCCTGTTGGCCAATTTCTGGAAAGAAATCAACCTGATTTGTAAAAACAAGTCCTTTGCTTTCGTACCCATCAGCCTGTTTCACCCCGATTCGCCAACTTCGTATATTGGTTCCAATGCAGCATTTGATCCGGCGCTTGATGAGGTCGTGATTGCCTATCATACCCCATTGAAATTTGTCAATATTTTCACTGTTTCAAAGTCAATAAAAGACCTGATGGGCAGAATCTATCCGCGACGGAAGATCAACTATCAACATCAAAGCAGCGCCCTGATCAATGGTGTAATAGCAATGAACGGACACATGGGCAGGGATATGGTTATTTATTTAGACCGCTTTGGCATGCATATCATTCTGGCTCAGGACAAGCAGCTTCTGTACTATAACCAGTATCAAATCAAAAAATTTGAAGACTACCTTAAATATGTGAAAATGGTGGCCGCCGAGCTCCATATCTCTCTGGAAACAGAAAAAATAAGCCTTTATGGCTATCTTGGAAAAAACACACCGCATTTTCAGGCATTGAAAAAAAGCATTCCCGGCATAAGCCTGGGAAACAGACCACAATTGATGAATTTCAGTTATGTATTTGATGAGCTGTTGGACCATCAATATTTTGATTTGTTTTCTATCGAAACATCAAACTAGGCTGTCATGAAAAAAATCGCGTTGTTCCCCGGCTCATTCGATCCATTCACCAAAGGTCACGAAGATATCGTGCTCAGGGGTTTGAATATTTTCGATGAAATAATCATAGCCATAGGCTACAATTCGCAAAAAAAGAGATATTTCGACCTGGACTTTATGCTGGAAAAAATCAGTGGTTGCTTCACCGGCTACGACAACATCAGGGTCGATAAGTATTCTGGTCTTACAGCTACCTACGCTAATAGCCAAAAGGCTCAGTTTTTACTAAGAGGCTTGCGCAACACCACAGATTTTGAATATGAAAACAGCATAGCCATGGTAAACAAAGATCTCTACAATGGCCTGGAAACGGTATTTTTGATCACCTCACCCCGCTTTGCCTTTATCAGTTCCACCATTATCCGCGAAGTACACATATATGGCGGAGATGTAAGCCAGTATATCCCCTATGAGCTGTAAGTGACCGTCAATCCATCAGGTAATAATGACGGAAAACATCGCGGATAGAGGGGTAAGTATTGTATAAGGCCTCTTTAAGCTCCACCTCATTCATCCATTTGATATCCTCAATATTTTCTTCGGCCTGGGGCTTCATTTTAGATCCATCAATAAGGTACATTTTGTACCAATAAGTCTTTTTGAGTATGCGTCGGCCATTTTGCTTATAAGTATGCCAGGTATGGCAAATTTTCTTACCCAATTTCACCTTAATGTTGCATTCCTCTTCTACCTCCCGTACTGCCGCAGCCTTTATTTTTTCCCCTTTATCAAGCTTACCTTTGGGTAAATCCCACTTTTTGAGTCTTGAAATCAGCAGAACTTCACCCTCATTCACCACCAATCCACCGGCAGCTTTTATAATAGTATATCCTTTTTTGATGTATCCGATCACGGCATCATAGTCATCGACCGAAAAGGTGATTTCCTCCAGCTTTTTGATCGTGTTTTGCTTCAATAGCACCATAAACTTATCGATCAACTCCACCTTGGCATTTTTGATCAATACTTCCCCCAGCAAAAGGGAAGAATCCAACTTAACCACATCGCCCTGATATATATTATCGTAATTCGAACTTTTGATAAAGTCGTGGGATGAAATGATGACTACCGGGATATCCTTGATAAATATCTTCATGCGAATAAAGAATAATCGCAAGAAATAAAATTATTCGGGTTTAGAAATCATATTTCATATTTTTGTGCCTTGAAAAAAAGAAAAACTATTTTACTATGAATGATACCGCCAGTGTAATTGCCAGGAAGTTATTGGAAATCAATGCGATAAAACTCAATGTTGACCATCCATTTACCTGGGCATCTGGCTGGAGATCGCCTATTTATTGCGACAACAGATTGTCATTGTCTTATCCGGAGGTGAGAACGCATATCAAGCGCTTGCTATCAGACACCATCAAACAAGCATTTGATAGCATAGAAGCCATAGCAGGAGTTGCTACAGCGGGAATCCCTCAGGGGGCATTGGTAGCAGACGATCTCAACGTGCCTTTCATTTACATCAGGTCTAAACCCAAGGGCCATGGCATGGAAAACATGATTGAAGGAAAAATCACGCCCGGTCAAAAGGTGGTAGTCATCGAAGACCTGGTGTCAACCGGCGGAAGTTCACTGAAGGCTGTTGAAGCGCTGAGAGCAAACCAGCTTGAAGTGCTCGGCATGTTATCTATTTTCACGTATGGTTTCCCGGTAGCTGAAGACAATTTTTCCCGAGCTGGCGTCAAACTTATTTCCCTAAGCAATTACTCTTCATTGATTGATGAAGCATTAAAGTTGAAATATATAGATGAGGAACAAATTTCGAAATTGAGGCAATGGAGAGAATTTCCTTCGACCTGGGGAAACTGATGATAACTCAATAAAAATCTTTGTTCAGACCCATTCCAAATAGCGCAAAATCGTATTTGACCGGATCCTGCGCATCATAGATTTTCAGGTTTGCAGTCAGCTCCTCAGCCATGTCCCAATTGACAAGCTTGCCGGTAACCAATTTCAATTCTCTGGCTATTCGCACCACATGTACATCGCAGGGACAGACCAACTGATGCGGTTTGATATGTTGCCATAACCCAAAATCCACTCCTGAAGCGTCTTTTCTTACCATCCACCGCAAAAACATATTAATACGCTTGCATGCAGATTTTTTTGACGGACTTGCCACGTGCTTGCCCGTTCTCATCGGAAAACATGATGGTGATGTAAACGCCGTATGAAACCGCAAAATACTCGTTCTGGTGTTTTCTGCCATCTTATCTATTGGTGAAAATAACGTTTCCAACGAGTTGTGCTGCCGGTAGTGCCTTTGGAGAAAATTTACAAAATAAAGAAGATCGGTGGAGTTGAACGTGCGATGCTTGAATTTCTCAAGTGTTTTCAAATCACTTTCTGTGTGGTTGAGGATAAAATCATGTGGCGCAAAATCAAACAGTTGCATCAGGTGTGTGCATTTGTCAATAATGGTCTTTCGTTGACCCCAGGCCAGAATGGCTGCAAAAAGCCCGGCTATTTCAATATCCTGTAATTTGGCAAAGAGATGAGGAACGCATATAGGATCATCTTTGATGAAAGAAGCTGAATTATATTTTTCATACCCGCCTTCAAGCAAGTCCCTGATCTGCTCTTGATGCAAGACTAATTCCATTAAGGAATATACGACACTTCCACCGGAAAACGGCTATCAACTGCCCCAAGCCGGTCATATGCTTTTTTCGATATTTTCAGGATTACTTTGGCATTGTCACCAGTAGCGGGAATTGTACCGACTATTCGCACAAAGACACTTTGATTGTTCATTTCATTTCTTACCTGCATGATGGTGCCAATTTGGGCGTCGCGGTGCAAAGCCAGATATTTTTTGGTTTCATTACTATTGTCTATCACTTCTGCAAACCCCTTTTGAACAACCTTTTCCGCAGGCATATCCGACTCCTCTATGGTTTTAGGTTCAGTAGTCTTGACGGTCTCTGCGCTCACTAGTGTTTGAGCAGGAGTTGTGGCACCCGCACTTGGTATTTTGTCGGCAGGTTGCTTCTCTTGCTTGTTTATTGGCAGCATTGACGAATTAGATGATTTATCAACTTCATCTGCCTCTTCCGATACCACCAATACCTGACCGATGTTAAGCTCGTCGCTGCTTAGCTTGTTCCACGACCTCAATTGGGCTGGCGTTACCTGATACATTCTTGAAATCGCATATAGCGTCTGTGATTTTTCCACCAAATGTGTCCTTCGCTTTTCATTGTCAATATTCCGCTCTATATCTATATCGCTACCGGATTTAAAGGATACTTTTAGCATTTGACCTATGGAAATGCTGTTGTCAGTTAAGTTGTTCCACTTGATTAAATCATCGACTTTGACATCGTACTGTCGTGAAATAGAAAATAGTGTCTCAGATGGTTTTACCTTATGGATTTCCCACTTTTGTTCATCTATTTTTCGAAAAGGCACTAAAACGCGCTGGCCAATAGCCAGGTTAGAAACATCATCGCTGTTGGCGTCTTTGATGGCCTGTGTATCGACACCGTATTTCCTTGAAAGTGCAAAAAGCGTTTCCCCGGCTATTACCTCATGCACTATATATTTGCCTCCATTTTTGTTCACCAAACCAACTGAATCAAGCGCCAACGTGCCGGAAAAGGCTACATTGCTGCGGACAAAAATGAGGATAACCAAAAAAAATAGGTAGTGGTAATTTTTCATAAACAGCAAAAACAAATTTATTAGAGGAATCTATATGCTCATAAACCCTAATAATCCAGGGGGTCAAATTGGACAACAAAAATAAAGGATTAAAGATTGAATTGATTACTTGTGAGCAATCATTTTTACTTTAACCTTATTTGGCCTGTTTATAGTATAGCTAAAGCCAAAAACATTGATCCTGGCTCTAATTAAAAGAACCTGCAATCCATTTAGGATAATCGAATAAAACCAACCTGCCCTTGCGTTTGTCCAGTTCCTTCCAGCCAGCTATGTCTAGGTCAATTTCCGCTATACCACAGGTGGGTACATTGAAAATTCCGGCATCAGATAAATAATTCACCAAATCAGTGAGCCCCGGATTATGGCTAAAAATCATGACTGTATTCACTTCATCGCTTAGGCTTTGCAATACACCTACAAAATCGGGGATGGTGGCTTCATAAAAACGTGGTTCTTTCTGTATTTTCTCCGGAGAAATGGACAACTCCCTGGCAATGAGTTTGGCAGTGGCAAAGGCTCTTTTTGCTGGCGAACTAATGAGTAAATCCGGCGCTATTCCGCGCTGTTGCATGCGCTTGCCCATTTCTGGCGCTGATTTTTTCCCTCTTTTATTCAGGGGTCTGTCAAAGTCTTCTAATTCAGGTTCGTCCCAACTAGACTTGGCATGTCTTACCACAAAAATTTTTTTCATTCTTTTCTATTTCTATCAAAAACACGCGCTGAAAATACGTTGGATTTAGAATAATTGTTGAATACTCGAAACTTTTTTTTCATAATATCGTCAAAGGATATATGACATTTTGTTTATATGTTTATTTGTTCATATATTTGACTGTAAATTAAAACGAATGAAACTTAGAAACTATGGAATGGCAGCCATTGCCTTGGCAGTAATATCATTAGGCGCCATATTTACCATATCGAACGGCAAAGTGCTGTCGATACAAGAGGAGAACAAAAGCGATGTTGAAGTAAATTTAGAAAAATCGAAAATGGAAAAATTAACAAAAGATCAGTTCCTGAAAAAAGTATTCAATTACGAGCAAAACAAAGAATGGAAATACGAAGGAGAATTGCCTTGCCTCATCGATTTCTATGCAGATTGGTGTGGACCATGCAAGATGGTTCATCCTATTTTGGTAGAGCTTTCGAAGGAATATGAAGGTAAAATAAACATCTATCAAATCGATACAGAAGCTGAGCAAGAACTTGCGGCTGCATTTGGCATAAGGAGTATTCCTTCGCTTCTTTTTTGTCCGACCGACGGACAGCCTCAAATGGCGCAAGGCGCTTTGCCTAAAGCGTCTTTAAAGAAAGCAATCGAGGAAATTTTACTTAGTGAAACTGCACAGGTGAAATAAAGCCTTGCAAATAGTTTATGTAAGATAATACAGCATAAATGTAAAAAATACCATTTGGCCCGTCGATTTTTCGATGGGCTTTTTTTATTATTCGCAACCTATCAGAGGATTTTTTCGTGTAAAAAAAATAGCCACAAAGTGAAAGACCTCTTGTCAGACATCACTCACCTTGTGACTTGGTATAGCTTAAAAAATAATAATTGTTGTATCGCTTAAAAAGTAATTCAAAGATAAGGGTCTGCCTTCTCACAAAACATGATCTAAATCAGGTTTTCCTGAAATTTGCACTATTTAAAATCAGTCTTAATATAACTGCACCGTCTCCATATAATAACGTGTGCGTATGGGAATGATTATCAATTGATTATGGACTAAGTTGCGCTTAACGCGCTTATTTGCTAGTTGAATTATTACCGGCTTATTTTCAAAAAATAATAGGTCACGCATATCAGAATATAAATCCGACATTGATGCCTATTCTGGGAGAAATCGCAAACTTTGATGCGTTCGTGTCTTCAAACAACAAATCGTATACTGCGTTGCCGGGATAGTTCTTTTGATAAAGGCGATATCCGAAACCAAAGCCAAGGAAGGCATCTAATGTAAATCCTACAGAGTTATTGTTATACCGGTCTCCCAACAATCGCATCCAGCGGTCGCCCACAAAAAATGCGTATTCAAATTTCGTCTCTTTTGTATTTATTTTATTCTTGACAGCAGGCACAGCAATAGAGTCAATAACATTGGCAAAGTGCTTTAAAGATGTGAGACGGACTTCATGTCCAAAATAAAACATGCCCAATTTTCCCTCCGGATGGTAAAATTTTTGCCTTAGCGATACATTAAAACCTCGCTTGTAGACATCATTTATACTAACGCTTTCATCTTTAGTAAAAAATGGTTGCCTTAATAGTACGGCTTGTAATTCATACCCCAATCTTTCTTCGATATAATATTCTACGGAAAGAGGCAATTGTCCCAGAAAAGGAGCAATCGGATTGGTGGCCACTATTACCCCTTTGTACTCATTGATCACCGGATCGAAATATTTTGACTTATAACTTTTGTATTTATAAGCCGGCTTCACATAATCTCCTCTTGGTACCTTCTTCTTTTCGACCAATTTATACACTGGCCGTTCGTCTTCATAGTAAGGTCGATAGTATCCTGCCACATCCCCATCTTTGTCGTACAATTCCCATATACCCACATTTACACCCCCTTCGACTTTGCCTTTCATTTTGATGTTTCCATCTTTGTAATAACCTGTATAGCTTCCATTTCCAAGGGTATAATAGCACGCTCCTTCCTTGGTGCCATCTTCATAGTAATATGTCCACACTCCATCATTTTTGCCGTCAACGATTTGGCCTTCGGACTTTACTTTGCCAGATTCATAATATTCGGTGTATTTGCCTTCATTCTGTTCAAAGAGGCCATCGGCTTTGAACGATCCATCTTTGCCAAATATTCTCCAATAACCTTCCTTTTTTCCATCCCTAAGGGCACCTTCAGAACTGACTTCACCATTTTCATGATAATAAATCCACTTGCCCTCTTTTGTCCCATTTTGATAATTACCTTCTGCAGATTTTTTTTCATTGTTGAAATAGTACACCCAATGCCCCTCACATTTTCCCCTTTCATAGTTTCCAATGGCTTTAACATTCCCATTTTCATGATAAAAAACCCAGGTACTGTCGCTTTGGCCATCTTTGTTTAAGCCCTCAGCCTTTAGCTTGCCATCTGAATAAAACTCTTTGTATATGCCTTCATCTTCCTGATAAAAGGCCTGGGCTTTTAATTCTCCTTCTTCATAGAAATAATTCCATATCCCATCCTTTTTGTTGGTCTTATAATTTCCTTGCGATTTCAAATTTCCATTTTCATAGTAAAACCTCCACGTCCCTTCTCTCTTGGCGTCCATGATCATCCCTGCCATGTTCAGATTTCCATTTTCAAAAAAATACTCCCATAATCCATGATTTGAGCCATACTTTAGCGTTCCCCTCATTTTCAAACGGCCATTTTCAAAATAGTATTTCCATAAACTGTCGGGATAGTTGTTTTTGTAGAACCCTTCCTTTTCCAGTGCTCCGCTCAAATAATATGATTTATAAGGTCCGGATAAAATAGAAGTGGCTGAATCGGAAATATAAAAAAGTTCTTTTAAGTGCGTTCTGCTGTCATCATGATAGGTTCGAACTTCAATGGCTTGTGCCACAGATTGGAAGGCCATAAAAACAGCCAGGGAGAAACATAAAATGATCCTATCCAAATAATCCATGAAATATTCAAAACACCCTATTTGATTCATTGTCATGAACCAATTTTGTTACAAAGATAATTATTTTTAAAAAACACAGACAAACAGAGAATTTCCACTAAGTTCTGATTGCTGTATTCAAAAATGTCGTTTTGCTATTGTTTCTGCAAAACGAGGGCGGTGCGATTTGGCAAATAAATACTTAGTGTGTCGTCTGAAAAAGAAGGATAGATTATGGAAGTATCTACACGTGCAAAACCGCCAAGTTCGGCATCATCAGTGCAAAAAATCACTTTATAGTTGCCTTTGCCCAATGCCGGAAATCTATAATCCATAATGGATCTGTCCGGATGGAAATTGAAAACAAAGATCAAATTGTTTCGCTCAAATATGATTACCTTATTGAATTCATCCATGTTAAGCTGACGGGGACCCAGCGCGGAAAGTATTCGATAGTCTTTTAACAGGGCAACCATTCGCTTATCAAACAAATGTAGAAACTTGTATTTTAAGTTTTCATTATCTGCCAACGACCATTGTCTTCTTGCATATCGGAAGCTCCAGTTGTTTCCTTCTCTTGGAAAATCTATCCACTCCGGATGGCCAAATTCGTTGCCTATGAAATTGAGATATGCCTCCCCTCCCAAGCTGGCAGTGAATAATCGAATCATTTTATGCAGTGCAATGCCCCGGTCTATCACCACATTTTGATCTCCGGTCTGCATATGAAAATACATTTCTTTGTCCATCAGCCAAAACGCGATGGTTTTGTCGCCAACAATAGCCTGATCGTGCGACTCGGCATAGGCTACAGTTTTTTCACTATACCTTCTGTTGGTCATCACACTCCAAAGTTCATGAATATTCCAATCTTCATCTCTTTTTTCCTTGAGGTATTTAATCCAAAAATCTGGTATGCCCATGCCCAATCGGTAATTGAACCCTATACCTCCATCCTTTATTTCGCGGCAAAGCCCGGGCATTCCACTCATGTCTTCAGCTATAGTCAATGCATCTTTATTTAGTTGATGCACCAGATCATTGGCCAATTGCAGATATTTTAGCGCATCCCAATCTACGCCACTCAAAAAATATTTGTCGTAGTGGTCAAAATCCATAAAATCGCCATGATGATGATATAGCATAGAAGTAATGCCATCAAACCTGAATCCATCGACGTGGTACTCCTCTATCCAAAAGCGAATATTCGATAGCAGAAATTCCAATACCTCCATTTTACCATAATCAAACAATTTCGAATCCCACTGGCTATGGTAGCCTCTCCCTCCTTCGTGGAAATACTGGTGACCAGAGCCATCAAAATCATTGAGCCCTTCAGAAAAATTTTTTACTGCATGCGAATGCACCAAATCTATAATGATGGCAATGCCCATCTTATGAGCAGTATCTACCAATCGTTTAAAATCTTCGGGAGTACCAAACCTGCTAGACACACAAAAGAAATTGGAAACATGATAACCGAATGAACCATAATAAGGATGCTCCTGTATGGCCATTAATTGAATGGTATTGTAGCCAAGTTCAAAGATACGAGGCAATACCAAATCGGTAAACTCATTGAAAGTTCCTACGCCTTCCTTTTCCTGAGCCATGCCTACATGCGCCTCGTAGATTATGGGAGATTCTCTGGCAATACTCAAGGCTTTGTCTGTTTCAGACCATTGATAACCCCGGTTTAAATCCCAAACCTGACCAGCAAAATCATGCGAAACTTCGTCCTGCACTACTCTAAAAATATACGCCGGAATACGATCATGCGATCCATTATTCGAGACTATATGCACCTTGACCAAATCACCCTCCTTGAGCTGATGGGCAGGTACAAAAATTTCCCATATTCCATCCGACCTTCGGGTCAATTGGTGCGCGGATCTGTCCCAATGATTAAAATCCCCTATGAGTGCAAGCGATTTAGCCTCCGGAGCCCATTCGCGGTAGTACCATCCATTATCTTTTTTGTTAAAATTAATACCCAGGGTTTTATAGGCATAAGCAAAAGATTTTAAGCTCTTCGATTGCTCGGTGATGCTCTTCTTAATTGAATTGAATCTTGAAATTCGATTTGCAATTTCATCCTGATAAGGCGTCAGCCATGGATCATCCTGTACAATCTTAGGTATATGTTTCTTACTCATATTGGTCATTCATTGAAAATGAAGAAGTAGCCAGCTAAAAAATAATAGCTGAATTTAAGAATCTAACTTAATCAAAAAAACCGAAAGAAAGAGGGATGAGAATGAGAATCAAAATGAAAAAGGGAAACTAAACGTCTCCCCTTTTCAACATCAACCAAACAACCAAAAAAATTATCTATTTTATTATTTTGACACCTTGCAGTCAAAGCAGGTGGATATACGCTCTTGTATTCTTGTCAAATATAATTATTTCAATGCTATATAAACACTTTTTTTCACTTTTCAATGTTTTTTCATCCGAAGTTTACAACATTCTACTCATGCAAAAATTGATCGTGCAGATAGCTAACGTTAAAACCGAGAAATAAAAACCACTTTTTTTTGCGAACAGCGCTCTATGTGTCAAGAGGCGAAGGAGAGACCTCCACAATCCATACTAGTGTCATAATAGGATTATTTATAGGTCAGGCCGATTCCGGATATTGTTTTCAAATTGAGTGCTGGGAACAGAAATGGAAAACGTCATTGATTACAAACGAAATCAAAAACATGCAAAATTAATTGCCGCCTTTAAATAAAAAGTGATGAAAATAATCGGGATGATGCCTTTGGAGCATCATGCCATCAAACCACCGTATTATCTCAAGGAAGACTAAGGACACCTCAAACAAAAGCCGCATCCACACGCTATGGCACATCTACCACCATTATTTTTTCTGACTTCTGAAACGCAACTCTTGGTTTTTAACAGTAAACCTTCATCACTGGTTCAAGTGCAAGCCATATTAACCTCCTGTCTGACAACTGTTCGTGTTAACCCAACTTGCACCGGAAGGGCATCGAAAACACAAATTTTAAGATATTTTCTTGTACAAATCATGTACTGCGTGCTGGAATCGGGGTTTTGTGTTTAGAAAGTCGATTGTAGTGATGTATGGTA